>DATHGN010000080.1:0-5663 GCA_035317565.1 Gaiellaceae bacterium
AGGGCGCAGTCGTCGAGGAGCGGTCCGGCTTGCGGATCAAGGGGAAGGACGACAGGGTCCACGCGTATCTCTTGCTTGCCCTTCCCTAGCCGAATTCGGTTCAGGTAGAGCGGCGGGGGTGGGATTTGAACCCACGGGAGCGCCCCCACGGGCTAGAGCATCGTGCTGCCGGGCGTTGAGGGCACTCCGCGGAAGAATGAAAACGGCCTTCTAGAGCGAAATGACTCCCTTCGAGGAATGACGCCGCCGTTGGGAGCGAGCACTGTCCGAATTCAATGAATCGCCTTGTGACATCGGGATCGCGGAGTTAGGCTCACACGCGTCGCTCGTGTTCGGACCCGCCCGGTCTCCAGTTCGTTTTCTCCTTGTCGCGGTAATCGCGTTTGCGATCGTGGGCGGCGTGACTGTGGTGACGTGGCTGGCGACCGATGCGTCGGGCGGGCTGTCCGCGCTCGCGCTCCTACTCACCGTGCTCGTGGCCCTCACGGCCGGACGAATATGGGGTCGAGCCGAACGCGACCGCACCCGCGCTGAGACCACACGCTTACGCGAGCAGCTCCGGCAGGCGGACGCGGAGTCTCGAGCCCTCACTGAAAACCTCCCGCTCTTGACGTGGCTGTCTGCACCAGGTGACCGGAGCTCCTGTGTGTACATCAGCCCGCTGGTGGACGCGATGCTCGGTTACTCGCCTGCAGAGTGGAGTGCGCAACCAGAGCTCTTCTCGCGACTTCTCCATCCAGACGACCGCGAGAAAGTGCTCGATGGACACAAGCGTGCGGACGCTGACGGCGGCCGGTTCCGTTGCGAGTACCGGCTCGTTGCTCGCGATGGGCGGGTCGTGTGGGTCCGTGAGGAGACCGCAACGGTCCGTGATGCCGTGGGAAAGGCGCTCTATGCCCAGACGTTTCTGGTGGACATCAGCGAGCGCAAGCGAGCCGATGACGAGCGAGAACAGCTGCGCGCCGCCGAGCGCGCTGCCGCCAACCTGCGAACCGTCCGCCAGCACCGGCTTGATTTCCTACGCGAGGCCGGTGACGTTCTCGGCGCCGCGATGGACACGCAGACATCCATCCAGCGCGTGGTCGAATTGGCGGTTCACGATCTCGCTGATTGGTGCGCCGTCGACGTTCTCGAGGCGAGCGGGGAACTGAGGCGGGTGGGAGTTGCGCGCGCGGAACCGCGCGGTGCGGTCCCTGCCCGGGAGCCGGACGGCTTCGTGCAAGCCGTGATCAAGTCTGGGCGCCACCTCGTGACCCCGGCGCTGGCCCACCGCGAGTCCCTGAACGAGGAGCTCGTCGAACCTGGACTCCCCGACGATGTCGTCTCGCTGATTTGCGTTCCCCTCACGAGTCGAGGGCGGCCGCTGGGTGCCCTCACGCTGGCTCATAGCGCAGACGGGACGGAGTACGGTGCGGACGAGCTTGCGCTGGCTGAGGATCTGGCAGCGCGGATAGGCATCGCGATCGATCGCGCGCGTCTCTACCTCGAGGTCGAGGAGCGTGCCGACGCCGCCCGCGTGCTCACATATGTCGCCGACGCCGTCCTCCTCCTCGATCGGGCCGACGTCGTGCGGCTCTGGAACCCTGCTGCCGAGAGCATCACGGGAATTGCCTCGGCCGCCGTCCTCGGGCGCCCTCCGGCAGAGGTAATACCCGGCTGGCGCGAGGCCGTCGATTCGATCCCCGTCTCGACCTCACCCGCTCCGGGTCACCCCGAAGTGATGATCCCGATCGAGATCGAGCAGGGAGAGCGGTGGATCGCGATCTCGGGCGTCGAGTTCTTCGGCGGGACGGTCTACGCCTTCCGCGACGTGACGGAGGGCCGCCAACTCGAGGAGTTGAAGGCCGACTTCATCGCCACCGCTTCCCATGAGCTGCGGACGCCGCTCGCCGCTGTATATGGAGCCGCGCAGACGCTTCTCCGTCACGATTTCGCGCTCGACGAGGCAGGCCGCGAGCGGTTCGTCTCGCTGATCGCGGAAGAATCAGAGCGGCTGGGGCGGATCGTGAACGAGATTCTGCTCGCGAACCAGCTCGACTCAGGACGGGTCGACCTGGGCTCGGAGCCATTCGACCCGGTCGAACTGGTCGAACGGGCCGTCGAGGCCGCGCGGGCGCACGCTCCGCCGGAGATCTCGATCGAACCGGTTGCTCCCGAGTCCGTGCCTTTCGTTGCGGCTGACCGCGACAAGGTTCGGCAAGTCATCGTGAACCTGATCGAGAATGCGATGAAGTACTCGCCTGACGGCGGCAGAATTGAGGTCGGACTACAGTCGGGACAGTCGTCCGAGGAAGAGACGGTGATCTTCTACGTGAAGGACGAAGGCATCGGCATCCCGTCCAACGAGCTGGCCCGAATCTTCGAGAAGTTCTATCGCCTTGACCCGCAGATGACGCGAGGCGTCGGCGGGACGGGGCTCGGCCTCTACATCTGCAGTGAGCTCGTCCACCGCATGGGGGGAACTATCTGGGTCGAATCGAGCGAGGGGCAGGGCTCAACCTTCCTGCTCGAGCTTCCAGTGGAATCGGGACCGTTCCCTGGCGCTCTGCCTGTCCACTCGCAGCCCTCCGGGGCCCGAACGTCTGGGTGAACGTCGAATGCCGAGCGGTCGACCAAGAGCGCGTCCAGAATCAGAAGCCTTCTGACTCGGTAGCGGCGGGGGTGGGATTTGAACCCACGGACCGCCTTGCGACGGTCAGCGGTTTTCAAGACCGCGGCATCCCTCGCTCTAACGGCTTGGTTGCGCGGATCGCGCCAGTTGCGCGCCAGCAACCGCGCCAGTTAGGTATCGGTCGAGCATCCCGGCCGCTTCGTCCTCGCTGCCCGGCATCAGGTGCCCGTAGCGGTCGAGCGTGACCGTGATCGAAGCGTGCCCCATGAACGTCGCGAGCGCCTTCGCGTTCACGCCGGCGGCGATCATCAGCGACGCATACGTGTGGCGCGCCTCATGCAGCCCGACCGGCTCGAGTCCTGCGTCGCGCCACGCGCGCTTCACGCGCTCGACGGTCCGCCAGTAGTCGAACGGGGCGTCTCCCCCGAAGACGAGCCCTGACGCGCGACGGATCGCGACGAGATACTGCTTCAGCACGGTCGGGATCGGTACCCGCCGTACCCCCGCCTTCGACTTCGGCGATACGAACTCGCGCGCCTTCGGATCGTAGGCGCGGTCGACGCGGATCACCCCGGCGGCGAAGTCGACGTCCCCCCAGCGGAGCGCCATCAGTTCGCCGCAGCGCAACCCCGCGTAGAACGCGGTCGCCCACAGCGCCCGATCGCGCACGTCGTCGAGCGCCGCGAGCAGCGCCTTCGCCTCCGCAGGCGACGCGATCCGGTCGCGCCGACCCTCGACCGCCGGCAGCGCCAGCCCGGCGGTCGGGTTCACCGACACAAGGTCGAGCGCGAGCGCGTGGCGGAACAGCACCCGCACCGGCATCAGCGCGTTCCGAACGGTGCTGGCGTCGAGGCCGTCGCCGACGAGCCGATTCGCGAGCGTCTGCAGGTGCGCGCGGCGAACGTCGCTTAGCTTCGCGGCGCCGATCTCGTCGAGCACGTGGTTTCGCATCGACTGCTCGTAGCCGCGCAGCGCCGACGGCTTGTAGGCATGTCCGTTTCGGTTCCGAACGGTGCCGCTCCGCGCGTCGGCGAGCCATGCGTCCCAGGCCTCCCGGACCGTCTGAGCGGACGGGGCGCGCAGCGTCTGCCGACGGACACCGACGAGCGCGTCCTGGCGCCACGCCTTCGCCTCGGCCACGTTCGTAAACGTCTTCCGCAGCTTCCGGTCCGACCGTTTGTCGAACACGAACGCTTCGAGCGTCGTGCAGCGGCAGCGGTCGCGGTCGCAGCCGCGCGAATGCCGAATCCTGATTCCCTGCGGTAGCGTCTTCGGTCGCATCGGGACCTCCATTCCTGCAGATCGAGCTTCTCAGGGGTGTGTGCGGAACCCCCAGCCAGTTCTTGGAGCCGTTCGTTCACTTCACGGAACAACGCCTCGTTCATACCGATACGGCGTTCGCGCTCCTCCACGCTGGCTCTCAGTTCAAAAATCCGACCGTGGGTCAAGCTCGGTCGCTACCTCCCCGGCACGACCCTCCTTCTCAAGCAGGAAATAGCACCCGCGATCTTCGAGAAGGGATGCTCACACAATTAGAAACCCCTCTATCCGCCTCATGGCGGCGGGAAACGAACCCGCGCAACGTTCCCGCCGTCAAGGGCGCGCTCAGGGTCGGCTGGAACCTCCCGGGGCAGCAGTCGATGCAAGCCCGCTCAGCGTGGGCGTGGGGTCGAGTGTGTCTTCGCTCGGGTTCATGATCTTCGGTGCTAAACAGATGCGCTCGAGCACGACTGCCTCCTTGACGATCACGTCCAGGAGGGCGAGATGTTCGTCGATCGGGAGGTCAGTCCTGGCCCTCAGCGTGGCGGCCGCGCCCACGATGACCTGCAGCGGATTGGCCATCCGATGCCGGACAAGTTGAGTGTAGTGGAACAGGGCGCGCTGATATTCCTCACTGTCACTCGTAGCTTCCGCGAGCTTCGTGGCCGCCACGACCAGCTGCTCGTCGGCGAAGCTCATCAGACGCTCCGCGTCCTCAGTTCGGTGTTCTGCCGTGGCTGTCTGCTTCGCAGCAGCGATCAAGTGTTCCTTTGCCGCTTGCATGTGAACGTTGGCTTCTGCCAACCGAAGTTCTGCGGCTACCGCGCGCTCGTCGGCCGCGCGCATCCGCTCCTCAACGTGGCGAGCCTGACTGGCAGCATCGGCCTGCCGCACATCAGCGAGAAGCTGACGGGCATCCGCATCCACCTCACGCGCATCGGCTTCAACCGCACGCGCATCCGCCACGACCTCGCGCAGATCGGCGTTCACCTTGCGTTTGTCCGCGGTCACCTCGCGGGCGTCGGCATCCGCCTCACGTGCGTCGGCAATGACTGCACGCTCATCGGCGTCCGCCTCGCGAGCATCGGCTCTGACGCCCCGCACCTCGGCGGGAGGCACGCGCTCCCGTTCGCCGCCCCTCTTCTGATCTCCACTATCCATCAGCCCGGCACGGCCTCTTCGACGTGACTCTGGCGGGCAGCACCATCTTCTGCTGGGTTAGAGACTGTCGAAACGATGCCAGCCGCTAAGTCGTGAAGTTTCACCCGCCGACTACGAGCTTGACCGCGCATCTTCAGGAAAGCCTCGTCCGGGCTGATCGCCTCCCGCTCGGCAAGGATTCCCTTCGCCTGCTCAATCACGACACGCGAGTCCAACGCGGTCTGGAGCTGGATCGTGCGCTCGAGCAGAAAAGCGGCCGCATCATTCGGCTTGTTGAGCAGGGCCGCGAGCAGGGTGTAACTCCGTTCACCGAAACCGATCTGACAGGCATCGAGCCCGCCATCGCTCAGCCAGACTCCAACTGCGTCGAACAACCCAACCAGCTTCGTGGCGGTCTCACTATCCAGCCTAAGTTCGACTTCAGTCGAAGGGCTGCCTCCGTTAAGCGTGGCCGAAAACTCTCCGTCGAGTGCGGCGATCAGGCGTTGTGCGTGCGCCGTGCTCGGGGTGCGAACCCTGATGACGTCCATTCTGTGTTTCCTTCCGTCGGTACTGCCTTCCGCGTATAAGCGGGAGCGATCGACGGGAGCAAGGTCTAGGGCTCGCCGGACGCAACTACCTAAGAACGGCC
>DATHGN010000081.1:0-4653 GCA_035317565.1 Gaiellaceae bacterium
CCGTTGACCGGAAGCCCGCGACGGTGACGGATCCCTCGGTACGCGCCGATCTCGCCGAGGCGCTTGATCGCCTGCGAACGGTCGCGGCGGAGGTCGCCCTCGACCTGGAGGTTCTCGTCGATGTAACCGCGCAGCTTCGTGACCTCCTCGTCCGTGAGGTCGCGAATCTTCGTGTTGGCATCGAGGCCGAGCGCGGCAGCGACCTTGCGCGCCGTCGGCTGGCCGATCCCGTAGATGTACGTCAGCCCGATCTCGAGCCGCTTCTGGTTCGGAAGGTTCACGCCCGCAATTCGTGCCAAGGTCCTAGCCCTGCCTTTGCTTGTGTCGGGGGTTCGTGCAAATGACCATGGTCCGACCGTGCCGCTTGATCACGCGGCAGCGCTCGCACATGGGCTTGACTGATGCTCTGACTTTCATCGGTGTCGGTATGTGATCCGGCCGCGGGTGAGGTCGTATGGGGAGAGCTCCACCTTCACCTTGTCGCCGGGGAGGATGCGGATGTAGTGCTTCCTCATCTTCCCGGAGATCGTGGCGAGCACTGAGGGCCCGCTTTCGAGCTGCACCCGGAACATCGTGCTCGGGAGCGCCTCGGTGATCTCTCCTTCCATCTCGATCTTCTCTTCCTTGCCGGTCATCGCCTTTCTCTCGCGTCTACGCACACAAACACGGCGGGAGGGCCCGCCGCGAACCGGTCATGGTACCAAACCCGCTCTTTCCCGCGACTTCGCGGCCGTGAGCACCCTCGGAGGCCCTTCCTCTGCGACGGCGACCGTGTGCTCGAAGTGGGCAGCAAGGGAGCCGTCCTCGGTCGAGATCGACCACTCGTCGTCGTGGAGGTACACCTCGGGGCCGCCCGCGGTGATCATGGGCTCGATCGCCAGGGTCATCCCCGACTGGAGGAGCGGCCCACGGCCTGGCTCGCCGAAGTTCGGGATCTGCGGCTCCTCGTGATAGGAGCGCCCCACCCCATGGCCGACGAGCGAGCGGACCACCGAGAAGCCGGCGCCTTCGACGACCAGCTGGACGGCGTGGGAGATGTCCCCGACCCGGTTGCCCGAGCGGGCCTGGTCGATTCCTGCGGCCAGGGCCTGCTGTCCCACCTCGAGCAGGCGCCGTGCCTCGGGATCGACCTCGCCGATCGCGAAGGTGTAGGCGCTGTCGGCCACGAGCCCGTCGAGCGTGATGCCGACGTCGACCGACAGGAGGTCTCCCTCCTCGACCCGGTGGCTGCCGGGGATGCCGTGCACCACCATCGTGTTCGGCGAGATGCAGGTCGCCGCGGGAAAGCCGCGGTAGCCCTTCGACGTCGGAATGCCTCCGTGCTCGCGGATGAAGTCCTCGGCGATCCGGTCGAGCTCCGCCGTCGTGATCCCGGGCTGGGCTTGCTCGCCGAGCAAGGCAATCGTCTCCGCCACCAGCTGGCCCGCCTTCGCCATCCCGTCGACCTCCTGTGCTGACTTCCTGACGATCATGCGGGCACCTGCTCCAGTGCGGCCTGGATGTCCGCGAACACTTCGTTCTCCGTGCGGTTACCGCGAATGGGCACGAGATTCCCACGCGTGCGGTAGTACTCGATCAGCGGCTCGGTCTCACGGTGGTAGTTGTCGAGCCGGCGCTTGATCGCCTCGTCGGTGTCGTCGGCACGTCCTTCGACTTCGGCACGGCGGCGAAGCCGCTCGAAGGCGACCTCGTCCGGAATCTGGAGCGCGAACGCAACGTTGAAGTTGCGGCCGATGTCCGAGAACATCGAGTCGAGCGCCTCCGCCTGAACGGTCGTGCGCGGAAAGCCGTCGAGGATGAAGCCCGCTTCCGTGTCCGGCTGTTCGAGCCGGTTTCGGATCAGCTCGATCATCAGGTCGTCGGAGACGAGGTCACCGCGGTCGTAGACCTCCTGCACGCGCTGGCCGAGCTCGGTCCCGGCGGCCATCTCGGCGCGAAGGATCTCGCCGCTCGCGATATGCGGAATCCCGTACTCGGCCGCGATTCGCTTCGCCTGCGTGCCCTTGCCCGCCCCCTGCGGACCGAGAAGCAGAACGTTGAGGGACATCTATTTGAGAAAGCCTTCGTAGTTGCGCATCATCATCTGCGACTCCATCTGGCGCATCGTGTCGAGTGCGACGCCGACGACGATGAGGACGGAGGTGCCGCCGAGTGCGCGCGACGTCGCCTGCGAGAAGCCGCCGTACTTGATGAAGATGCTCGGCAGCACTGCGACTGCAGCGAGATACAACGACCCGGGCAGTGTCAGCCGCGTGAGCACCCGGTCGAGGTACTGGGCCGTCGGAGGCCCGGGACGGATGCCCGGGATGTAACCGCCGTACTTCCGCAGGTTGTCGGCCTGGTCGACCGGGTTGAACTGCACGGCCGTGTAGAAGTACGTGAAGATGATGATCAGCACGCCCTCGAGGACGATGTAGAGCAGCGAGCCGTACGAGAAGTGCGCGTTGATCCATCCCTGCGTCGCCGGGAAGAACTGTGCGATCGTCGGCGGGAAGGCCATCACGGCGGCGGCAAAGATGACTGGGATGACGCCCGCCATGTTCACCCGCAGCGGCATGTACGTCGATCCACCCGCCGTCTGCCGGCGGCCGACCATCCGCTTCGCGTACTGGATCGGGATCCTGCGCTGCCCTTCCTGGATGAAGACGACGGCGGCGACGATCCCGATCGCGACGAGCGGGAAGAACAGCCGCTCCATCGTGCCGCCGTTGTACCAGGCGGCGATTCCAGTCGGAGCGGATGAGAGGATCGAGGCGAAGATCAGCAGGGAGATACCGTTGCCGACACCGCGCTTCGTGATCAGCTCGCCCATCCACATGAGGAGGGTCGTGCCGGCGGTCAGGGTGACGACGATCAGCACGATCCGGCCGGTGTTCGCGTCGAGGTTGCCCGCCCGCTTGAAGAGGTACGCGTAACCGGTGGACTGTGCCGCTGCAAGCGCCACGGTGAGGTAGCGCGTGTACTGGTTGATCTTGGCGTAACCGGACTCGCCTTCCTTCTGGAGCTGCTCCAGCTTCGGCACGACAACCGTCATCAGCTGCAAGATGATCGAGGCGGTGACGTAGGGCATGATCCCGAGCGCGAACAGGGCGAACTGCGACAGCGCGCCGCCCGAGAAGACGTTCAGCAGCCCGAGGATCGTGCCGCCGCGGCCGTTGAAGTAGTCCTTGATCGTCTGCGAGTCGACGCCCGGCGCCGGGATCCACGACCCCAGGCGGTAGAGCGCAAGGATCATGAACGTGAAGAGGACGCGCTTGCGGAGCTCGGGGACGCGCCAGGCGTTGGCGAGCCAGGAGAACATCTACTCCTCCTCGGGGGCGGGCTGCTCGGGCTGATCGTCTGCCGGCGCTTCGGCCTCGGCCTCGGGCGCCTCGGGCTCGGCTGCCGCCGGCTTCGACTTCGGCTTCGAGTGCTTCTGCTTCTTGACCTTAGGCTCCTTCAGGAGCGACACCGTTCCACCAGCCTTCTCGACCTTCTCGCGCGCGGTTGCGGAGATCGCGTGCACGCGAACGGTCAGCTTCTTCTCGAGGTCGCCGTTCCCGAGCAGCTTGACGTCGGTCTTCGTGTTCTTCAGCAGCCCCTTCTCGACGAGGCTCTCGGGCGTGACCTCCGCACCGTCGTCGAAGCGGTCGAGCGCGCTCACGTTGATCGGAGCAGTCGAGGTGCGGAACGGGCCGATCGGCATCGCGTCCTTGGAGGTTGCGCCGCGCTGCTTGCCCAGGCGCATGTAGATCGGCATCTGGCCGCCCTCGAAGCCGGCGCGCATCTTGTGCGAGCCGGACCGGGACTTCTGGCCCTTGATCCCCCGGCCGGAATAGCGGCCCTTGCCGGAGCTCTGACCACGGCCGACACGCTTCCGATCCTTGCGGGCCTGAGCGGGCTTGATCGTGGAGAGGGTGAGCTTTTCAGCCATTTTCGACCTTGACGAGATGACGGACCTTCCGAAGCATGCCTGCGAAGACCGGGCCGTCGTCGTGCTCGGCGGTCTTGCCGATCCTGCCGAGGCCGAGGGCACGGAGCGTGCCGCGGTGCTTCTCGGACTGGCCGATCTGGCTACGAACCTGGGTTACCTTGACCTTCGCCATCTTCTGTCCTCTCCGACTTCTTCGGAGCCTTGTACGGAAGCACTTCCTTGATGGTCAGGCCGCGCGACCTCGCGACCTCGTCGGGGCTGCGGAGCCGCTTCAACCCGTTGACCGTTGCCTTGGCCATGTTGATCGGGTTCGTCGTGCCGAGGCTCTTCGCGAGGATGTCGCGGATCCCGGCGAGCTCGAGCACCGCTCGCACCCCGCCTCCGGCGATCACGCCGGTTCCTTCGCTCGCCGGCCGCAACAGCACGCGCGCGGCGTCCGAGCGTCCAAGGATCTCGTGCGTGATCGTCGTGCCGTGCTTCGGCACGGTGAAGAGGTTCTTCTTCGCGTCCTCGACCGCCTTGGTGATCGCAAGCGGCACCTCGCGCGCCTTGCCGTAGCCGACACCGACCCGGTCGACTTCGTCGCCGATCACAACGAGAGCGGTGAACGAGAACCGCCGGCCGCCCTTGACGACCTTCGCGACGCGGTTGATCTCGACGACGCGCTCTTTGAGCTCCCGGCTCTCTTCGCGCTCGATGACAGCGCGCTCGACACTCGTGAATTCAGGCCTGGTCGACAC
>DATHGN010000082.1:0-11590 GCA_035317565.1 Gaiellaceae bacterium
GTCATCCGGAACGCCAGAGCTCGTTGACCGACGACGAGCTGAAGCTCGCGATCCGCGAGCACGCCTATCTCGAAGGCGACTTCGTTCTGCGCTCGGGGAAACGCTCGAAGTACTACCTAGACAAGTACCGCTTCGAGACGCGGCCCGACATCCTCGCCGCCGTGGGCGAACGGATCGCTCGGGCGGTTGCCGAGTTCGAGCCGGAGGCAAAGCGTCTGGCCGGCCCTGAGCTCGGCGCAGTCGCACTGGCAGCGGCGGGCTCGCTCTCGTCGGGCCTGCCGTTTCTGATCGTGCGCAAGGCAGCGAAGGACTACGGCACCTCGAATCGGCTCGAGGGCGTCCACGAGCGCGGCGAAACTGTCTGCCTCGTCGAGGACGTCGTCACGTCCGGGGGAGCGCTTCTGGACGCCGTGAAGGCCCTGCGGGACGCCGGCCTCACGGTCAGAACGGCCGTCTGCGTTGTCGACCGTGAGGAGGGCGGGGCCGACGCCCTCGCGCGCCAAGCGGTGCGCCTGCGGCCCATTTTCAGGGCAAACGAGGTCCTCGAAGCGTCGAAAAGACCCGCAAAACCGCATGGTTGAGCCAGTCCGATGCGGCTGTTAGGGTCCTTTTCCGTGGATCCGACCGTCGACAGGAGGAGTGGGACTTGACGAAACAGGAGTTCGTTAACGAGGTCGCGAGGCGCGCCGACCTCTCGAGTCGCGATGCGGCGAAGGCCGTAGACGCCTTCCTCGACTCGATCACAGACACGCTTAAGGGCGGCGGCGAAGTGGCCTTCACGGGCTTCGGGAAGTTCACGACCCAGCACCGCAAGGAACGTCAGGGCGTGAACCCCCGCAATCCGACGCAGAAGGTGACTATTCCGGCAGCCACGGTGCCGAAGTTCTCCGCGGGGAGCCAGCTCAAGTCAGCCGTCAAGGGCGGCGGCTAACTCAAGCCCTTCCTCCAAGAACCGCGAAGGCCGCAGATCGCGGCCTTCGCCGTCTTTGGAGGGCAGTACTCTCAAGGCGTGGCCGCCGTCGCGACGACGAACTTCGCCGACCGCCTCGCCGAGGCCGTCGAGCGCAAGCGCTCGCAGCTCGTCGTCGGGCTCGATCCCCGGCCCGATCTCTTGCCGGTCGAGCTGAAAGGCGATGCCCATCTCGACCGGGAACACGCGGCAGACGCGTGTGGACGCTTCTGTCGCGGGCTCGTCGACTCGGTCGCGCCGTACGTCGTTGCGGTGAAGCCCCAGGTCGCCTTCTTCGAGGCGCTCGGCCCGGACGGGCTGCGCGTGCTGGAGGATGTCTGCGCCTACTCGCGCTCCGCAGGCCTGCAGGTGATCGCGGACGGGAAGCGTGGGGACATCGGCTCGACCGCGCGGGCGTACGCCGCCGCGTTCCTCGAGTCGCCGAACGGCAAAGCGCCGCTCGCGGACGCGCTGACCGTGAACCCCTACCTCGGACGCGACTCGATCGATCCCTACCTCGCCGTTTGCCGCCGTGACGGCGCCGGCATCTTCTGCGTGGTCAAGACGTCGAATGCAGGCGGCGCGGAGGTGCAGGACCTCGTGCTCTCCGACGGCCGCCACGTCTGGCAGCAGGTCGCGGAGCTCGTGGCGGAGTGGGGCGCCGACCTCGTCGGCGAGCACGGGCTTTCCTCCGTGGGCGCGGTCATCGGCGCGACGCATCCGCGGGCCGTCGGTGAGGCACGGCGGTTGCTGCCGCGCGCGATCCTGTTGCTGCCCGGCGTGGGGGCGCAGGGCGCGACACCGGCGGACGTCGCCCGCGCGTTCACCAGCGGGCCGGCCAGTGCGCTGGTGAACGTCTCGCGCGACGTGATCTACGCCTTCCGGGTCTCCGGGATGGACTGGCGGAGCGCCGCCGCCGCCGAGGCCTCGAAGTACGCCCGCGAAGTGTGGGCCGTGTCCGGCTGGTAACGGACGGCCGGTGGATCCGCGCAGGCGTCAGGAGCTGACGCGGTATGGCGCGCCGGCGGCGTTCCTCGCTGCGGTGACGATCGCGGCGATCCTCGTCAAGGCGGGTCTGAACGGCAATTCGAGCACGACTGTGGCCATTACGTCTTCCAGCACGGCTCGGACGGCCACCACAGCCACGACCACGACGAAGCTCGTCCTGACGGCGCCGCAAGGGTCGACCACGACCACGACGACCGAGACCACGACTCCGGGCGCCGAGTACTACGTGGTGGTTAGCGGGGACACGCTTGGCTCCATCGCCGAGAAGTACAACACCACGGTGGACGAGCTGTCGACGCTCAATCCGGGCATCGACCCCACGGCGCTTACCGTGGGCCAGAAGATCCGCATCAAATAGCGCCTCAAGTACCCTTCCCGCTCGTGTTCTTGCGGATCAGCGCCGTCGTCTTCGCGGCGCTCGCCTTCACCGCTGCTGCGCACGCGGCTGCGCCGCCCGTGTCGGCGCGCGCGTTCATCGTCGAGAACCCGGAGACCGGGGAGATCCTCGCGCAGCACAGCGCCTGGACACGCGTTCCGATCGCGAGCATTACGAAGCTCATGACCGTGGTCGTGACGCTCGAGCATGCGAAGTGGAACGACGTGGTGCGCGTCCGCTCGGATGCCGCAGCGGTCGGCGAGTCGACCGTGCACCTGCGCGCAGGTGAGCGCATCACCGTCGGCGACCTGATCCGTGCGGCCCTGATCCAGAGCGCGAACGACGCGGCCGTGGCGCTCGCCGACTACGTGGGCCACGGCGACCGCGCCGCATTCGTCGCGATGATGAACGCGAAGGCTCAGGTGCTCGGGCTCGAGCGAACACACTTCGTCCGCCCTGACGGGCTCGACGCCCGCGGGCACTACTCCAGTGCGTACGACGTCACCAGGCTTGCGGAAGTGGCGATGCGCGTCCGCGCGATCCGCTCGGTCGTGCGTCTCAGGACCGACACGATCGCGGGCGGGCGCCGGTTGCACACGTGGAACGATCTCCTGGGCGTCTTCAAGGGTTTGTACGGCGTGAAGACGGGCCACACCAGCACGGCGGGCTGGTGCGAGGTCGCCGCGGTGAAGCGCAACGGTGTCACGCTCTATACGACCGTGCTCGGAAGTCCCACTCGTTCGCAACGCAATGCCGATCTCGCCTCGCTGCTGCGGTGGGGGATCTCGCGCTACCGGCCGGTGTGGGTGGTGCCGCGTGGGCGCGTGTACCTGCGCGCCGGTGTCGGCTACGGCAAGGCGGCTGTTCCGATCGTTGCCGCGCAGCAAGTGGCACGAACCGTCCGGATCGACCGGCCGCTCGTCGAGCGCGTGATCGCCCCGAACGCGCTCGCGCTTCCTGTCGCACGAGGACAGCGCGTCGGCGAGGTGAGGATCTATTCCGGCCGGCGCCTGGTCGCGCGTCAACCGCTCGTCGCCGGGCGTGGCGTCGCCAAGCCGTCGTTCGGCGGTCGATTGGGGTTCTACGCGGGCAGAACCTTCAGTCACGTGGGAGACTGGTTCTCGTGATCGTGACGGTCACGCTCAACGCTGCGATCGACCGGACGTTGACGGTGCCGAACTTCCAGCTCGGCCATCGGCACCGCGCGAGCCAGGGGCTCACGCTCGCGGGTGGAAAGGGAATCAACGTCGCGCGCGCGCTCAAGCGGCTGGACGTTCCCGTCGTGGCGACCGGGTTGGCGGGTGGGCGAACAGGCACGCGCATCGTCGAGGAGCTGACGTCTGAGGCGATCCTGAACGACTTCGTGCGAATCGCAGACGAGTCGCGCACGTCGAGCGCTGTGGTCGACCCGACGGCGGGCACGTACACGGAGATCAACGAATGGGGCCCGCACGTCGAGCCCGAGGAGTTGGCGATGCTGCTCGAGAAGATCAGCTACCTCGCGCGCGGCGCAGACATGGTCGTCTTTGCCGGCACTCTGCCGCGCGGAGTCGACGACTCCTTCTACGCCGAAGCGATCCGCGATCTCAACCGGCGCAACGTCCCGGCGGTCCTCGACTCTGAAGGGCCGCCGCTTCGCCTCGGCGTGGAGGCGGAGGCATTCCTCGTGACCCCGAACCAGCGGGAGGCGGAGGGCCTCGTCGGACAGGAGTTCGGCGACGACGAGGACTACACGATGGCGCTCGATCGGATCGCCGACATGGGCGCCCGGAACGTCCTGATCACCTCCGACACGCGCAGCTTCGGCCTCTTCCGGGCGGACCGGAAACGAACCTCGTTCCGCGCCGATGCGCCGCAGGTGGAGCCGGTCTCCGCCGTCGGTTCCGGGGACGTGCTGCTCGCGGCGTTCCTTGCCGCGCGCCTCGCGGAGAAGCCGCTCGAGCAAGCGCTCCGTGCAGCGGTGGCGGCCGGAGCCGCCTCTACGCTCGAGGTCGGAGCCGGTCGCTTCGAGCCGCGCGAGGCGTCGAAGCTGCAGAGCTCGGTCGACGTTCGCGAGCTCGAGCCCGTGGCCGGCTGACGTCGGGGCGGGGTGCTAGCGTGACCCGATGGGAGTCGAGCTAGAGACAGGGCAGGTCGAGCGGCTACTGGAGCTCGACCGGAAGTTCGGGAAAGAGGGGTTGACGTTCGACGACGTCCTCCTCGTTCCGGCCGAGTCGCGAGTCCTCCCAAACGACGTCTCGACCGCGACGAGGCTGACGCGCGCGATCACGATCGAGATTCCGATCGTCTCGGCCGCAATGGACACGGTCACCGAGGCGCGCCTTGCGATCGCGCTCGCGCGTGAGGGTGGAATGGGGATCGTTCACCGCAACCTCTCCATCGACGCACAGGTCGCAGAGGTGGACAAGGTGAAGCGCTCCGAGTCGGGAATGATCGTCGAACCGGTCACGCTGCCACCGGGCGCGCTCGTCTCCGATGCGCTCGAGCTGATGGCGACGTACCACATCTCCGGCGTGCCGATCACAGACGCCGACGGCAAGCTGCTCGGAATCCTGACCAACCGCGATCTCCGCTTCGCGCCCGACGCGTCGCAGCCGGTGTCGGCGCTGATGACGTCACGCGACCTCGTCACCGCGCCCCAGGGAACGACGCTCGCCGAGGCGGAGGCGATTCTGCATCGCCACAAGATCGAGAAGCTTCCGGTCGTCGACGCCGAGGGACGGCTGACTGGACTGATCACGGTGAAGGACATCCAGAAGCGGATCGAGTTCCCGAAGGCGACAAAGGATGAGCAGGGTCGCCTGCGCGTCGGCGCCGCAGTCGGCGTCGGCACCGACGCGTGGGAGCGCGCCGGTGCGCTCGTGCATGCAGGGGTCGACCTGCTGGTGGTCGATACCGCGCACGGACACTCCGCATCGGTTCCGGAGATGGTGCAGCGCATCAAGTCAGAGTTCGACGTCGAGGTTGTTGCCGGCAACGTTGCAACCGCCGAGGCGACGGAGTCGTTGATCGAGGCAGGCGCCGACGCGGTGAAGGTCGGTGTCGGGCCGGGGAGCATCTGCACAACGCGGGTCGTTGCGGGCGTAGGCGTCCCGCAGATCACGGCCATCTACGACTGCGCCGCGGTCACAGCCCGGCAAGGTGTCCCGCTGATCGCCGACGGCGGCATGACCTCGTCGGGCGACATCGCGAAGGCTCTTGCCGCAGGGGCCGATTCCGTGATGGCGGGGTCGCTGCTTGCGGGGACCGACGAGAGCCCCGGTGACGTCGTGCTGCATCAGGGCGAGCGGTACAAGGAGTACCGCGGCATGGGCTCGCTGGGCGCGATGCGCGCGCGCGGCTCGTCGCGCGACCGTTACTTCCAGGGCGACGTCGAAGACGTCGAGAAGCTCGTCCCGGAGGGGATCGAAGGGCGCGTTCCCTACAAGGGGCCGGTCGCGGGGATCCTGCACCAGCTCGTCGGCGGCGTCCGCCAGGCGATGGGTTACTGCGGGGCGGCGACGATTGACGAGATGAAGGACGCACAGTTCGTGCGCATCACGGCGGCGGGCCTCCGCGAGAGCCATCCCCACGACGTGACGATCACGAAAGAGGCTCCGAACTATCGCCGCTGAAGTTCTGGCTCTGCCCGAACGTCCTGCCGAGGAGCGGCCGGTGCTCGTCGTGGATCTCGGCGGTCAGTACGCGCAGCTGATCGCGCGGCGTGTCCGTGAGTGCCGCGTGTACTCCGAGCTCGTTGGTCACGGCGTAACGGCCGCGCAGGTGCGGGCGCGCAACCCGCACGCGCTGATTCTGAGCGGAGGCCCGGCGTCCGTGTACGCCGAGGGCGCACCACACGTCGACCCTGAAGTCTTTGCGCTCGGCATCCCCACGCTCGGCATCTGTTACGGCGCACAGCTGCTGGCGCTCGATCTCGGCGGCACAGTCGAGCGAACCGGCACGTCGGAGTTCGGCAAGACCGATCTCACGGCCGTCGAGTCGGAGCTGTTCGCCGGGCTGCCCGAGCAGGAAACGGTGTGGATGTCGCACCGCGACACAGTGACCGCACCGCCGACAGGCGCTCGGGTCGTCGCGGTGTCCCCGTCGACGCCCGTTGCGGCGTTCGAGGATCCGGAGCGGAGCCTGTACGGCGTGCAGTTCCATCCGGAGGTCGTGCATACGCCGCATGGCACGGAGCTCCTCAAGAACTTCCTCTACAACGTGGCCGGCGCACCTTCGGCGTGGACCCCCGCCGCCGTGATCGAGGAACAGGTCGAGCGCATCCGTGCCACGGTCGGCCGTGAGCGCGTGCTCTGCGCCCTGTCGGGCGGAGTCGACTCCGCTGTTGCTGCGCTGCTCGTGCACAAGGCTGTCGGCGACCAGCTCACCTGCGTCTTCGTCGACCACGGCCTGATGCGCGAGAACGAGGCGGAGCAGGTGGTGGAGACGTTCGACGGCCACTTCCACGTTCCGCTCGTGCACGTTCAGGCGCAAGAGCGCTTCCTTGCGCGGTTGAACGGAATCGACGATCCCGAGGAGAAGCGCAAGATCGTCGGTGAAGAGTTCATCCGCGTGTTCGAGGAGGAAGCGAGCAAGATCGGCGACACGCGCTTCCTCGTCCAGGGCACGCTGTACTCGGACGTGATCGAGTCGGGCGGCGGCGAAGAAGGTGTCGCGGCCAAGATCAAGTCGCACCACAACGTCGGCGGCCTGCCGGCCGACATGCGGATGCAGCTCGTCGAGCCGCTGCGCCTGCTCTTCAAGGACGAGGTGCGCCGCGTCGGCGAGGAGCTCGGCATGCCGGAACGGATGGTCTGGCGTCAGCCATTCCCGGGCCCCGGGCTGGCGATCCGCATCATCGGCGAGGTCACGTCGGAACGGCTCGAGATCCTCCGCTCGGCTGACGCGATCCTGCAGGACGAGATCCGCCGGGCCGGCCTCTACCGTGAGCTCTGGCAGTCCTTCGCCGTCCTTCCCGCCATCCGCTCGGTCGGAGTACAGGGAGACGAGCGAACGTACGCCTATCCGATCGTGATCCGCGCGGTGACGTCGGAGGACGCGATGACCGCCGACTGGGCGCGACTCCCCTACGACGTGCTCGAGACGATCTCGAGCAGGATCATCAACGAGATTCCCGGCGTCAACCGTGTCGCGCTCGACCTGAGCTCGAAGCCGCCGGCGACGATCGAGTGGGAATGACGTCAGCGGACGTCGAACCCGTCCGACCCCTCGGGCTCTTCCTCCACCACCTGAACTGAGTCGACGCGCGCGCCGCGCGGTCCCTCGCGGCTGAACGACACGAGGCGTCCGACCGCGTCCGGTTCGCCTTCGAAGACCGCTTCCACGTTTCCGTCACGACGGTTCGCGACCCAGCCGCTGACCCCGTGCTGTCGTGCCAGCCGTCCCATCGAATCGCGAAAGAACACGCCCTGCACAAGCCCTTCGATGACGACGCGGCGGCGGATCACGCGCCGTATTCTCACCTGATGGACTTCCGCGAGATCCTCGAGCGGCGACGGATGGTCCGCGCCTACGACCCGAGGCCGGTTCCGCGTGACACACTCGAGCGCATCGCCGGCACGGTGCGGCGCGCTCCGAGCGCCGGCTTCAGCCAGGGCCAGCGCCTGGTCGTCGTGACCGAGGCCGGCCGCCGTAAGGCGATCGCGGAGGCGAGTGGCGAGACGTTCTACGTCGAGCAGGGCTTCCCGCCGTGGATCAGCGGCGCGGCGGCACTCGTCGTCGTCTGCACGCGTGAAGACGACTACCACGATCGGTACAGGCAGGCGGACAAGGTGGTCGACGGCGACGAGATCGAGTGGCCTGTCCCCTACTGGCACGCTGACGCCGGCGCGGCAGCGATGCTCGTCCTACTCGCGGCGATCGACGAAGGGCTCGGCGCCGGCGTGTTCGGCGTCCCGGTCGAGCGCATGCATGACGTCCGCGCGTTGCTCGAGCTCCCTGACGAGATCGCGATCGTGGAGGTGATCACGCTCGGCTATCCGGCGGAGGACACCGCCTCGGACAGGTTGTCGAGCCGCGCCACGCGTCCCCGCAAGCCGCTCGACGAGCTCGTGCGCTGGGAGACCTACCGCTAGGGCGTCCGAAGCTTCGACACCAGCTGCTGCTGGTGGTACCCGGGGTTCTCTCCGGCCGCATTGAACGTCTCCACCGACGCCGTGTAGGTGAAGCCTCCGCGCGAGTCGATGCCGAAGTAGTCCCCGATGAAGCTTGCCGGATTGCAGATGCAGTCGAACCGCGGCGACGACAACTGCGGGTCCCACGTGTGCTCGGACAGCCGGATGTTGTGCCCGACCGGCCCGAGCTTCGGGCGGTAGAACTGCACCGCCGTATTGATGCAGTAGTTCGTGGCGCCGAAAGGAAGCCGCGGATCGAAGAGCAGTCCGGCGATCGTCGCGTCCGTGGTGTCACGCGCCGGGCAAGGCAGCCGTCGGTCGTAGAAGGCCACGGCGACGGTCCCGTTCGGCGCGACGGCGAGATTGGGCTGAAGGGCGTCGCCTTCCCCGGAAGCGTCGTTGACCTGCCGGGAGGGGCCCCAGCGACGGCCGCCGTCGAACGAGCCGCGGAGGAAGACCTTCGTGCCGCTGGGGCTCGACTGCTCGTACGCCGCGTACAGCGGATAGAAGCGACCGACCTTACGCGGGCCGACGAAGAATGCTTCCCCGAATGCCGCGCGGAAGCTCGTGTTTCGATACCCGTTCACGCTGTGGCGCACGATCACGCTGCGACGAGCCCACGTTCTGCCTCCGTTGCGCGAAGACGTCAGTGACATCGTGAACGGCTCGTCTCCGCCGCGGAAGCTCGAGGTGGCGAGCCAGACGGTTCCATTGGGTGCAACGCGGGGGAGCGAGCCGTTGTCGCCGACGCGCTGGGTCTGAGGAAGGACGAGGCGCGGCCGCGACCAGTTCGAATGTGTCCCGTTTCGGCGCGCGTCCGCGTACGAGAGATAGATCCGAAGTCCGCTGTCGTCGTTGCCGATCGCCCACGAGACGTAGACCCGGCCGAAGTGGCGGCTGCGACGATTCGTGTCGATTGCCAACCATTGCTTGTCGAAGACGTCCTTTCCGCTGAACGGCGTGCGCTCGATCAGGTCGAGCTGACCACCGTGGGTCGTGTTCCACGCCGCTGCGCTCGCCGCGCCTTTCGGCCGGACGGCCAGTCCGAGGCCCGAGCGCGGCAGGGTCGGGTTGACGTCGGGCGAGAGGAACAAATGCTGACCGCTCGGGAGGTACGAGAACATGTACGGGAAGACGACGGCGTAGAAGTTTCCCCAGGGGTCGAATGCGCCGACCGGATCAGAGTTGTCCGTCCACGCTTCGTAGCCCGGGATGTGACCCTGCTGCGGCCAGGTCGCGCCGCCGTCGAAGGATTCGAAGAAGCCGGCCAGGTGGTTGTAGCCCTCGGCGTTCACGATCCACTTGCTCACGCCGATCAGGTGGCGACCGTTCGTCGGGTCGACGTGCAGATCCGACTCGGAGAAGTCCTTCGCGCGGGCCGGCGGGTTCTTGACGTCCTGCATCGGATACGGGCCGATGTCCTCGCCTGTCGTTGCGGCGCCGTTACAGAGCGTTGTGCCGCCGTCGGGATATCCTTGCGACGGGCTCAGGCTCGCGGGGTAGAAGACCTCCGGCGTGTAGCAGCTGACTCGCTGCGTCGTCGCCGCCGCGGCCGTCACGCCGCGCTGCGCATAGCTGGCGGCGAAGCTCGCGTTCGATTGGAACCCCTGCGGCGGTGCGGCGGCTGCCGCTGGGGCGCCGACCACCGCGCAGACAGCAACGAGCGCAGCGGTGCGTCCTCTCACCCGCATGAGCATAGTGACGACGTGGAACCGGAAAGGTTCGTAAGGCGGCTCGCGGCCGCGCGCATCGGCACGACCTTCAACTTCTACCGTGACGGAGCAGGCGCGCAGACCCGGCGCCGCCGGCTACGGGCCTATCTGGAAGACCATGCCGGCGGATCGCTCCTCCTCGTGGGTGAGGCTCCTGGGTATCGAGGTGCCCGGATCTCTGGTCTTCCGTTCACGTCGGAGCGTCAGCTCAGCGGCAACGGGCCGGCGGAGGCGACGGCCACGGTCGTCCAGCGCGTCCTCGCCGAGCTCGAGCTGGACGCCCTGTGTTGGAACGTCGTGCCCACCCACCCAGGAACGGAGACGTCGAACCGCCGTCCGACCCGGCTCGAGATCCGGGCTTCGTCGCCCTTCCTCGAGGAGCTCGCCGAGAACCGCCGCCTGGTCGCCGTCGGCCGGCTCGCGGCCAGCGTTACCGATGCCCCTTATATCCGGCATCCGTCCCATGGCGGAGCGGCCGAATTTCGGGCCGGGCTGCTACAGTTTTGCGCCGGCGGACGCCTTAGTCCGCCTTTTCCGTGAGATGAAGACCTACACCGCCAAACCTGGAGAGATCGAGCGCCACTGGTACGTGGTGGACGCCGACGGGCAGACGCTCGGCCGGCTCGCGACCCGCATCGCGGACATGCTCCGCGGCAAGGGCAAGCCGGAGTACACGCCTCACGTCGACACCGGCGACTTCGTGGTCGTCGTCAACGCGGAGAAGATCCAGGTCACCGGCAACAAGCTCGACCAGAAGCGCTACTACCGCCATTCGGGCTATCCGGGTGGGATTCGCAGCAGGACGCTTCGCGAACAGCTCGCGCGGAGGCCGGAAGAGGTCCTGCGGAAGGCGGTCAAAGGCATGCTTCCGAGGAATCGGCTGGCCCGCCAGCAGATCACCAAGCTCAAGATCTACGCAGGTCCCGAGCATCCGCACGCGCCGCAGGCGCCACAGCCGCTGAAGTGGGAGGACGTATGAGCCAGATCGCGCAATACCGTGGAACGGGCAAGCGGAAGACCTCGGTCGCCCGCGTCATCCTCCGGCCCGGCGACGGTGTCACCTGGTTCAACGGCCGCACGATCGAGGATTACTTCCCGCGCCAGGCGCACCGGACGTCCGCGCTCGCGCCGCTCCAGATCGCCGGAGCCGAGGGGACCTACGACATCCGGGTGCGCGTGCACGGCGGCGGTCCGAGCGGCCAGGCAGGCGCCGTCCGGCACGGAATCGCCCGTGCGCTCGTCGAGGCGGACCCGGAGCTGCGCATTCCGCTCAAGCGGGCCGGCTTCCTGACGCGCGACGCTCGGATCGTCGAGCGCAAGAAGGCGGGCCTGCACAAGGCGCGCAAGGCGCCACAGTTCAGCAAGCGGTAGGTGGCGCGCCAATACTTCGGCACGGACGGTGTCCGTGGCGTCGTCGGCAAGGACCTAACCG
>DATHGN010000083.1:0-15778 GCA_035317565.1 Gaiellaceae bacterium
CTGAACGTCTCGCTCATCGGACCGGGCGCTCGTACAGGCTCATGTTCCGACCGTTGAGAACGAGGTCGCCGCGGTGCTCGAAGCCCAGGTCTTCGTAGTAGTCGCGGATGCGCGGGTTGTCGCAGAGGCAGTCGAGCCGAAGGAACTCGCGTCCGGCTTCCGCAGCCTCGGCGTTCGCCCACTCGACGACGGCGGCGCCGATGCCGCGGCCGGCACGGTCACGCCGCACGGCGAACTTGTGCAGGTAGAGCGCGTCCTGCGGGCGGTCGCCCCAGTACTGCGGGTCGTTCTGCAGCAGCGCGAGCGTCGCGACCGGCTCGTCGTCTTCTCCTTCGACGACGTAGACCTCGCCGCGGTCGATCGCCTCGGCCAGCTCCTCGCGCGGGAACGGAAGCGGCCATTGCTCGAAGCCGAGCTCGGCGACCCAGACGGTCGCCTCGTCGAGCAGTCCCGCGACGGTGTCCGCATCTTCGTGGCGTGCGCGCTTGACGTTCACAGCACCAGCATCGCATCGCCGAAGGAGTAGAAGCGGAAGCGCTCCTCCACAGCGGTGCGGTAGAGCCGTCGCGTCTCCTCCACTCCGGCAAAGGCCATCACCAGCGCAAGCAGTGTCGAGCGTGGCAGATGGAAGTTCGTCAGGAGGGCGTCGGTCCGCTTGAACTCGAAGCCGGGCGTGATGAACAGATCGGTGCGGCCGCTGAGAGGGCCGCCTCGCGCGAGCGTCTCCAGCACGCGGACGGTCGTCGTGCCGACCGCCAACACTTTGGGCGCCGCCGAGATGCGCTCCCAGGCCGCGGCCGATACGTCGTAACGCTCGCCGTGCAGCGCGTGCTCGGCGAGATCGTCCACCGACACGGGGCGGAACGTGTCGAGACCGACGTGGAGCGTCACGCGCTCGACGTCGAGACGCTCGAGCAGCTCCTGCGTGAAGTGCAGGCCGGCGGTGGGCGCGGCCGCAGACCCGGCCTCGCGCGCGTACACCGTCTGGTAGCGACCGGGATCCTCGAGCGCCTCGCTGATGTACGGCGGTAGGGGTGTCTCGCCTGCGGGCTCGCCGTGCAGTCGCAACCTCCAGCGTCCTTCGCCGAGATGCTCGAGCAGTTCCACCGGGCCGTAGCGGCGACCCGGCTTGAGCCGGCGCGTCGGCCGCGCAAGACCTTCCCAGAGCCCGTCCTCGTCGAGAGGCTCGAGGAGGAGTACCTCGCCCTTCGGCGCCTCGATCGGAATGCGCGCCGGCACGACACGAGTGTCGTTGACCACCACGAGCGCGTCACCGATCACGTCCGGCAGCTCTGCGAACCTTCGCTCGTGCACCCGCTTGGACAGGCGTTCGTAGAGCAGCAGTCGCGACTCGTCGCGGCGCGCCACGGGATGCTGGGCAATCAGCGCCGGCGGGAGGTCGTACTCGAGCTCCCTCGTTTTCATCCGGCCCCCAAGGTACCCTTGCCGGACATGGACGACGGCGTCGTCGAGCGCGCAAAGGAGAGGGTCGGGCAACGCGCCGAGGGCGCAGCGCTGGACGCGCTACTCACCCGGGCACGCGAGCAGGTGGAGACGCTCGCCGCCGCCGCGCTCGTTCTCGAAGAGACGCTTCCGGACCGCGTCGGCGACGCGGTCCGCGACGAGGCACAGCCCATGGCGCGGAACCTCGCCGAGATTCGCGGGCTCATGAACAGCGTCATCCGTCGGCTCGAACGGATCGACGGCGATCTGCTGGCCGACCGCAACGCGCGTATCGACGATCTCTCGCTCCTGGTCGACCTGATCTCGTCCGGCTGGAAGGGCGTCGACGCTCGGATCGCGCGCATGGAGTCGCTCCTCGGCAGGCTCGAGCAGGGCCTGCAGGAGAGCCGCGGTGCCGTCGTCTACCGGATGGAAGACCGCCGGCCAGACGCCGCCACGTCCTAGCCCGCGTCAGCTCAGCTTGAGGATGACGGCCGCAACGACGGTCCAGCCTGCGATGCATACGAGGATCGGCACGTCCCGCAGGAGGACCTCCTCCGGCTCCTCGCCCAGATCGTGCCGGTGCATGAGCAGCAGGTAGCGGAAAACTCCGAAGACCACGAACGGAATCGTGATCATCATCGCCTTCGAGTCGCGTGCGGTGAAGGTGTAGAGGCAGTATGAGATGACGGTCGATGCCGCGACGACGGTGACGAGCTGGTCGACGAGCGCAAGCGAGTAGCCCTCCAGGACGGGCCTCCCGGGCGTCGCCTCCGCGCCGACGAGCACGAGCTCGCCGCGCCGTTTTGCGAGTGCCAGGAAGAGTGCGAGCAGGGCCGTGCAGAGAAGGAGCCAAGGCGAGATTCGCACCTCGACCGCCGCCGCTCCCGCCGCGGCCCGGATGACGAACAGACCGGCGATGGCCATGACGTCGAGCAGCACGATGTGCTTGAGCTTCAGCGTGTATGCCGCCTGCAGCGCGAAGAATGCGCACAGGCAGAAGATCGAGGCAAGCCCGAGCGGCGCGACGAGGAAGACGGCCGAAAAGAGCAGCAGCACGGCGATCACCTCGGCTAGGCGTGGTGAAAGCTCACCGCGGGCGATCGGTCGTGCGCGCTTCGTCGGGTGCACGCGGTCGTGCGGCGCATCGCGAACGTCGTTGACGAGGTAGCTCGCGCTCGACGCAGCGCAGTACGCCGCGAATGCGGCGAGTGCCTCGCCCCAGCGGGAGAGGTCGCCGAGCTTCGCCGCGAAGATGATCCCGGCGAAGAGCAGCAGGTTCTTCGTCCACTGGCGCGGCCGCAGCGAGACGACCGCCGCGCGCAGACGGGAGCGGCGACGCGGCAGATCGAAGACCGGTGCGGGCTCGGGCAGACCCATACCCGCGGAGATTAGTGCGCGAGCGGCAAGACGAGCTCGAAGCGGCTGCCCTGTGTCGGCTTCGACTCGAGCTCGATGCTGCCACCGAGGGCGGCCGCGAGCTCGTGTGCGATCGCCAGCCCGAGGCCCGTGCCGGAGTCGTCGCGTGACCAGAACGGCCGGAAGATGCGCTCGCGCTCCTCCGGCGCAACGCCGGGGCCGTTGTCGTCGACCGCCACCGACACACGGCCGTTCGAGGCCGAGAGCTGGAGCTCCACCCGCCCGCCGTCCGGCGTCCAGCGAAAGGCGTTCGAGAGGAGGTTGGAGATGATCTGCAGCACGCGATCGCCGTCCGAGACGATCGTGGGCTTGGCCTCGAAGCGCTTGTCGTACTCGATCCCGCGGCGGCGCGCCTCCTCGCCGAACGCGACGTAGGCCTGATCGCAGAGGCGTTCCATGTCGACCTCCTCCGAGAGCAGCGTGAAGCGGTGCGCTTCCAGCTTCGCGAGATCGAGGACGTCGCCGACGAGACGCTCGAGCCGGACGCCCTCACGCGCGATCACGTCGAGCGAGGCGGCACGCGCCTCCGGGTCTTCGGCAACTCCTTCGCGCAATGCGTCCACGTGACCTCGGATCGCGGTGAGCGGCGTGCGGAGCTCGTGCGAGACACTCATCAGGAAGTTGCGCTCCTGCTGCTCGGCGACCGACAGTCGTGAAGCCATCTGCCGGAAGCTGTCGGCAAGATGTCCGATCTCACCACCGCCCTTCACGTCGGGCAGATCGACGTCGTAGTGGCCACGTGCGATCTCGTCCGTCGCGCGCGACAACGCGAGCACAGGCCGCGTGATGCGCCGCGACAGGTACCAACCGAGGAGTCCCGCGACGATGATTCCTCCGAGCGACGCGATCGCCAGCCGCTGCAGGAGTGGAATCAGCTGCTGGTTCAATTCCGTCTTCGGCTTCGCGACGATCAGGTCGCCGAATGCGGGCCCCTTCTTCCCCAGCCTCAAGGGACGCGCGACGGCGAGATAGGTCTTCTTTGCGCCCGGTGGGGTGAACTCGAAGGTGATCGTTCGGCCGGAACGCCAGTCCACCGTGCTCTGCGGTAGGCGTTCCAGTCCGACGCTCTGGTCGGGGACGGGCGAGACGCCGACGTAGAAAAGACGATCGCCGGTCGCTCGTTCGAGCTGTCTCGCGATGCGCGGCAGCGGAACGCCGGTGTCGTTGCGCGCAATCGCCTGCTGCGCGAACACCTCGGTCAGCCCGATCGCCTCACGGCGGAGATCGGCCTTGGAACGGTTGAGGACGTAACCCTGGAAAAGCCGCAGCGCCACGGCCGCCGCGATCAGCCCGCTCACGACGATGCCGAGCAGGAAGAGCGCCGGCAGCCGGAAGCGCAGCGAGCTGAACATCAGGACCTACAAGGTATCGCTAGGCCTTGACCGCATCCCGTGCGGGCCCGACCTTGTAGCCGACCCCCCACACGGTCACGATCGGCGAGGCCTCGCCGAGCTTTCGCCGCAGCTGGCGAACGTGGACGTCCACGGTGCGGGTGTCGCCGGCGAACGTGTAACCCCAGACCCGCTCGAGGAGCTGGTCGCGTGTGAGCACGAGCCCGCGGTGGTCGAGCAGCTCCCACAGGAGATCGAACTCCTTGGGAGCGAGCTGGATCTCATCATCTCCCACCTTGACCTCGCGGCGGCCGGAGTCGATGTGGAGGTCGCCGTGCTGCAGCGTCGCGCTCTCGCGTTCCTTGCGGTCGGGACCGGAGCGGCGCAGGATCGACTTCACGCGTGCGACGAGCTCGCGCGGGTTGAAAGGCTTCGTCATGTAGTCGTCGGCCCCGACCTCGAGCCCGATGATCTTGTCGACGTCCTCGTCGCGCGCGGTGAGCATCAGGATCGGGACGTCGGACTTCTGCCGGATGCGCCGGCAGATCTCGATCCCGTCGATGTCGGGCAGCATCAGGTCGAGCACGATCAGCGAGGGGTGGTCACTCTGTGCAGACGCGAGCGCCTCGGTGCCGTTCGACGCGGTGCGAACTTCGTAGCCGGCGTTCTTCAGGTAGAGCGAGACAAAGGAAGCGATCGACGCTTCGTCCTCGACCACGAGTACCGACTGCGTTGCGCTGCTCACGCGAGACCTCTCAGGGGCTCGTCGCCGACATGAAGAATGTCGCCGGGAAGTCCGGCATGGCACTGTAGTCGCCGCCGTTGACGGAATAGCTTCCGTCGGCGCCCGTGCCTGCGCCGTTCAGCGTGATCGTCCCCTTGCCGACGAGTGACAGATTGATGCCGCGACCCCTGACGACGATCTTGAAGGTCCCGCCGATCATCCGGAAGCGAACCTTCGTGCCTCCCCACGTCGAGGTCGTGTCGTTCTTCTCCTTCGACCATTCATCCCCCGTCACGACCGGACCGGTGCCGTCGCCGTCGATCGGGTCGCTGATCGTCACCGAGCCGCGCACGAAGCTCCCGATCACTGCGCCGCGGCCGTTGATCGTGATCGTCCCGCGAGCGTCGCTGACGGATAGCGTGCCGTCGTTCGGAGCATCGGTACGCGCAGCCGACGCGGCCGGGAGGACCAGCATTACGAGCATGGCAAAGGTGAGGAGTCGCCTCATAGGAGTCAGTATCGACCGTTCAATTGTGCGCTGCATCATTGGAAAGTAAGGAAACTGTAAGGCGGTGACCGCCCTACTGTTGGCGGCAGTTTCAGCCTTCGCGACTCCGGGTCCGGCGCTCCTCGACCTCCACGTGTCGAACGGCTCGGTTCCCTTCGCGGGCGACCGGCCGCTGCTCACGACGGTCAGCCCGAACGATGACGGGTTTCGCGACTCGGCGACCGTGCGCTTTCGGTTGACCCGTCCGGCGCAGGTGCAGCTCGAGGTGGTCGCGACGAACATGGTCCGCGCCGGCAAGGGCGGGACGGCGGTGATCTGGCGAACGTCCCGGCGGTTTGCCGCCGGGCCACGCTCGCTGACGTGGCGTCCGGCCCCCGGAACCCAGCCGCGCACGTACGTGATGGGGCTTCGCGTCGGGAAACGTGTCTACGGGGGATCCGGTCCGAGCGGCAGGCAGACCGCGCCGGTGGTCCGGGTCCAGGGCATCGACGCGGCGTTCACGAAGCGGAGCTACGCCCCGGGCCAGGCGGCCGAGCTCCGGCTCGCGACGGATGCGAGACTGCTTCGCCTGCAGGTCTTCGCGTACCAGTCGCCGGGCCGTCCGAGCGAGCAGGACGTGAAGACGAGCAGCCTCGCGATGACGGGGCCGATCCGGGTCGACTGGCGGGCCCACCGCGACCGCCCGGCCCTCTTGCGCGTGGTCCGCGCCGGTGAATGGCCAAGCGGCCTCTACTTCGTGCGGGCGACTTCGGCGGATGGACGCGTGGGCTACGCGCCGTTCATCGTCAGGCCGCGGCAGCTAGGCACGCATCGCGTCGCAGTCGTGCTCGCGACGAATACCTGGGCGGCGTACAACTTCGCGGACACCGACGGCGACGGCTGGGGCGACTCGTGGTACGTCACGGGCAAGCATCGAAGCGTCGACCTCCGCCGGCCGTTCCTCGACTTCGGCGTCCCCTTCCGCTTCCACGACTGGGATCTCGAGTTGATTGCGTGGCTGAACCGGACCGGCCGCGCCGTGGACTTCCTCTCCGACGACGACCTCGACGCGGTTGCGAGCGGCGACGAGCTCGCGCGCCGTTACGACCTTGTCGTCTTCCCCGGCCACGAGGAGTACGTGACGCGTCATGCGTACGACGTGATCGAGCGTTACCGCAACGACGGAGGGAACCTGGCCTTCCTCGCGGCGAACAATCTCTACCGACGGGTCGACCGGGTGGGACAGAAGCTCGTGCGGCGCGGGTTGTGGCGAAAGCTGGGCCGGCCCGAGTCTGGCATCGTCGGCGTCCAATACGTCGGGTCGGATCACGGCCAGCGCCAGGCCGGCTACACCGTCACGGGCGCGGTCTCCGTGCCGTGGGCCTTTGCAGGGACTGGTCTTGCGGACGGGGGTGTCTTCGGTCGCTACGGGATCGAGATCGATGCGCGCACCGCCGCGTCGCCTCGCGGCATCCAGGTGCTGGCACATATTCCCGACCTGCTCGGTCCCGGCCGGTCGGCGGAGATGACCTACTACGAGACACCGTCCAGAGCGAAGGTCTTCGCGGCGGGCGCCCTGAACTTCGGCGCCTCCCTCGGGAGTCCGGAGGTCGACCGTCTCCTGGCGAACGTCTGGGCGAGGCTCACGGTTCCGTAGCAGGTGACTCTTTCGGCCCAGTCCGGTGCCAGGCACGAGACTGGGCCGTAACGGACGGGGAGGACCGTCCGATGCCCCCGCGAAGATTCGAGTGGTGACCGAGCTCTCTCGTTGTGAACGCACATCGCGACTCCTCGTGGCACGCCTCGATGCGCTCGCGAGCGTCGCTTCGCAGCTCAGCAATGCCGAGGCCGAACGGTTGGTGGAGCTGGCCTCCATCGCGACGATGCACGCCGTCGCTCTCGAGACGCTGCAGGCCGAGCGGGCCGAGGCGATCTGGCGCGAAGCGCACGAGCGTCATCCGGGGCTGCCCGAGGTCGTCGTCGAGCTGCCCGAGCGGATCGCGGCCTAACTAGTACTCGTAGAAGCCGCGGCCCGACTTGCGGCCGAGGTTTCCCTCCTGCTGCATCAGCACGAGCCGTTCCGGCGGCGCCATGCGTTCCTCGCCGAGCTTGTCGTGCAACGCAGCCGAGGCGTGCACGTGGACGTCGATCCCGATCAGGTCGATCAGTGCACATGGGCCGAGCGGCCAGCCGGCACCGTTCGTCATGGCCTTGTCCATTGCCTCCGGCTCGACGCCGGCCTCGTCGAGGACACGCACGCAATCGTTCAGCAACGGGATCAGGATGCGGTTGACGATGAACCCCGGCGTGTCGTTGCAACGCACCGGTTGCTTACCCGCGCGCTCGGCCCACGCGTAGGCCGTGTCGACCGCCTCGGCGGAGCTCTCGCGGCCACGGACGATCTCCACCAGGGGAAGCACGGGCGCCGGGTTGAAGAAATGCATGCCGACGACACGCTGCGGATGCTCAGCCGCCTCGGCGATCTCGGACACGGACAACGCAGAAGTGTTCGTCGCCAGAATCGCCTCAGGACGGGTGACACGATCGAGCTCCGCGAAGATCTCGCGCTTCAGCTCGAGCTCCTCGAGCGCCGCCTCGATCACGAGGTCACAGTTGGCAAGATCGGCTAGGTCCGTCGTGAGCGTCAGGCGCCCGAGCGCCGCGTCACGCTCGTCCCCGGAAAGGCGGCCCTTTTCGACGCCACGGGCGAGATAGCGCTCGATCGTCGCGCGCCCGCGCTCCCCGAGCTGGGGCTCGACCTCGCGGCCGATCGTCTCGAACCCCGACTGGACGCTGATCTGGGCGATGCCGGCCCCCATCGTGCCGAGACCGACGACGCCGACCTTGCGGATCTCCACTATGCGGCCGCTCGCGCCAGGACCCAGCGGAAGGTGACATCGCCGTGTCCCGGCTCGTTCTGTACGACGATCTCGTCACGCAGCACCTCGAGCCCCACCTCGCGCAGCAGCGGTCCGTACGCATCGCCGCCGAGCGACGCGAAGAACATCGGCGCGCCGAGCCAGTCTTCGTCCACGTCCTCCCCGGCCTCTCCGGAGCTGAACGTCCCGAGGAAGAGTCCACCGTCGCGCAGCCAGAGGGCGATTCTCGCGATCAGGCCGGGCTGCTCCTCGACCGGGACGTGCCCGAACACGAAGAGGGCGACCACCGCGTCGAGCGAGGCAGGCGCGATCTCGAGCTCCATCGCGTCGCCGTGCACGAAGCTGGCTTCCGGAACGTGATGGCGTGCCAGCTCGACCTGGACCGCAGAAATGTCGACTCCGGTGACGCGGTGGCGGCGCGCAAGCTCCCGAGTCGCAGGAACGCCGCGGCCGCAGCCGAGCTCCAGCACGTCGGAGCCGTCGGCGAGACGCGTGTCCAGATCGCGCACCCAGTCCATGACGGGGGACTCGATCTGCCCGGCCCATTCTGCGTACCGCAAAGCGATCGCGTCGTAGCCGCGAGTGACGATCTCTTTCGGTTCACGCGCAACAGCGCGGCCTGCCATCTCCCCCACGCGCGGAGAGTAACGAACGCCTAGACGCGTTCGACGATGCAGGCGATCGCCTGGCCGAAGCCGATGCACATCGTGGCGATGCCGTAACGCGCCTTCCGCCGTTCGAGCTCGTTCAGCAGCGTCGCCGTGATGCGTGCGCCCGTTGCGCCGAGTGGGTGACCGAGCGAGATCCCGCCGCCGTTCGGATTGATGTCGTCCCAGCGGTCTTCGAGCCCTGCGTCGCGAGCGAACTGCAAAACGACCGATGCGAAGGCTTCGTTCACCTCGATGACGGAGATGTCGTCCCAGGTCAGCCCAGCGCGCGCGAGCGCGGAGTCGCAGGCCTGCGGATTTCCGTGCAGCATCCGATACGGGTCGACTCCGGCGAGGCCAAACGACACGAAGCGCGCGCGCGGCTCGAGCCCGAGGCGTACAGCGGTGGGCTCGCTCGCGACGAGAACGCCCGCTGCGCCGTCGCAGATCTGCGACGAGCTTCCCGCCGTCACCTTTCCTTCCGGCAGGAAAGCCGGTTTCAGCGCGGCCAGAGCCTCCAGGGACGTGTCCCGTCTCGGCGTCTCGTCGACGGCGAAGACGACGCCCGTGTGTGGATTCGTGAGGTCGATCGGGACGATCTCGTTGTCGAAGCGCCCGTCGTCGCTCGCAGCGACCGCACGGCGGTGGGATTCGAGGGCGAAGGAGTCGAGCTCCTCGCGTGAGAGCCCCCACTCGTCGGCTATCACCTCGGCCGAGATCCCCTGCGGCACGATCTGCCAGCGCTCGAACAGCTTGTCCGAAAGGTCGCCGCCGTTCGAACCCATCGGGACGCGGGACATCATCTCGACGCCGGCCGAGACGACGAGATCGAGCTGACCCGACCAGATCGCGGCCGCCGCGTTGAAGTTGGTCTGCATGGACGAGCCGCACTGTCGATCGACGGTCGTTCCCGCCACCGTCTCCGGCCAGCCGGCAACCAGGGGAACCATCCGTCCCAGGTTCCAGCCCTGCTCGCCGATCTGCGTGACACAGCCGAGCTGGACGTCCTCGATCTCGGCCGGATCCAGATCCTGGCGCGCGACGAGGCCGTTCAGGACCTGGGCGCAGAGCTCGTCACCGCGGATCGATGCAAGCGAACCGTTTCTCCTGCCGATCGGCGAACGCACCGCATCGATGATCAGCGCATCCTGCATGCCGGTCTAGACTAGCTCCGTGGTCGCTGCAGCCAATGAAAAGCGCCTGCTCCTCGGCGGTGAGTGGATCGACACGGGCGACTGGCTCGAGGTGCGCTCGCCCTACTCCGGCGACGTCGTCGGCCGTGTGGCAAAGGCAGGCGCAGACGAAACGCGCCGCGCGATCGATGCGGCGGAGCGGGCGATGCAGAACCCGCTGCCCGCGCACAAGCGTGCGGAGATCCTCGTTCGCGTCGCGGCGGGTCTCGGCCGCCGCCACGAGGAGGTCGCGCGCGTGATCTCCGACGAGGCCGGCAAGCCTCTGAAGGCGGCGCGTGTCGAGGCCGCGCGGGCGATGTCGACGTACACGTTCGCCGCCGTGGAAGCGCGCAAGCTTGCCGGCGAGATGGTGCCGATGGACGCCGCCCAGGCCGGCGAGGGGAAGCTCGCCTTCACGCTGTGCCGTCCCATCGGGATCGTCGGCGCGATCAGCCCGTTCAACTTTCCGCTCAACCTCGTCGCGCACAAGATCGCGCCCGCTCTCGCCGCCGGCTGCGCCGTCGTCCTGAAGCCCGCGAGCCAGACGCCGATGTCGGCGCTCCTGCTCGCAGAGCTCGAGGAGGAAGCCGGCCTGCCGGCCGGGTGGCTGAACGTGCTCGTCGGGCCGGCAGCTGAGATCGGAGACGTTCTCGTCGAGGACGAACGGGTGAAGCTGATCACCTTCACCGGCTCGAGCGGCGTCGGCTGGAAGCTGAAGGAGCGCGCGCCGAAGAAGCGCGTCAATCTCGAGCTCGGCAACGCGACGCCGGTGATCGTCACGGCCGATGCCGACGTGACGGCGGCCGCCACCAAGGTCTCACAAAACGCGTTCGCATTCGCAGGCCAGAGTTGCATCTCGGTGCAGCGTGTCTATGTCGAACGGGACGTGTACGACGCGTTCGTGAAGACGCTCGTCCCGCTGGTGAACGCGTTGAAGGTGGGCGACCCTGCGGACGAGGAGACGGACGTCGGCCCGGTGATCGACGAGGACGCCCGCGAGCGGATCATCGAGTGGATCAAGAAGACGAGCGGCGAGGTCCTGGCTGGAGGCGATCTCGACGGCGAGTTGATCCGTCCGACGGTGATCGCGAATCCCGGCCGCGACGACGAGGTTTCCTGCGAAGAGGTGTTCGGCCCGGTCTGCACCGTCACGGTCGTCGACTCCATCGACGAAGCGATCGAGCTCGCAAACGGCACGCGTTACGGGCTCCAGGCGGGAATCTTCACGAGCAGCATCGACACCGCCTTCCGGGCGGCACAAGAGCTCGACTTCGGTGGCGTCACGGTCAACGAGGCGCCGACGTTCCGCTCGGACCAGATGCCGTACGGCGGAGTCAAGGATTCGGGCAATACCCGCGAGGGGCCGCATTACGCCGTCCGCGAGATGACCGAGGACCGCCTCGTCGTCATCGACCTACCTTCGTAGCTCCACGCAGTGGTCGGACTCCTTCTCGCCCTCGTCGTCGTTGCGATCGTGGTCTCGCTCTTCGGCGGCTGGATCTTCGGGATCGCGATTGGCGCGGTCGCGATCATCCTCTTCATCCTGTTTGTCGCCGGGTTCGGCCGCCGGGCCGCCTCGCCCTAGCCTGAGCGTCAGACCTCGCTGTTACATTGATTCGCGTGGCGCGGCCATCGCTGCTCGCACGTTTTCGCCGTAAGGACGAGCGCACGGTCACGAGCGCGCATCCTGGAGGGCCGCCTCGTCGGTCGCTGCCCCATCCGGGACAGCTGCGCAAGGAACGCCGGGCGCTGCTCCGCGTCCGCGAGGAGCGCCTCCGCGATCTGGGCGGATTGATGCTGGAGATGTTTCGCCGTGACCAATTCCGTCAGGACCTGATCGTCGAACGCTGCGACGAGCTGGTCTCCCTCGACGAACGCCTGCAGGAGCTGGACACGCTGCTCGCCGCGGCTGTGTCCGTGCGTCGGGCGGCGCCGGCGGCGCGGTGTGCGTGCGGCGCGCCGCTCGTCTGGGGATCGCACTTCTGCGCGAACTGCGGCCGCCCGGCTGCAGCAACACCGCCGCTGGTCGGCTGCCCGCAGTGCGGCAGCGCACTGGCCGCCGACGCAAAGTTCTGTGCAGTCTGCGGGAAGGCGGTGGAGCCGAAGCCGGAACTGCTCGAAGCTCTTCCCACGCCGGCCCAGGAACGCTGGGAAGAGTGAGCAGCGAAGAACCGCGTTGCCCTCGCTGCGGTGCCCCGCACGGCCCCGATCAGGAGTACTGCCTCGAGTGCGGGTACCGGCTTCAGCCGGCGAGCGGCGTGTTCGGCAGGCTCGCGGCCGCGTGGCAGCAACGCTTTGGCTGGTATCCGGGGGACTGGATCTGGCCCGTCCTGCTGTCTCTCATCCTCGCGACCGCCGGAGCGGTGGCGGCAATCGTCCTCTCCGATGCGGGCGCCGAGAACAGCACGATCGTCGCAACCCAGGGCGGCGCGCCGCACTCGCCGACGACTGCACCCGAGACGGCGACGGTCGCCCTGCCGACCGTCCCCGCGGGGACGCCGACCGGGCCCCCGTCGACACCCACCGCTCCGCCACCGGCTACGACGACCGCACCCCGTCCAGGAGATTTGACGACCTGGCCGGCGGGCCAGAGTGGGTACACCGTCGTGCTCGAGTCGATTCCGGCCGGGGGCGGTGGGAGATTGCTGGCGCTGGAGCGGGCCCGGTCGGCCTCCCGAGCGGGCCTGCCCCAGGTCGGTGTCCTCGACTCGAGCCGCTATTCCAGCCTCCATCCCGGGTACTACGTGGTCTTCAGCGGGATCTATTCGTCCCGCGGGAGCGCCAACGGTGCCCAGTCAGCGGCGAATTCCAAGGGCTTTGGGGCGGCCTACGTCCGCCAGATCACCCGCTAGCCGTTCTCAGCGAAGGCAACGAGGCTCCGGACTTTGTAACAGGCCCCTGGACCGTATAGACTCCCCGAAGTCACGCGGCCCTGAAGACGATTTACTGCGGCTTAACAAAGCTTTGCGGGGGATTAATGGGAGCTAGAGATACTGTGATCGAGGAGTACACCGCCCAGCTTCAGGCCTGCATGTATCAATACTCAAGAGCCATCTACAGGTCGATTAAGGACCTCATCGACCCGTATGTGGCCCCGGAGCTTCATCTCGAGTACCGCCGGGCCGTGCTGGAGCAGTGCGAGCAGACGATGGAGCGGCTCGCGAAGGATCCTCTCTATTTCGCCAAGCCGGACCGGGCCCTCTTCCAGGACATTCGCCGCTACTTCCCGATCACCGCGCAGGCCGAGGTGGCGTGGGCAGTGAAGGAAGGCGTGGCAGCCGCGGTCGCGTTCATCGAGGAGCAGATCGAGTCGGGCGTGCTCGACGGAGGCGTCGCGCGATGCCGCGCCACGACACGCAAAGGGAAGCCGTGCCAGCGCACGCCCCTCCCAGAGCGCGACTATTGCCCGTCGCACCAGCATCTCGAGCGCTCCAAAGTCGCCGCCTAACCAGGCGAGCGCCCCTCACCGCAGCACTACCGACCCGTGTCGCCGCGTCCCGGTGGGAACCGGCGCATTCGCCCCAGTCTCGTGCCTGGCACGTGACTGGGCCGCGCCGAGGGTGGCTCAAAAGGCGCGCGGCGCGCTAGTCGGCTCCTGGGCGAGGCTACGGTCGGGCGATGGGGCGTCCCCACCGCGACCTCGTCGCCGGCGGCTACTACCACGTCGGGAGCCGCGGGAACAACCACGCACCGGTCGTCGTCGACCGCGAGGACCGGATGGTGTTCTTCCATCTCCTCCGGCGCGTCGAACGCCGATACGGCTGGCGGATCCACGTCAGCTGCCTGATGGGGAACCACTACCACCTTGTCCTGGAAACGCCTGCTCCCAACCTGGACAAGGGAATGCGCGACCTGAACGGCGGCTACGCCCGCGCCTTCAACGAGCGGCACGGGCGCAAGGATCACGTCTTCGGGCGCCGCTACTGGTCGAAGTCGATCGAATCGGAGGCGCAGTACGAGGCCACGCTCGAGTACGTCCTCCACAATCCGGTCCATCACGGCTTCGTCCGCCGGCGGGAAGACTGGAACTGGGCGTCGGCTCCCATAGTCCGTCCGATAGATTCGCCCGGTGTCTCACGACACCGACAAGCTGATTCGCCAGCTGTCGCTCGTCGCCTTTCTCATGGCGGAGCGGCGCCTGCTGACCGCCCGCGACGTCAAGTCCAACGTCGAGGGCTACTCGGAGATGTCGGACGAGGCCTTCGCGCGCCGGTTCTACTCCGACCGCGCCGAACTGCTCGCACTGGGCGTCCCGCTCCAGTCCCAGCGCGACGAGTTCACCGGCGAGGAGCTCTACACCCTCCGGTCGGAGAACTACTTCCTCGAAAAGCTCGAGCTCGACGACGACGAGCTCGCCGCGCTCCAGACCGCGCTCTATCTCCTCGAAGGACAGTTCGCCTATTCGGAGCCGCTCCGCCTCGCGCTCCAGAACCTCGCACTCGGACGCCCCGGCTTCGGCGAGCCCGCAACGGAGACGGCCGTGCGCGTAGAGGTGTCCGACCCCGATTACTCGGCCGAGATGCCCGGGCGCCTCGGGAAGCTCGAGGGCGCGATCTCGAAGCAACGCACGATCAAGTTCCCGTACTACTCGATCTCCCGCAACCGGCAGACCGAACGCACCGTCAATCCATACGGCCTCCTCTCCGACAACGGCAGCTGGTACGTGATCGGCCAGGATCTCGACCGCAAGGACATCCGCACGTTTCGCGTCTCGAGAATCCGGGGTGACATCCGCTTCGCGACACGTCGGGAACGTGACTTCCGGATTCCGGCGGAGTTCGACATCGACCAGTACCGCGGCAGGCCCCCGTGGCAGATCGGCGACATCGTGGGCGAAGCGCGGATCGAGCTCGCGGGCGATACCGCGTGGTGGGTCGAGCGCGCATTCGGCAACGCCGGACAGCTGGAGGACGGCGTCTTCGTCACCGGCTACTCGTCGCTGCCACAGCTCGCTTCCTGGATCCTTCGCCAGGACGGTCGGGCGATTCCGGTCGAGCCCGACGAGCTCAGGCGGGAGGTGGCCGACGCATTGCGCGCCGTCCGCGAACGACACGAGGAAGCGCCGCCGAAGCTCGCCGCGCCCGCTCCGGTCCCGCGCGTCGACGCAACGGGGGAACGACCCGCCGGCCCGGTCGTGCCCGAGCGCTTCGCCGTCCTGCAGGCACTCCTCGCCTACTTGCTCGCCGCCTGCGGCGAAGGCCACGACGCGATCATCCCCGCCCAGCAGATCGTCGAGCGATTCCACATCCCCGCCGAGGAGCTCGAGGAACACCTGCAGCTGCTCAACCTCGTCAATTTCGGCGGCGGCTGCTACACGGTGTATGCGGCGCTCGAGGGCGACACCGTCCACGTCGACAAGGAGCTTTACGGGGACACGTTCCGCCACGCGCCGCGCCTGACCCCACTCGAAGCCCGCGCGATCGTGCTTGCACTCGAGTTCGTCGGGCCGATGATCGCGGCCGACGCGCACACGCCGCTCGACCGGGTGCGCATGAAGCTCGAAGAGACGTTCGGCCAGTTCGAGCTCACGCAGACGCCGAACCCGCAGATCGCCGAAGCAGAGGCCGACCTCGTCGCGACCCTGACACAGGGAATTCGCGACCGCTGTCTCGTGGAGATCGAGTATCAGAAGGAAGGCGAGCAGACCTGGTCGAAGCGCGTCGTCGAGCCGTACTC
>DATHGN010000084.1:0-36871 GCA_035317565.1 Gaiellaceae bacterium
CTTTCTGGCCGATTCCACCTCGGCCTCTTCCAACTCGGTCTGTGCGCGTCGCAGGGAGTCATTCGCTTGAGTGAACTTCTGCTGGCCCTCGGCCAGCAGCCGCCGCGCCAGGTGCAGGCCGAGAAAGCCCGCGCCGCCCGAGATGGAATAGAGCACTACCTGGGAACGCTACTCGCCGCCGGTGGCGCGGGCGCCGGGGGAACCGGCGGCTTCGCATCCACGAGCACGGCCGCGGCGAGCAGCACAGCCATGCCGACCATGCTCTCGCCGAGCAAGCTCCCGCGCAGGCGCGGCAGGATTCTTCCGTCCTTGCCATCCGCAAGTGCGGGCACGGCCACAAGCTTGTGCACTCCGCCCCACGCGAGCGCGAGCGACACGAGCCCGATCTTGACGAGGAGCACCTCGCCGTAGCCGGTTGTCCAGAGATCCTTCAGCTGCGGCAGCCGCAGGATCGCCAGATAGATCCCAGCCAGCAGGAGGACGCCGACGCAGACGGTTGCAAGCCGCGAAAAGGCGAGGAAGACCTCGCGCCGCGCAGCGGGCATCAGCGGCCAGACGACAGCTACGAGCTGGATCAGCCCGCCGATCCAGAGACAGGCGGCGGAGAGATGCGCCCAGTCGGCGAGCTCCGACTTCCAGGATGAGCCGGCATCGGCCGCGGAGTGTCCCGACAGCGAGAGCCCGGAGGCGAATACGAGCGCGAGCGCGAACGCCGGCCACAACAGGAACGTTCGGTCGGTAAGCCACGAGAGGAAGAGCAAGGCGGCCACGAGGGCAAAGCCGAGAGTCATGGCGATGAACGCGTGGCCGAACCGCGAGCGCGCAAGCGGCGAGAGATCGCCGTACAGGAGCCGGCCGAACGGCAGCTGCAGCGCATCCTCGGCACGCATGATGAACGCGACGATGCCTGCGTCGAGCGTGGCGATGACGCCGATGCCGGTGAGGATGAAGAACCTCCGCTCGGCCCGGGGCGTCAAGGCGCGGCCGCGCAGCACGAGGAGGCGAAAGCCGAGCCCCCCGACGACCAGCGCAAGCGCAACGAAGTACAGCCAGCGGACGACGTCTTCGCTGCGAGTCGGGCCGGATGAGCCGAACGCCTCCGTCGGCGGCGGAGCGTTCGCGCGCACGCCGAAGGTGAAAACTCCCGAGACCACGTGACCGTCCCCGGAAAGGGCGTGCCAACGGATCGTGTAAGGCCCTCTAGGCAGCTTCGGCAGTGCTGCCTTGACTGAAAGGCCGTCGGCCCAGATTCGCTTCACGTGCAGAGGGTGCGTGGCCGAGAACAGCTGAACCGATTGCGGCAGCACCTTGACGTACTGGTCGAAGCGGAGAACGACCGTCGGTGGCGATGCGGACAGGCGCTCGCGGAACTGAGGCGTCGTCTTCAGCAGCGTCGCATGGGCGAACGCCTCCGACGGAAAGACGAGCAACGCCAGGACGCCGAGGAACAGCAGCCGTCTCATCGATGCGGGGCTCCTGCAAGCTGCGAGATGTGTCCGAAGATCTCCGCGACGTCTCGATCGCAGTAGAGCGTCACGGCCACGACGACGAAGGTGAGCGCAAAGCCCGTCGCTGCAATCGGCGAGCGTGGCTTGAAGACCCGGAGGAGCGGGAAGATCGAGGCCACGACCAGCGTCCAGCCGAGCAGGTGGTGCGTGAACGCCGAGCGCTGGAAGAGCCAGGAGTTCTGCTCGTGCACCAGGAAGGCGGTACCCGAGACAAGGAACCCGGCGGGCATCCCCAGACGCCACCAGCCGCTCCGCAGCTTCCCGCTGACGAGCCCGAGCTCCATCGCCGCGCCGCCCATCAGCACCTGAGCCCACGCACCGTGCGCGATCATGTGGATCGCCGAGTTGGTGTAGAAGGTCATCACCGGCCACATCAGGACGCCGAGCGCAAACGCCAGGCCGGGCCAGAGGTACGCACGCCACGCGCGCCGACGCCAGACATCGGTTCCCACCACCGCCTCGGCGAGCAGGCAGAGAGCGAGCAGGAGGAACCCCGTCGCGAACAGCCAGTGGACGTGCTCACTCGGCGGTTGCATGTTCCTCTGCGAGGTCCCGCAGCAGCCCTGGCGTGATGACGAAGTAGAAGAACAACCCGACCGCGATCACGAGCAGCGGCGGCTCGACGAACAGCCACCAGAACCCCTGTCCCGTGGGGTGCAACAAGGTGACGCGGTACGGCTGGACGATCGCCCAGATGACTCCGCCCAACGCCGCGGTCGGCCCGAGCAGGGACACGATCCGCGCGCGGGTGTCGGTGACCGTTCGTTGTAAGGGTGCTTCGAGTTCAGTAACAAGCTCTGCGTTCACGACGTCCTCCTCCCGTGGTCGAGGTCAAGACCAAGGCCGGCGGACGTCAGTCCGCAGGCCTACGCAGGCGCGGGAGGCGGCCTGACTTCGAACGCGAGCCCGAAGAGGCTGCGTGGTGCGACGAGCTCGCCGAGACTCGTTCGCGGAGCGGAAAGAGTTTCGGCGGATAGCCGGCTGGCGCGGGCGACGGTTTCGCGCGCGTAGCTCTCGTAGTCGGAGAGCCAGCTCTCGACGGCGCGGTACACGACCGCCACGACGACCGACAGCACTGCGAAGACCGGCAGCGCGGCGGTGTGCAACCAGGGCGCGAGCAGCGGCCAGCGTCCGACCGAAATTCCCTCCGCATCGATCTGCACGAGGTAGATCAGCGAGGTCACGAGGAAGGAGCCGAGCCAGAGGCGCGGGGACAACTGCAGCCGCACGCGTGGCGAATGTCGCGCGACCGGCGAGCCCTGCGCGATCAACAGCCGGCGAGCGCCGCGCGCAACCGCGCGCGCCTTGGCGAAACGCCACGCGAGGCGCGCGAGCATCAACGCGACCGCGACCTTCACGACAGCGACCAGGACCGGGTAGTACTCGGCACTCGCATAGGGCGTCTCGACGTGACGGCCGAAGTCGAGTCGGTGAGCGAGACTGCGGCCTGCCAGTTCGGCGACGAGCGCGAGCAGGCCTAGCGCGAACCGCGCCAGCAGTCGCTGGTGGCGACGGGCCCTCTCCATCTCACAGACAGTGTGCGCCTCTGGTCGTAGTCAGCGCAACTCGGTACGGAACCGCGAGGTTGCCCCTAGGAAACCAGGGTGAGCATCCACTCGTCGCTGCAGCGATCCTCGAACGCCACGAGGAAGATCCGCTGGTAGTGCCCGAGGCAGAGCGAGCCGTCGCTGAAGGGGATTTGCTCCGTTCGGGGCCCGAGCAGCATCGAGACGAGCCGTGTCCGCTCGTCCGCCTGGAGCGGGACGAGGCGCTCGAGCATGCACTCGAGATCGGAGAAGAAGCCGGTCTCTCGCTCCTGCACGCGGATCACCGACGGGTCACCGTTCGGGGACACGAACGCGATGCCGCTGCCGCCGGTGGCTGCAACTTCGCGACGGACGTCGTTCGTGATGTCGAGCACCGTCAGATTCGGAAGCGCTGCGGCGATCGAGACGGGAATCTCGACGGAGGTCACGCGGAGGCCACCTCCCGCGGAAGCCGGAAGTGCACGTCCTCGCGGGCCACCGTGATCTCGATCACCTCGTCATAGCCGCGCGCGGCGAGCCGCTCGATCGTCGCGTCGACGAGCTCCCCGGGCGTCGAGGCGCCGGCCGTCAGGCCGATCACCTCGTGCCGGGAGACCAGCTCTTCGCCGAGCTCGCTCTCGCCGTCGATGAGCTCGGCTTCTGCGCCCGCGAGCCGTGCGACCTCGACGAGCCGTTGTGCGTTCGAGCTCGTCTGTGACCCGATCACGAAAATGAGCGTCGCCTCCTCGGCAAGCCGCTTGACGGCGTCCTGGCGGTTCTGGGTGGCGTAACAGATGTCATCGGCGCCCGGCCGTGTGAGCGTACCGAACCGCTTCTCGAGCGCATCGACGGTCGACCGGACGTCGTCCAGTGAGAGGGTCGTCTGGCTGATCACCGCGACCGGCTTGCCGTCGGACTCCAGCAGCGCCGCTTCCTCCGGCGACTCCACCACGACGGTCGACTCGGGACGCTCACCGTGCGTTCCGATCACCTCGACATGGTCGGCGTGGCCGACGAGCGCTACGAGATGACCGCTGTCGGCGTAACGCCGCGCCTCCGCATGCACCTTGGAGACGAGCGGGCAGACCGCATCGACGACGCGCAGGCCGCGGCGCTCGCAGTTCTCGCGGACTGCAGGTGCGACTCCGTGCGCGGAGAGGACGCAGATCTCTCCGGCCGGGATCTCCTGCTCGTCGTCGACGAAGACGGCCCCGAGCAGCTCGAGCCGGCGGACGACATGGTCGTTGTGGACGATTTCATGCCGGACGTAGATCGGCGGGCCATGCTCGGCGAGCAGTCGCTCGACGATCTCGATGGCACGGTCCACGCCCGCGCAAAAGGAACGGGGCGCGGCAAGGAGGACGCGCTTGCTCATGCCACCTTCTCCAGGCTTCGCAGCGCCCGGCGTGCACCCCGCGCCGCCCGCACGGTCACCGCAGGTTCGCGGACGAAGCCGCGCAGGAACCCGACCACGTCGACACCACCGTCAGGCGTCGCGCCCTGTGCGACCCCGCCGAGCCGATGAGTCGGCGTATCGCTGATCGCGCGCAGGCAGCCGACGAGCCGCCCGCTCCGTGCGAGCGCACCCGACTCCATGTCGACCGCGTCTGCTCCTGTCGCCGCATGCAGCCAGGCCCTTTCCGCCGGGTCGTCGACGATCCGGCTCGCGCCGAGGATCGTCCCGGTCATCGCGGGCGAAGCTCCGAGCGGTTCGCCTTCCCAGAGCACCGCGCCCGACTCGTCGACGACGCACGTCGCGTCGATCACCGTTCCGACCGCCAGCTCGCCGGAAAGCGCGCCCGCGATGCCGAACGACACGAGCCGTCCCTCAGGCACGCCCTTCGAGGCGCCGAGCCCGACGATTGCGGTCCGCCCCAACCGGCGAGCGATGCGCTCTTCGACGGTCATGGCACAAACGAACGTCAGCCCGTCAACGTCCAAGCCATGCTCCTCGCGCCCTCCCGCAAAGAACCTGCAGCCTCGTACGCCGCGGACGGCTCGAAACCGGAATGGATGGCGCAGTGCTCGCAACGCGGATCGTTGCCGGGCCCGTAGTCCTCCCACTCCATCCCGTCGAGCAGCGCGTCGTACGTCGGGAAGATCCCGTCGGTGAGCAGGTAGCACGGCCCCTTCCACCCGTAAGGATTGCGGGTGATCGAGCCCCACGGCGCGCACTTCAACTTCCGTTCGCCCGTGAGGAACTCCTGGTAGATCGGCGTCGCGAGCCAGCGGTAGTTCCGCTGCCGCGCAACCTTGCGGATGATCCGGAACTTCTCCTCGTGCTCCGCGCGGGTCATCGTCAGCGCGGGATCGATCTGGGAGTACTGATAACCGGGGGCGATCAGCATTCCGTCGATGCCGACCTCGTTCGTCAGATAGCCCATCATCTCCAGCACGTCGTCGACGGACGTCTCCTTGAAGATCGTCGTGTTCGTCGTAACGCGGAAGCCGGCTTCGCGCGCCTTCCGGATCGCGTCCACGGCGACGTCCCACAGACCGGGGTAGTCGCAGATGTAGTCGTGGATCTCGCGCATGCCGTCGAGATGGACCACGAAGGTCATGCGATGGCTCGGCTTGAAGACGTCGAGGTACTGCTCCAGCCGTAGCGCGTTCGTGCAGAGATCGATGTTCTTCCCGAGCTCGAGCATGCCGGCGACGACGTCTTCGATGCCCTTGTAGACGAGCGGTTCGCCACCGCAGATCGACACGACCGGTGCCGGGCACTGCGCGCCTGCATCAATGCACTCCTCCACGGTGAGCCTGGCCTTGTTCGACTCGTACTCCCGAATCTTCCCGCAGCCGATGCAGGCGATGTTGCACGCGAGTGTCGGCTCGAGCATCAGGACGAGCGGATACCGCTCCCCCTTCCGCTGCTGGCTCGCGACGTACTTGCCGATCTGGACGGTCGAGCGGAGCGGGAACTTCATCCGTTGAGCCTTTCTCTCAGACGCCCGAGGGCGAGGAGCGGGAACGTCAAGCGGTACAGGTGGTAGCGAATCATGAAATCGAGGGGAAAACCGGTACCCGTGTAGTGCGGCTCGTCCCAATCACCGTTAGGACGCTGAGTCTGGCAAAGATACTCGGCCGCACGCCGCGTGGACAACCCGGTTGCAGACCCGCCTGAGACGTAGGCGAGCAGCGCCCAGGCCGTTTGGGAGGCGGTCGCGGCGCCACGGCCGCGGGCCGCGGGCTCCGAGTAGGAAAGGATGTCCTCACCGAAGGCACCATCCGGTTGCTGGACGGAGTCGAGCCAGGCGAGCGCCCGCCGGATGGCCTGATGCTCCGCAGGAACTCCGCAGGCCTCCAGGGCCGGCACCGCAGCGCCCGTCCCGTATATGTGGTTCACGCCCCAGCGGCCGAACCAGGAGCCGTCCGGCTCCTGCTCGGCGAGGAGCCAGTCGAGGCCGGACGCGATCGCAGAGTCGTAGCCGGATTCGTGAGCGAGCGCCTCGAGGGCATGAGCGGTCACGTCGGCACTCGGCTCGTCGGTGACCTTGCCGAAGTCGCAAATCGGGAGCTTGTAGAGCCAGAGCGCCTCGTTGTCGACGTCGAACGCGCCCCAGCCGCCGCTCCGCGACTGCATCCCGACGGTCCAGTCGAGCCCGCGCCTGACGGCATCGTCGCCAAGCTCCAGCTCGCGGAGCGCCAGTGCGACCACGACCGTGTCGTCGACATCGGGATAGAGGTCGTTGTCGAACTCGAACGACCAGCCTCCCGGCGCGAGTCCCGGCCGGCGGATCGCCCAGTCGCCGCGGACCCTGACCTCTTCACCGAGCAGCCACGAGCCCGCCGCCTGGAGCCGCGGATCGTCGGCCGGGAGGCCCGCCGCGCGCAGGGCGAGCACGGACAGCGCCGTGTCCCAGATCGGCGACTGGCAGGCCTCGGGCCGGAGGCGGTCGCCGTCCCGCACCATGAAGCGCTTCCAGCCGGCGAGCCCACGTGCGAACGTCTCGTCCTCGAAGCCGTGGCCGAGGGCGGCGAGCATGATCAGCGACCAGACCCATGGCGGCTGGATCCCACCCCATGATCCGTCGGCCTCCTGTCGTTCGCGCACCCAGCGCTCGGCGACCCTGATCGCGTGCCGGCGGTACGCGGAGTGGCGCGGCCGGCCGCCCGGTGCGGTCTTCCTGCCGCCGATCTCGCTCAGGTCGATGGCGCTCGGGCGCACCGGACGCAACGCCTCCACGGCCGACAGCGACACCATCGTCTGGCGCGCCCAACAGGAGAAGTCGTAGACGGAGAGCGGCCCCTCCGCCGGCAGAAGGATCAGCTCGACCGGAACGTGCGCGAGCCGGTTCCAGGGCCACTGCCCGATCAGCGCGAGGAACGCGCGGGTGAAGATCCTTGCGCGCGGCACGCCGCCCGCTCGCCGGATGTACTCGCGCGTCGCCTCGCCGGCGTCGACACCCGCGAGCTTCAGCGCCGCATAGGCCTCGACGGTGACGGACAGGTCGGCCGGCCCTTCGAACCAGATCGACCACGTGCCGTCGTCGCGGCGCCCCGCAAGCAGCTCGTTCGCGAGGAGCCGGTCGGTCTCCGGGTCGCGCAGGCCGAGGAAGTGGAGCAGGAACAGATGCTGGGCAGTCATCGTCGCGTTCGACTCGAGCTCTCCCTTCCACCAGCCGGCGGGATCCTGCAGCGAGAGCAGACGCTCCGCGCCGAACTCGACGGCGGTGTCGAGCGATGTCAGTTCCCGAACCGCGGTCATGCAGCAACCTTGGTTGTCATATCGGACAACAGTCGGGATGCTGTTCGGCCGGAGCGAACCGCGCTCTCCATCGTCGCCGGCCAGCCGGTCGCGGTCCACGCGCCCGCGCGCGTCACGTGCGGCCGCTCGGTCAGCGGGCCGGGGCGCTGCGCCGCGGTCCCGGGGCGAAGCGCGACGGTCGCGTTCGGCTCGCGGCTGACACGCGACCAGAGCAGCTCGGCGTCACCCAGCCGTTCGGTCACCTGTCCCGCGATCCGCTCGACGAGCTCGCGGCCCCGCACCTCCATCAGCTCGGGCACGCCGCTCGAGACCACGGTCAGGTACTGCGCGTCGGCCGGCCACGGGGGAACCTCCCGGTTCCCCCGAACCCCCTCCCCTGGTCCGCTATCGCGGACAGGAGCTTTCTTTGACGGGCTGACGCCCGTCAAAGCGCTCCGATCGAAGAGCCAGTGCGCATCCGAGTCGAGGAGCGCCGCAAGCGGGGTCCGCAGGAGCGGCCTGTCGAAGAGGAGGTGCACGCTGACGATCGGAGACGGCTCCAGCTTCGGCTCCGGCTCGCCGAGCAGGCGCGCCGATTCCGCGGGCGGTGTCGCGACGACAATCGCATCGGCGGCAACGTCGTCGACGTCGTCGACTCTGACGCCGGTCTCGACCTGCGCGCCCCGGCGTTCGAGCGTCCTCAGTGCTGCGTCGCCATGCATCCAGCCGAGCGGCTTCGTCGGCAGGACGAGCTCGCTTGCGCGGAGGCCCGAAAGCAGTGCGGCCTGCACCGTGAAGATGCCCATCGCGGCGCTCGCCTCTGCGCACGGAAGATTGAGCGCGGGACGGATGAAGACGTCCCAGAAGCGCTCGATCGCCCTTGGCGACTGGCCCTTGCCGAGGAGGAAGTCCGCGAACGTCTCGTCGTCGTGCTCGTCTGCGCGGGCGCCGCGCAGTGCGAGCAACTGCCACGCGAGCGGGCGGTCGCGCAAGGGCAGATGGCGGTAGCGCGCGAGGAGAATCGTGGCGGGCGAAATCTGCGCCCACCGGCGCTCCGCGTCGACGACAGGCAGGCTCAGCCGCATCCGGCGCACCGAGCCGCTCTCGCCGATGCGTTCGAGAAAGGCGAGGTACTCCGTGAAGCAGCCGAGCGCAATGTGCTGCCCGTTGTCCGGAGGAGGCACCGGGTCGCCCGCTCGCTCAGGCAGCGTCTGGACGGCGCCGCCGAGCGTCGGCCTGGCCTCGAAGAGCGTGACGTCGTGACCCGCGTCCACCAGTTCGAGTGCAGCTGCGCAGCCTGCGAGCCCGCCCCCGATCACGGCTGCCTTCATCGCCGTAGACCCCCGCCCACGATCCGCAGCTTTGTCAGCGTCGACAGCTGCGGCGGGCCGTCGAAGACGTCGAAGCCGCGCGCCTCGATGCGATCGAGCGTCGCGCGATAGAGGCCGGCGAACGTGGAGATACACAAGGCGCTTCTACCGTCGAGCGTACGTGCGAGGCCGAGCCCGTCGCGCAGGTAAGCGCGGGCGCGTTCGGACTGGAACGTCATCAGCCCCCGCCACGCATCTGTCGTTTCGCCGGCGGCAATCTCGTCTTCGGTGACGCCGAACGATGCAAGCTCGTCCTGCGGGAGATACACGCGGCCGAGGTCCCAGTCCTCACGCACGTCGCGGATGATGTTGATCAGCTGCAGCGCGACCCCGAGCGTCTCGGCGCGCTCGACGTCCTCGGAGCCGTACACCGCCACACACGCAACGCCGACCGCCCCGGCAACCTTTGTGCAATACGAGCGCAGCTCCTCGAAGTGCGCGTAGCGCGTCTGGTCGAGATCTTGCAGGCCGCCGTCGACGAGCGCATGCAGGGCACTGTCTGGAATCGGAAACCGCGCACGCGCATCCGCAAGCGCCACCGACATCGCATCGGGGCCGGGCGAGTCGAGTGCGGCGCGCAGCCTTTCGAGCTGCACCTCCTTCTCGTCGCGCGGCAACTCGCCGTCTGCGACGTCGTCGACCCGCCGGGCGAATGCATAGATGGCTGCGATCGCACGACGCTTCTCACGCGGGAGCACCATGATCCCGTACGCAAAGTTGCGCGCGCGTCGCCGGGTCAGCCGCTCGACCTCCGCATATGCCTGCTCGGTGGTCATCGCGCGAGCGCCGCCAGTGCGAGCCGGGTGCGCGAAGGACGGGGCCGTTGCGTGAACACGTCCCAGTGGGCGGACTCGAGCGCGTCGAGCGCCGCCGCCCCGCCGCGCGCGAAGAGGCCCACGGCGCGTCCGGTGCGGCCGCCGATCCGTTCCTGCAGCTGCTGCCCGGCGGCCAGGAGGTCTCGCGCGCGGGCGGCCTCGAAACGCAGCAGGTCGAGGAGCTCCGCACTGGGATGGTCGAGCTCCGTCACGTCGAACCGGCGCCGGTCCTCGAGCGGCAGGTAGATGCGCCCGAGCTCGAGGTCGCGCGGAACGTCCTGCAGGAAGTTCACGAGCTGCAGTCCCGTGCAGACGTCGTCGCTCGCGGCGACCAGCTCGGCGTCTCCGTCCAGGCGGAGCAGGCCGAGCACGAGCCACCCCACCGGATCCGCGGAATGCCGGCAGTACTCCCGAAGGTCCTCCCAGGTCGCGTACTCCGAGATGCGCTGGTCCATCCGGTTCGCCTCGATCAGGCGCAGGAACGGCTCACGGGGCAGGGAGAACTCGTGGATGGTGGGAGCTAGCGCACGCATCACCGGCCAGGTCGGCTCGCTCCGGTAGCAGGCTTCGACCTCACGCTCGAGCTCGTCCAGCGTGGCGAGCCGATCGCCCTCCACCTCGTCGCCGAGGATGTCCACCAGGCGGGCGAACCCGTAGACGGCGCGTAGATGCGGTCGCAGGCGGCGAGGAAACAGGACCGAGGCAACCGGAAAGTTCTCGGTTCGGGCTCGGCGGGCGACGGCAGCCACATCCATGCCGTACAAGATCCCCTTCGGGAGGCGGCTGGTCAACACATGACGGGTTGCGCTTCCGGCTGGCCAAGTGTGTAATTCGGCTGCGTCGAGCCCGCCCAGACCCCCCTGCGGCGCTCGTGGAGTCAAGGAGGGCATTGTCATGTCGCACAACTCGACCGGAGACGGACTGCGCAGGGATCCCGTTTTGCGGATCGAGGCAGTCGGCACCGCTTGCGTCGTCAGTCTGGGCGGCGAGCTCGATCTCTATAACGCCGAACAGGTCCGGGCGGCCCTGACGGGCGCCTGCGCCGAGTCGCCGGAGCGGATCGTGGTCGACCTCGGCGAGGTCGAGTTCATCGACTCGACGGCGCTGGGCGTCCTGATCGAGGCGCGGACGAAGCTCGACAACGGGCGCGCGTTCTTCCTTGCCGCCCCGGGAGTCGAGACGAAGCGTGCGCTTCAGATCTCGGGCCTCGACCGGCACTTCTCCGTGCACGACACCGTGCCGGAAGCGCTCGTCGCGAAGGTCTAGGGGATTGGCGCCGCTGCGGGCGCCTCGCTCATCTCCTCGCCGCGGATTAGCGTCAGTGCTGCAATGAGCGCGAGCGCTCCGATCACGGCGAGCCCCCAGAAGGCCCAGCTGTAGCCTCCGGTGAGCGCGACCGGCAGCGACTTGCCCTCGCGTACGAGCGTCTTGAAATGGCTCGTGAAGATCGACGAGGCGACGGCCGTGCCGACTGCGCCGCCGATCTGCTGCGACGTGTTGATCAGCCCCGACGCCAAGCCGGCCTCCCGCTCTGCGACCCCGGCGAGCGCCGCGATCGAAACAGGGACGAAGGCGAAGGCGATCCCGACCCCGACCATCAGGTAGCCGGGCAGCAGATCGGAGGCATAGCTCGCGTGCACCGGGATCTGCGAGTACCAGATCATCGCTCCGGTCAGGAGCGCGAGGCCGATCGCGATGATCGGCTTCGGGCCGAACCTCGTGGTCAGCGCCTGCGCAACGCCGGCAGCAATGACCGCGGTTCCCGCTGTCGCGACGAACGTCACGCCCGCCTTCAGCGCGGAGTAGCCGAGGACCCCCTGCACGTAGAGCGTTAACACGAAGAAGTTCGCGAAGAGGACGGCGCCGAGCAGGGCGCCGACGACGTTCGCCCCGGTAACTGTTCGCACGCGGAAGATGTGGAACGGCATCAGCGGATCGGGAATCCGGCGCTCGTTGACGAAGAACCCAGCGAGCAGGGCGGCCGAAGCGATCAACAGCAGGATCGTCCGTGCCGTCACCCACCCGACGTCGGGTGCCCTCGAGATCGTGTAGACGAGGAGTGCGAGGCCGCCGCTGACGAGCACAGCGCCGAGCACGTCGTACCTCCGGCCCGTCTCGTCGCGCCGGCTCTCCGGCACGATGCGCGGCGTCAGCAGGAGCACGACCGCGCCGACGGGAACGTTGACGAAGAAGATCCATTCCCAGCCGAGGTACTTCGTCAGCACGCCGCCCGCGAGCACGCCGACCGCGGCGCCGCTGCCTCCGAGCGCGCCCCAGATCCCGAGCGCCTTGTTCCGCTCAGGCCCTTCCTCGAAGCTCGTCATCACGATCGAAAGAGCGGCAGGCGAGATGATCGCACCGCCGAGCCCTTGCACGGCGCGCGATGCAATCAGCATTCCCTCCGACTGCGCGAGCCCGCACGCGAGCGAGGCGAGTGTGAAGAGCGCCACGCCCACCATGAACACGCGGCGCCGCCCGAGCAGATCCGCCGCCCGCCCGCCGAGCAGCAGGAAGCCGCCGAACGCAATCGAGTACGCCGTGATCACCCACTGCAGGTTCTCGCGCGAGAAGTCGAGCGCCCGCCCGATGGACGGCAGGGCGACGTTGACGATCGAGACATCGAGGATCGTCATGAAGAACGCCGTCGCGACGACGGCGAGGATGCGCCAGCGGTGCGGGTTGGAAGTCACCCGCCTAGATTAGAAGACGAACGGGGGAACGACCTAACCAATGGTCGCCCCCGTTCACATTCGGCTAGATCTTCCCGAGCTTCCGCCACTTCGCGTAGATCTGCTTGATCTCGCGGTCGGCCGCGTTCACGGCCTCCTGTGCGGTCATCTTCTTCTGCGAGACCTCCGCGAACATCTTCGGGATCAGGAACTTGCTGAACATCTCCCCAAACGCCGCGTTCGAGTAGCCGGGATGGCCGGGGTTCGTCGTGTACTTCTGCGCGATCGTGGTGAGGACGCCGTACTTCCCCCTCGGCTTGTGCGTGTCCTGGGCGACCGCCTTGCGGATCTTCGCGAACGGGAACGCCCCCGGGAAGCTGGGGAAGTTGTAGTACTTCGACGCGAGAAAGGCGTCCTTGTAGTTGATCTCGAGGTCGGCGAGGAATTTCTTAGCCGCCGCCTGGTTCTTCGCGAACTTCCAGATCCACCAGGAGCCCATGACGTGCTGGTAGCCCAGGCGTCCGTGCGGGCCCTTCGGGATCGGCCAGATCCAGAGGTTGTCCGCGAATGGCAGCTTGTTGTCCTCCGGTGTGCGGGTCGCCGAAATGGCGTTGAAGATCATGGAACCCTTGCCCGAGTAGAGGAAGTTGTTGTTGCCGGCAGGATCCCAGCCGAAGATGTCCTCGGTTTCACCACGCTGGTAGATGTCGGCCATGAACTTCAGCGCCTCGACGGTGCGCTTGCTCTTGATCGTGACCTGGTGCTTCTCGTTCTGGACAAACGACCCGAAGCACATCAGGAAGGACATCAGCGCCATGTTCGAGTCGAGCTCGGCCGACTGCCCGATCCCGAGCGGGTGCCCTGCCGCCTTGAGCTTCGGGGCCGCGCGGCGAACGCTGTCCCACGTGTTCGGGGAGACGCCTATGCCGTTCCAGATGTCGTGGCGCCAGACGACGGGGTCGGGGACGTAGTTGTCGGAGAAGGCAAAGTACTTCTTCGTCTTCGGGTTGTAGGTCGCCTTCTGCGCGATGTGCCCGATCTTTCCGACCTTGCGCGTGACCTCCTGGACGATCTCCCTGTGATTGATGACATTGTCTTCGAACTGCGGGCGCGGAGCCAGGTCGAAGAAGATGTCGTGTCCGTTTCGCGCGGCCACCTCGGCCTGGGCACGTGCGGGCAGCAGCGTGTTGAGGATGTGGTCCACCTTCACTTGCACGTCGTTCTTCTGGCCCCACTCTGGAGCCCAGGTCTTGTCCAGCCACACGTCGAACGCCGGGACGAAGTGCGCCCAGGTGATCAGCGAGAGATCGCCCTTCAGCCAGCGACCCTTGAACCGCAGCGGCCCGTAGAACGCCTGGCCGAACCCCGAGCCGGCGACGCCGACCGAGACGGCGCCCGCCCCCGCTTTGCGCAGGAGCTCGCGTCGGTCATATCTCCCTTCGCGATGACTCGGATCGTCTGAATGTGCCATCGATCCTCCTTTCGCCGCTACCGGAAGGCTCCACCTGTGAAGCCTGCGATGAAGCGGTCGAGAAATGTGTTGTAGAGGAGCGCGAGTGGGATGCTCGGGATGAGCGCGGCGACCATGATCGCGCCCCATTCAGGCAGGTCGCCACGGATGAGATCCGTATAGACACCGGTCGAGACCATCTTGTGGTCGGATGGCGAGATGAACGTGAAGGCGTACACGAACTCGTTCACGACGAGCGAGAACGAGAAGATCACGACAGTGAGGATTCCGGGGACGGAGATCGGGAAGACGACACGCGTCAGGGTCGTCAGCCGCGACGCACCGTCCACACGCGCGGCGTCCTCTAGCTCGGCCGGGATGGTCTTGAAGAACCCCATCAGCAGCCACGTGGCGAAAGGCACCGTGAACGAGGGGTAGACGAGGACGAGCGACCAGATCGAGTTCTGGAGATGCACCTGGTTGATCACCCAGAACAGCGGGATGAACAGCAGCGTCGGCGGGACGAGGTACGTTAGGAAGATGCCGACGCCGAGGCTCTGGCCCACGCGTCCCGCCAGCCGAGCGAGCGCGTAACCCGCGGGGACGGCGAGCACGAGCGTGACCGCGACGACGCAGACGCCGACGATCGCGGTGTTCGCGAGCCAGCGTGGGTACTGCGTCTCGTGGAACAGGTACGAGGCGTTGTCCCAGGTCGGGCTCTGCTTGCCGAACCAATACGGTGTGATACTCGGGTCGTAGAGCTCCGTCCGGTTCTTGAACGCCGTGATCACCATCACGTAGAACGGGAACGCGAGGATGATCGCGAACGGGCCGACGATCAGGTAGGAGAGGCCCTTCTCCTTCACGAGACCTCCGCCCGCCGCGCGAACAGCAGCATCGCGATGCTCACCACGGCGAGCACCGGAAGGAGGAAGAGAGAGATCGCCGCGCCCGGTCCGAGTGAGCCCGCTTCGATGCCGGTTTTGTACGACCAGGTCGTCACCATTTCCGTGCTGAAGGATGGTGGCGGGCCGCCCTGCGTGAGGATGTAGACGATCGCCATGTCGGTGGCGGTGAAGACGATGCCGAAGAGGAGGGCGACCGTTGCGATCGGCAGCTGAAGCGGCAGAGTCACGGACCAGAACTTCCTGAAGCCCGTGGCACCGTCGATCGCGGCGGCGTCGTCGACCTCCTTCGGGATCGAGGCGAGGCCGGCGAGGAAGATCACGACGGCGAAGGGGATGATCCGCCACGCGTGCACGGTGATCACGGAAGCCATCGCGAGCTTCGGCTGGGCCAGGTACTGCGGAACCTCGAGCGGCTTGTACAGGTGGAGGTGCACGAGCGTCCAGTTGAAGATCGAGTAGCTCGTGTCGAACATCCACTTCCACACCATCAGGCTCAGCGCGATCGGCGCGGCCCAGGGCAGCAAGATCAGGAAGCGGAGCAGCCACTTGCCGGGGAAGTTCTTCGTCAGCGCGTGGGCGAGCAAGCCCGCGACGACAAGCACGACCGCCTGGGAGATCACCGTGAAGAGGAACGTGTGCCAGACCGCTTGCTGAAAAGTCGGGTTCCCCCATTCGTTACGGAAGTTCTCCAGGCCGACCCATTTGCCGTGCAGCTCGCCCGAAGTCGCGTTCGTGAAGCTCAGCCCGATCGCGATCAGCAGCGGCCCGCCGACGAGCAGGAGCACGAAGATCACGGCGGGCGAGATGAGTACGGACGCAAAGACGCCAGGGCGCTCGAAGACGTTCGTCAAGCGCCTGCCCCGGGGCCGTGAAGCCGCGACTGCCTCCACTCCATCGCGATCCTAATAAAGTTCGAGGCAATCCGCGCAATGGCCGAGATCACCCTCGACAAGCTGACGAAGGTTTACGGGGACGGGACACGGGCTGTCTCGGAGCTCGACCTGGCGATCGAGGACGGGGAGTTCGTCGTGCTGGTCGGGCCGAGCGGCTGCGGGAAGACGAGCGCGCTGCGCATGGTCGCCGGGCTCGAGCCGATCACCGAGGGCAGGGTCGTGATCGGCGGCGAGGTCGTGAACAAGCTGCCGCCGAAGGATCGTGACATCGCGATGATCTTCCAGAACTACGCGCTCTACCCGCACATGAGCGCGTTCGACAACATGGCCTTCGGGCTCAAGCTCCGCGGCATGAAGAAGGACCGTCGCCGCGACCGCGTTAACGGCGCTGCGAAGACGCTCGGCCTCGCCGAAGTGCTCCCGAAGAAGCCCCGGACCCTCTCCGGGGGCCAGCGCCAGCGGGTCGCGATGGGACGCGCGATCGTCCGCGAGCCGCAGGCGTTCCTGATGGACGAGCCGCTCTCCAACCTCGACGCGAAGCTCCGCGTCGAGATGCGGGCCGAGATCGCACGGCTGCAGCGCGAACTGAACGTGACAACCATCTACGTGACGCACGACCAGGTCGAGGCGATGACGCTCGGCGACCGCGTCGCGATCATGCGCGGGGGCCTGCTCCAGCAGGTGGCCGGGCCCCAGGAGCTCTACGACAGGCCGCGCAACCTCTTCGTCGCCGAGTTCATCGGCTCCCCCGCGATGAACCTCGTCGGCGCCGACCTCGCGCCCGCCAACGGCGGCATGTCAGCGACGTTCGGCCAGCGCTCTCTCCAGATTGGCGGCCCGGTCCTCCAGCGCCGGCCGGCACTGAGGAGATTCACGGGCCGGCGCGTCATCCTCGGTGTTCGCCCCGAGGACATCGAGGACGCGGAGCACGCCGACGGCGCCCCGGAGGGAACGCGCCTCGCGGCTGTCGTGGACATCCGCGAGGACATGGGCTCCGAGGTCTTCGTGCACTTCGGCGTCGACGCCAAGGCAGTGCGAGGCGAGGACGTCACGGCGGCGGTGGGCGAGGAGGCGGCGGAGGTCGCGGGCGTGAAGGGAAACGTCTGGGTCGCCCGTGTCGACCGGGAGACCGGTGCCCAGGAAGGCGCAAGGCTGCACCTCGTCGTAGACACGAGCCGCCTGCACTTCTTCGACCCCGATACCGGGGACGCGATCTACGACTGAGCCGTACGGCGGAGCTAGACCGCGCGCTCTCCCAGGAAGCCGAGCAGGAGCTCGTCGTCTCGTTCGTTCCGAACCGTGATGCGGATGCCGCCGCGCACCGGCCGCACCGCGAGCCCGCGAGCCATCAGCTCGTCGGCAAGTCCTTGCGGCTCGTCGACGGGGACGTAGAGAAAGTTCGCATGCGAGGGCAACGGTTCATAGCCGAGCTCGCGCAGGCGCGAAGCCAAGCGCTCGCGCTCGGCGAGGATCGGCCGGACGTCCGGCGGCGTTTGGAGCCCGGCGAGCGCCAGTGCGGCCGACAGCGTCGAGAGCGGCGCCGGATGCTGGCGCTTGTTCAGCTCTGCTGCGACTTCGCGGCCGGCGAGGGCATACCCAACGCGCGCTCCCGCTAGCCCGAACACCTTCGAGAAGGTGCGCAAGACGATCACGCCTTCCTCGATCAGGCCGGCAGCCGTATCGCCCGAGTACTCGAAGTACGCCTCGTCGACGACGAGTGGCCGGGCGGTCGGGAGGTCGCCAAGCTCGCCGGTGGGGTTGTTCGGCCTGCAGCAGATGGTGAGCATCGGCTCGCGATCGTCGATCTCGGCGCCTGCGACCCAAACGGCGATGTGGAACATCGGATAGGTCGGGTCGTTCGCGATCGCGACCCGGTCTCCCGGACCTGCGAATGCACGAGTGACGAGCAGGATCAGGTCGTCCGCACCTGCGCCGAGAACGACGTTCTCCGGCGAGACACCCGCGTAGTCCGCGATCGCCTGCTCGAGCCGCGGGTAGCCACCGTGCGGGTACGTGTGGATGCGCGCCAGCTCCTCCGCGAGCGCTTCGGCCCGTGTCGATGGCAACAGGTGCGGCGACGTGTTGCCGTCGAACCGGAGGATCTCGGCGACATCGAGGCCGGTCCGTTGCGCGATCTCCTCGGTCGAGGGCGCGTCGTAGGACTCGATCTTCCCGCCGAGCGGTCTCACGGCGAACATGTTCTCGCACACACCGAGCTGAGCGCGAATCAGCCGCGGTAGATCAGAACCGGCCCAGAAGCCTGCTGGACGCACTCCTGACTGACCGAGCCGATCAGAAACTCGGCGCGCCCGGCGCCGTGTGAGCCGAGCACGAGCAGATCCGCGTCGGCGGCGGCCTCGATCAGCACTTCGACCGGATGTCCTTCGATGGCTTCGGCCCTCACGGAGCGCTGGTCTCCCACAACCTCGTCGACGATCGACGTGACGAATCGAACGGCGCCCTCGTGCGTCTCGGTGACGATCTCCGCGAAGTTGACCGGGTGGCCCGGCGCCGCATCCGGAATCGGTAGTGGGACGTCGTAGACATGCAGCGCAACGACTTCAGCTTCTCCGGCGTTGTCAACGGCCCAGCGCAGAGCCTGTTTCGATGTGTCCGAGCCGTCGACGCCGACAAGGATCTTCTTCATCACGGCTGATACTGCTGGTCAAGGGTTTGCACCGTGTCGATGTGCACTCTCAGCCAGACCCCCGTCGTCAGCGGTTCGAAGAGCTTCAGATGCTTCCCGCCGTTGACGATCCGCGCCAGCTCGTCGACCGGGATCTTCGTCTCGCCGAGCGAGCCCTGCCCGTGTTGCGTGATGACGGAGACGCGCGCGGTCGTCGGCAGCAGGTACGTCAACAGCCTGTGGCCTTCGTTCAGGCGGTAGTTGTCGTTGGGAACGGGTTGGCCTGGTGCGACTGCGCCGTCCTCTGCAGCGGCGGTGTTCGCTGTGATTCCACTCAGGAGCAAGGCGGGGTCGAAGCGAAGCACATAGCCGGCGCCCTTTCGCTTCATGGACTTGATGTAGCCGAACTGCGTCTGCACGGCGGGCGGGCCGAGGCCCGACGACGTCGACTTCGCGGGTACGGTCACGGTCCTCGTCACCGTCTTGGTGCTGCCGCAGCCGGCCGCCATCAGAGCAACAAGTACGCCAACGACGACAAGACAGCCAATATTCAGCACTCTGGGGTGACAGGGTGCCACATGGAACCGGCGGTGTGGGTGACGGGCGCCGGCTCTAAAGAGCCTCGTGCTCCGTTGCTGTGATCGTTTGACTCAGGTCGACCTGGAGCTGCGAGAAGGGACGCCAGTTCTCGAATTCCCACGACGATCCGCCGCACATCGGGCAGCGCTCCGGTGCGATCGCCCGACTCGCACCGTACGAACAGCTGACACACCGCAAGCGGTGAACCGGACTCGCGGCGCTTGCTTTGCCCGGACCGTCGTGCCGCTGAATAGCCATGAGGAGACCCCTCTCTTCAGGGCCGCGAAGGTCTGGGCGGCAAAACGCCAGGAGGCGGAAGGATAGCCGCGATCGGAGGGAGCACGCCCAACCGACGGAGAGCGCAAATCCGTTTGGAGATGTCCCAATTTGCAGGGATTTCGCGTGTTTACCCTTCCGCCCCAGGGGCTAGAAGAGCTGTACCTAGCAGGTCATGCACACGATCGAAGGCGAGGGCCTTCCGAAGGGGTTGAGGCAGAATGACGATCGCTGAAATCTGGACCTACAGCACCAGGACGGCTCCGTCCGTCGACTTGACCGGCTTCACGGTGGAGGCGCTCGACGGCAGCATCGGCAAGGTCGACGAGTCGACCAACGAGGCCGTCGGCAGCTTCATCGTCGTCGACACGGGCCCGTGGATCTTCGGCAAGAAGGTGATGCTCCCGGCCGGAGTCATTCGTGACTTCGATCTCGATACCGAAACGGTGTTCGTCAACCGCACGAAGGATCAGATCAAGAACGCGCCGGAGTTCGACGACAAGCGGTACCACGACCAGGACTACCGCGACGAGCTCGGCGGCTACTACGGTCCGGGCGGTATGGGCTACACCGACCGCTAGCCCGGTCGCAGATCCGAACACGAAGCCCCGCGGCGACGCGGGGCTTTGTACATCACGGGCTTGGTCGCGGGATAGCTACTGGAACATCGTGGTGGCCCCCGGTGGGGCCACCACGATGGACGTGCTAGGAGGCGACTTTCGACCCGACTCTGCGAAGCCCGAGGCCGGCCGCGAGCATCGCGGAACCGATCAGGGCAAGAGCCCAAGCGGGGAAGCCGGTGAAAGGCAGCTCTCCGGGCCTGCTGGTCGCCGCTGCGACACCGCTCGCCCGTGCACCCCTCACTTTGTGCGCCGGCTTCTTCTGGACCGCCGGTGTGCTGACCGCGGGCTCCGGCGCCGAGGAAACTCCCGGCCCTCCGGATGATCCGCCGTTGCCCGGAGTCGATGAGCTCGTGGTCGTCGGCGGGGTGGAGCCCGTTTCAGTTTTCGTAGTCGTTGTCGTGGTCTCGTTCGTCGTCGTGTTCTGGTTCGTCGTCGTGGTCTCGTTCGTCGTGGTCTCGTCCGTAGTCGTGGGAACCGTCGTCGTCGTTTCGGCCTGGTCGCAGTGATCCTCGTTGCCCTTCGCGTTCCCGTGGTCCTCACAGTCCTTACCGTTCTGGTTCGGATCGGGACGGCAATCTTTGCCAGAGTTGCCATGCGAGCAGTCGTCGCCCGGGGATCCAGGGACTGTCGTGGGAGAACCGTTCCCATTCCCGTTCCCGTTTCCGTTTCCGGAATCGGCGAGGGCAGTTGACACACCGATACCGGCGATCAGCAGACCCACCATTGCCACGACTTTCGCGGCCTTCAGCGTCCATCCAGTCATGCAAGTTCCTCTCGTTTCCGTGGATGGGGCTAGCCACCGCACGCCCGTGTCGCACACGAGCGCGGAAAAGCTTTTCCCCCTGTGCCTCACTTTGGGAAAAGCCAGATGACAGGCGCGCCACGAAGGTCCTGATGTGCCTGGACCTAGAGGTTGGGTCGACCACCGCGCCGATTTGCACCGGCACGCGCCGCATGGACCCACTGGCCCCGGGAGGTGACTAAAGGCGGTAGGCCAACCAGACGATGTAAGTCGGGAAGCAAAGGCCAACGTTTGCCAATGAAGCTCTACGTCGCAGTCATCGTCACCGTCGCCCTAGGAGTCGTCGCTCCGTCGGCGGCTTCAGCGCAGACTCCTGCCGGCTACCGCGCGCAACTGAACGGCCTCTGTCGCGGCTACACCCCGAAGTTCAGAGTCGACAAGAAGGCGATGCAAAAGGCGACCAAGGCTAAAGACTGGAAGGCCTTCGGCTACGCGCTGGGTCACTACCTCGCGCTCGCGCTGGCCCAGGACAGGCAAATTGAGAGCACCCCGGTCCCTTCCGCGATGCGCACACAGATGACGCCGATTCTGCGCCTACTCAGGACGGCTGACGGCCACGCTCGACTCGCCCTCCGCAAGGCCGCCATGGGAGACAGCCGCGGGATGGTTGCCGAGCTCGACAAGATCAGCAAGCTCGCCCAGCCTCTCAATGGTCGGCTTGACCGCGCCGGTCTCCGCGACTGCGGCTCCAACCAGAGCTAAGGAGGAGCCGACGCCCGGACTCGAACCGGGGACCCCTTCATTACGAGTGAAGTGCTCTACCAGCTGAGCTACGTCGGCAGGGCTCCTACTTTAGCCGGATCGGACTCGAACCCCAGACCCCCGGACGGGGTGCGTTAAGCGTTTGCGTTAAGTTCGAGCGCTCAATGGAGCCGTGGACGATCGGGCGTGTGGCCTTCGCTCCCTTCCGCTGGACGGCGGGCAGCTTCAATCGTTGGACGAAGCGGCGCGGCGCTGACCGGCTGGCGCTCATGCGAGCAGGGTCGGAGGCGCTTACGCCCATGATGGAGTTGGCCAGGAAAGTCGGCCCCGCCGGGATCATGTGGGGCGATCGAAACGAGATCGACCAGCGTTTCTTTGGATGGGCGGATGATTGGGAGCGGATGCGCTCGGTGCTACTCACCTATGCGAACGCCCATCCGTCCGACGACATCAGAGAGTTGACGGGCGAGGTTGTGAGACGGCGATCGGTACATCACTGAGCGCAACGCGCTACCTCTTCCTCTCGCTCAACACCGCAGGCATGGGCGATGGGATGGACAACTTCCATAAGCTTGAGGAGCGACAGTCGGAGTCCCTCGCGCTGGCCGAGCGCCTTCTGCAGAAGAGGCTTTGACGGCCGCACGGCTGACACGGCGAAGGTCTGATTGGGCCACGTCGCTCAGTTTGCCATCGCAAAGGGTCTTAACCCTTGGCCGTTGCTCGGCCACCGGAGATGTTCATCCCCCTCGCCGGCCAGGCCCCGTAAGTCGAACCGCCGTGTTCGTTAGGTCAGCGGGGGGCCAACGGTGTGAGGCGCTCGATCAGAGACTCGGGATGCATCGCTTCCCAGACGGTGAGGTAGCCCTCAAGCTCAACGTCTTGGTGAGGAGCCGCGAGAGACTGTGGCCTTGCTGTGGCGTCGATGATCCGGCCGTCGATGACCTCGACGAGGCACTCGCAACGTCGCAAGTAGTCAGCGAGGGAGGCGGCAGAGGCCGCTGTGTCGGTTCGTATTCGCATTTCGCCGCATGGTGGTTCCGTTCGGGCCCCGAATCCTCGTGAGCGGGTCCTGCCCTGGGCGGAGCTAGCCGGGGAGGGCGACGTCGGCAGGGGCCTGTTCTCCGTCTACCAGGCCGCGAGGATCTCCCGGGACGGCGGGACCGCTCGCCCTCTCCCAGGAGAGGACGACGTCCCCTTCGAGCCAGATCATCGAGCTGAGCGTCTCGTCCAGCTCCTCCTCGACGACCGGCATGATCTTCCTGCGCAGCCAGTCGAAGTCCTCGTTGTCGCAGTCGATGTAGATCACGAGCGTCGACCGCTCGCCGGTTCGCCCGACAGGCTTCCGTTTCTTCAGCTTCATTCCGTGCTCCTCTCGTCCGCCGCCCGGACCCCGCAGGCGACCACCCAGCGGCTCTCCCTAAGCGTTCTCCGTTTGTCCGATCGGATCACCATGCAAAGGGTCGGATCGACCCAGCAATTAGTCCTGGCCGGCAAGAGTGCGGGGGCTCGCGCTCCTAGCCGGGGAGGGCGACCGCGCCATTTAGGAAGCTAGGATCGCGGAAGCCGTCGCCCCAGCGGCCATCCACGATGACCAGCAGGGCACAGCACACGGACGCTTCCAAGGCGCCATCCATCGCCGTCCCGTTCAGGCCGCGGAGATGGCCGCACGGGAGATGGGCGGACTGTCGCTCGCCGACGCGCTCTTGCTCTGCGAACTGCTGGCGAACACCGATCCAGCACGGTACGAACGAGCGGCGCTGCGACTGCGATGGCTTGAGCGGTTCATCGAAGAGCGGTTGCCGCCGCTCACGGAAGTTGCACTAGCGGCGTCAGCTCTCGCCGAACTGCGGCACGGCAACCGCAATGTCGGAATCGAGGCGCTGAAGCGGTTGCTCCGCCATGGCTAGTTTTCACGCGGTGGGAGCACGGCTCCGACAGTCAATGTTCGTCTTGCGGGCTGCGAGCCGTGACCTAGACGCGAACCAGCGCCCAATTTTTCCCAAGAGCGGCGTCGACATCCTCGCCCATCGCCACACCCTCGTCGTCGAGCGCTTTCTGGATCTTGCAGAGGTCACCGTCGCGTAGGAGAGCCTTGTCTGTATCGCTCAGCGCAGCCCATAGTCGGCCGACCTTGGTATCACCGTCGAAGGCGTCGGCGCCGCGGCTCCACCACTTGTCCAAGAGATCATGGTCGTGCCCGACCGCCTTGAGGAACCTGCGAAGCGGGCCGTCCTGCTCGGTGCTGACGGGACGACCGTATTCCTGCTTGACCTCGAGTGCAAGAGTTCGGCCCGAGTTGCACCGGAAACCGCAACGAACGTAAGGCCACTCAATCCCAATTTGGGGCGGGCGAGGAGAGTTTCCCCGAGGTCTCCCCTCAGAGCCTTTGCCACAGTCGCAACGCGGCGACGGGGAGAGACAAGTCGCTCACGTTACAGAGGCCGCAGGCCCGCCCCGCCCGATTGTTACCCAGGTGCGGCACAGGCACAAGAGCTGTATCGCGTCTTCAGCGCTTCTCGTCACACCAGGCGACAGCATGTTCGCACGACTCAGCCCGCTGGTGCTGGTCAGCCTCGGTGAAAGTAACGAAGAGGCCAGCCTTGCCTGCGCACCCCAATAGCGAGTCTCCCCTCTCGCTTGCGCAAAACTGCCAAGGCCAGCAACGCCTCTTCGGAGCCAAAGCTTACTCACGGAAGGGGCGCGAGAACCGGGGGCTGCCCCGGAGACACGAGGCAAACAGTCCGCTAATTGCGGACGGTGCCCGGGGGGAGATTTCGAGCATCCGCGATCTGGGGAGAAAGCCACGCTCACGAAGCACCCGCCCGCGCAATCCACACTACTCCCGATGGTGCTCCGCTCCGGAAGTGGTTTTGCGGAAAGCGCTCATAGCGGGAAATACGGCGCCCTGTTCACGCGTTCGCCTCCTGCTATCAGTGCTCGGCGGCCTGCTGGGACTCGTCCCTGCGGCGCATCGCCTCGTAGACCGCGTCCCAATGACTTGAAATCTCCTCCATAGCGCGAGCTGTGGTCAGTGCAGCCTCTTCAAGCCGCGTGTTCACGTTCTCGACAGCGGCGAGACGTTTCTCGATCTCGTCGAGTTTGTGTGCAAGCGCGCTCAACTCCTGCGCGATCATCTCTGAGTCGTGACCCTGGATGGACACGAACTAAGTATGCGCCGAATGCGATGCTGTTGGTGCTAATCAGCGACAACTTCGGCTAGGAGGGAACACCATGAAAGGCAAGCTCACTGCGCTGATCGTCGGGCTCGTACTCGGCTCTACAGGTGTCGCCCTCGGATCAAGTTCGATCGCTCCCTGGCAAAAAAGCGCTCCGTCGTATGCCTGTCACGGCTACTCAGCGGCGGCCTGGTGTCGCATTCGATATACGCCCTACGAGTCGTTCGTGAGTAGAGGGCGGCTAGACCTTGTCTATCGCGGACACGTGTTCTTCGAGTGCCAGCCCGGCAACGATCCCGTCTACAACTGCCAAGACTTTCGCTAGGCACGTGGATTCACGGAGCTTGACCTGTTTGAATGACGTACGAAGGAGCCCGGCACTACCCCACCCCCTCCTCCGACGTGGGGCTAAAGGTTGACCAACCTCGTGCCAGGGCTCCAATTACCTAGATCCCCGGAAGCACCGCGTCCTTCTCCTTTTTGCATAGGTGGGCCAGGCGCAGAACTGGAAACGCCGCAGTTGCCGTCCCCAAAGGCGAGACCCCTTCGCGCCTGGCCCCCGGGACAGAGATCGGCACTTCCGAGAACGGTTAAACCCAGTCGTAGGCAACCCGCATGTTTCACGTGGTGGACAGGGGTCAGGAAGGCAGAGTCTTACCATCGAAGAAGGGGGTCTTCATGAGGATTGCGCTGAGTTTGCGCAAGCTGGGTCTTACCAGCGATGTTCTGCACGGGCTGGGCTTCGGCTCGATGCTGGCCGCGATCTCGCTGTGGGGTCGGTCTGCGGGCGTGAGCGACTGGCGTGCTAAAGCACGGTCGGAAAGGCTCGCGATCTTCGTCGGGCTTTGGCCACCGACCTTCTTCCTGCTCGGAAAAGTGATGCAGGACTTGGAGGCGTCACCGGCGCAACAGGTGCTTCGGGCCAGGGGCGTGGAGGAATCGCAGCTAGACGACGCCCTGCGACACGAAGCGGCTGCTGTTCCCTCGTCGAGCTAACAGAGAAGGAGGAGCAACCATGGCAACAGAAACAGCACCCGGCGCACGAATGGAGCAGACTGGTGAACGCGTTGCGGGCGCTCACGACGAAACAAAGTGGGCGCCTCTGACGACGGAGTTCTGGGCGATGTTGGGACTGGTCGTCGCGATTCTCATTGCGGCCGCGATCTCCGACAGTCTGAACGACATCCGTGCGTGGACACTCGTTTCGATTATTGGGGCGGCTTACATCGTCAGCCGGGGCCTCGCAAAGTGCGGAACAGACCACGCACCTTTCGTCGGAAGAGGCCACCGCCGAGCCTAACCTTCGGAACGATTGCGGGATGCCGCCCAGAACCCTGCGGCAACTCCCCTGACACCTGGTCATTCGCGAAAACGAACCTCGAGCGTGTCATCTAGGGTCCTCATTCGGCCGCGATCGTCGGGGCGTGGCCCAACAAGACCAGCGACGCCGCCGCAGTCGATGGCGGCGTAGTCCACGATCGCACAGCGGCCGAGAGAGAGGGGCTCGGCCGCGGCGGTCCTCTCGCGTCAAGTTTTGCGTCAAGTCGAGCCCGTCCCAGGATGTCCGCAGCCAGTTCGAGAGCCTGAGCGGAAGGGCTTAAGGAGCCGTGTGCGGCCGACGGAGGCCGTGCCGAACGTCGTTACGAGTGAAGTGCTCTACCAGCTGAGCTACGTCGGCAGCCGGCTCAGTTTAGCGCCAGGTTGTGCGGCCTCCCGGCCCGTCAGGGCGCCTGGTTGCCGCGTCCTACTTGTCTTTGCCCGGCTTGTCGGGCTTGTCGGGCTTATCCGGCTTGTCGGCCTTGTCAGACTTGCCCGTGTCCGTGCTCGGGCCCTGCTCGGGCTGCGCGGGCGGATCGGCCGGCGGTGCCGGTGCGGGCTCGGGTGCGGAAGCCGGAGCAGGCGTCGTCTCGGTCGGCTGAGTCGTCGCCAGCGGCGTGCGCTCGTCCTTCTTGTCCTGGCCGTTGCCGGACGGCGCCGCCGGGGCAGGCATGGCGATCGTCACTGCAGGAGGCGCAGGCGTCGGCTCGGTCTGTGCAGGCTCGGGGGTGGGGGTCGGCGCCTGGGACGTGTCGGATGCCGGCGCGTGAGTCGCCTCGGCGGCTTGCAAGGGGGGCAGCGAGACAGGCTTCGGCAGGCTCCGCGCGCCCGAGCTCGCGGACTTCCCGGTTCGTGTCGTCGTGTAGTGCGCGAGTGTCGGGCTCGTCAGCGCCGATGTCCTCGGCGCGGCCGCGCGCGTGACGTGAATCGTCATGGGTGCGGGCTGCTTCCCGAGGCTCAGGTGGTACGCGTCGTGTTTCGGTCCTTCCGTGGTCGCGGCCGCCACCGCCGTGGTCGCGACCGCGAGTGCGGTCGCAGTGACTTTGACGGCTGCCGCGCCGCCGCCGCCGAGCAGCGCTTTCACGCAAGCGAATACGCCGCCGACGTCGGCGCCGCGGCGCAGCCGTCTCTTCCACGAGTCCGCGTCTTGCTCCAGGCCCTGAGCGAGTGCGCGTCGTGCGCGGAAGATCAGTGTCTCGACGGCGCCCTGGGTCAGGCCAAGCTCGGTCGAGATCTCTCGGTACGTGAGCCCCTGCCACTCGCGCAAGAGAATCGCGCGGCGCTGGGTTTCCGGCATCCCCTCGAGGACGTCCTGGAGACGGATGAGCTCGTCCGCCGCATGGTCCGGCCCTGCGACGACCTCCTGCAGAACCTCGAAGTTGTTCGGCGACTCGACCTTGCCGCGGCGCCAGGACGAGCGGTGCCGAGACAGGCAGACGTTGTGGGCGATCTTGAACAGCCACGCCGACTCGAGCTCTGGGACGATGCCGCGCTGCAGGCCGCGCAGGGCGTTCATGAAGGTCGTCTGAACGGCGTCCTCTGCCTCTTCGCGCGAGCCCAGCTGATGCAGGCAGTAGCCGTGGATCTGCTCCGAGTAGCGCTCGTAGAGCTCGGCGGCAGCGTTGACCCCCGGAGCGATTGGTCGCTCGACGCGGGTTGCCCGACCTATCTGCGGAACTGCGGCCACCGGTCCTCCTGCTGCGGAGCGCTCTGCGGGGCGCTCGTACGTCGTGTGTCGGCAGGCCCGGGAGGGTGGGCGACCCTAGAACGAGGGGCTAGGCAAAAACAGGGATGGCGCCCAGTTCGCGGCGGAGCTTCACGAAGAGCGCCTCGAGGGCCAGCGGGGGGCTGAGGTTGAACTCCTCGAAGGCCCGCCAGGTCTCCCGCGTGAGCTCCGCCGCCCGCTCGGCGCCGGCGAGTCGCTCCGTCTTGCCGTCCTGGGTGAGGAGGTCGAGACGGTCCGCGTGGACGACCGCGCTCTCCGCCCCCACGGCCACGACGACCAGGTCCCGGTACCAGGAGGCGAGCTCTTCAAGCGAGGCGAGGAGCTCGTCACGTTCGGCGCCGCGGGCGGCCCGGCGGACGCGCTGCTCGGCCTCGCGCGTCGGCAGGTCGAGCGTCTCGAGCTCCTCCTCGGCTTTCACCTTCGCCTCGGCGGCACGTTCGCGCGCGCCGTCGAGGAGCCGCTGCGCGGCAGCGCCCGGCTCGAACGCCGGATCGGTGTAGACCGAGCGGGCGATGTCGAGCAGCGTGTCGCGTCGTCGGGTGGATTCGGGATCGAGCAAACGTGTGACGCGGTCGAGGCGGCCCGCCGCGAGCCGAGCGAGCGACGCGGCCTCGTTCGGGGAGAGCCCGGGAGCGCGCGCGTCGATCTCCGTGCGGATCGCGCGCTCGGAGAGACGCGTGAAGGGAACGAGCTGGCAGCGCGACCGGATCGTGTCGGGCAGTGGGCCGAGGTCGTCGGCGACGAGGACGATGACCGCGTACGGCGGCGGCTCCTCGAGGTCCTTGAGCAACGCGTCGGCGGCGTCCTCGTTCATCGTCTCGGCGCTGTAGAGCAGGTAGACGCGGCGGTCGGCCTCGAACGGCCGCATGTGCAGGTCGCGGCGGAGCTCGCGGATGTCGTCGATCCGGATCTGGTCCCCGATCGGCTCGATCAGGTAGACGTCGGGATGCGCGCCGCGCTCGACACGGCCGCGGTCCGAAGCCGCCGACTTGGCGGCGGCGTCTGGAGAGCTCGCGGGCTTCGCCCGCGGGCTCGTCGCGATCAGCTCGCCGGCGAAGGCGATGGCGGCCGCGCGCTTGCCGACGCCGGACGGGCCGTGGAAGAGGTACGCGTGCGCGGGCCCTTCGTCCGCGAGGGCCGCCCGCAGCAGGCGCTTTGCCTCTGCCTGCTCAGGAAAGCTCTCGAAGGCGTTCACGGATCTCCTCTGCGATCACCTCGGGCGGGCGGTTGCCGTCCACCGTCGTGATCCGGTTCGGGAACATACTCGCCAGCTCGCGGTAGGCGGCGTCGACCTTCCGCTGGAGCTCGAGCCCCTCGCGCTCGATGCGGTCGCTTCCCGTGCTGCGCTCCGCTGCGACCTCGGGATCGACCAGCACGACGAAGGTCAGATCGGGGAGCAGGCCCTGGGTGGCGTTGAGGTTCAACATCAGGACGCGCTCGACGCCGAGGCCCCGCGCGATGCCCTGGTAGGCGAGCGAGGAGTCGAGGTAGCGGTCGCAGACGACCTCCCGGCCCGCGGCGAGGGCGGGCGCGATCACCGTCGCGGCCAGCTCCGCCCGGGCGGCGGTGAAGAGGGCGGCCTCGGCCCACGGGCTCATCTCCACCCCTTCGAGCAGCAGGCGCCGCACCTCTTCGCCAAGCGGTGTGCCTCCCGGCTCGCGGGTGGAGACGACGTCTCGACCGCCCGCACGGAGCGCTTCGGCGAGGAGCTCCGCCTGCGTGGTCTTGCCGGACCCGTCCAGGCCTTCGAAGGTGACGAACACCGCGGCCGTACGATACGGCGCGTGCGGGCGGTCGTCACTGGAGGCGCGGGCTTCATCGGCTCGCATGTCGTCGATGCGCTGGTCGCGCGCGGCGACGAGGTGCACGTCCTCGACGACCTCTCCCGCGGAAAGCGCGAGAACGTCCCCGCTGAGGCGCGCGTGCACGAGGGAGACATCCGTGCCGACACAGGCCGTGTCTTCGACGAGGCTCGTCCAGAGATCTGCTTCCACCTGGCGGCGCAGGCGGACGTCCGTGTGTCGGTCGAGCGTCCCGACTTCGACGCGGACGTCAACGTCGTCGGGACGCTGCAGGTGCTCGAGGCCGCGCGACGGCATGGCACGAAGGTCGTGTTCAGTTCGACGGGCGGCGCGATCTACGGCGAATGCGACGGGCCGGCGGACGAGGATCATGCGCGTGAGCCGCTCGCGCCCTACGGCGTGTCGAAGCTCTCGGGCGAGGAGTACCTCGCAGCGTACAACCGCCTGTACGGCACGAGCCACGTGTCGCTGCGGTTCGGGAACGTGTACGGGCCGCGCCAGGATCCGAAGGGCGAAGCCGGCGTCGTCGCGATTTTCATGAACCGGCTGCGCGACGGCGGGACGCCGAGGATCTTCGGCGACGGGACGCAGACGCGGGACTACGTCTACGTCGGCGACGTCGTCGCGGCGTCTCTGGCGGCGGCGGAGCACCGCGGCGGGGTGGTGAACGTCGGCACTGGCGTCGAGACCTCGGTGCTCGACCTGTTCGAGCGGATCCAGCGCGTCGCGGGAGTCACGGGCAAAGCGGAGTTCGCGGAAGCCCGCGCGGGCGAGCTGCAGCGAAGCGTCCTCGACCCGTCGCGGGCGCGGGCCGAGCTCGGCTGGGAGCAGCAGCACTCACTCGACGAGGGCCTCGCGGAAACGTGGGCCTGGATCTCCTCCACGTAGACCTGTCCGAACCCGAGCGGGACCGCGGCGTGCCGCCGTCGAACCTATGCGCCGCGAAGCGGCGAGACGTGCCCGCGCGAGCCGGGTGTGGAAACAAAGTCACACATTCGTGACACCCATCCCGTCCAAAGTCGCCGTGCCGCGGACCTCTCGCACCGGGACGTGTCCGGGACAGTCCCCGTCGTGGCTCGAGCCGGCATGTCGGGGTAAGACACTCCCCGGGGTCGTGACCGTTCCAGACGTGTGCCAGGGACTGTCCCTGGCACAGGTCCGAACGAGCCGGGCTTGAAGGAGCGGGGACGCGCAAGACGAACTCGCTCCGGGCGATGCAGCATGTGCACGATCTGATCGACCCGATCCGGCCCTGGCGCCGCGCGACCATCGCCGTCAGCGCTGTCGCGACGATCGAGCTCATCGCCCTCGCTGCGATCGGGCTCTTCGTCTTCGGAAACCCGCTCGCGAGCCACCTGCGCGAGAGCGCCGCGGCCGCGAGCACGCCGCCGGTTCGCACCGCCCAGCCCGCGCCGGCCAAGAAGCCCGAGCTCGGCCGCGCCGAAACCTCCGTCATGGTGCTGAACGGCGGCGGCGTCTCCGGCGCCGCACACGCCGCAGCCGACAGGGTCACAGGCCACGGCTACCTGCTCGGGCAGATCGGCAACGCTGCCGGCGACACGCCGCGGACACTGATCATGTACCGCCCCGGCTACGTCGCCGAAGGCAAGCGGCTCGGACGCGACCTCCACGTCCGGATCGTGCGGCCGCTCGACGGGATGCATCCAGCTCAGCTGCTGGGAGCGCACCTCGTGCTCATTTTGGGCAGGTAGCCGGGTCGACCTGACAGCGGGCCGCATCGAGAGCACGACCCGGCAGGGTCCCGGGCCCGAAGATGTTGTGGTCGAGCGTGTACGCGTGATTCAGGTCGCGGTACGCAGCACGCGGGCGGCGCAAGCTCATCAGCTCGAAGGAACCGAGCTCGTACCAGGTCTCCGCGTTCTTCGGCTCGAGGTCGACGGCCTTCCTGTACAGCGTCAGCGCCTTGGCGTTCCGCTCGACGAGAGCCTGCGCGAAGATCGCGTCGACCGACAGCGGATTGAATGCCCGCGCCGACAACGCATCTGTTCGCGCCTGCCGGATATTCCCGGCGGTCAAGGCATCGAGAGCGGCTGAGACGCGGTTCGTCGCGAGCCACGGCGAAGCCAACGAGTAAACCGCCGCGACCGCACAGACGCCCACGGCCGCAGAGGTGAACCAACGGCGCGCAGTGACCGGAGACCTATCGACGGGACCGGACACGAGTGCCCCCACGGTAAGGAAGAGCGGCCCCAGCACCGCCAGGAAATCCCAGTCGATGTCGACGAAGGAATGGACAACACACAGCGCCACACCCAGTGACAGCGCCAGCCACACGCGCGTCCGGTCCCGGCGCAGCACCGCGATCACCCCCGCGGCAATCACGCCGGCGTACAGCAGGAACCCGACGATCCCGGTCTCGCTCAGAAACTGGAGCGGCACCGAGTGCGGCTCGGTCGTGGCGAGCTGCGTGTCGCGCTCGAGCCGGTCCGTGAGCTCGAACGTCCCCGTGCCCGTTCCTTGGAGTGGATGCGCCGTAAACGCGTTCCAGGCTTCCGTCCACCAGCGCCAGCGGTTGCTCGAGCTCGTGCTGATCACTCGGCCCGGCGTATCCGGCACCTGCGAGCCGACTCTGTTCGAGAACTCGTGCCACCGCGCACTGACGAAATCGCCAGGCCCGCCCGCGCGCACCACCGCGGCCACGAGCGCCACAAGCAACAGAACGACGAGCGCGACGGCCGCCCCGCGCGCCACCCGCGCATCGACGGCTCGCTCCAGCACGAACCGCGTCGCAAAGACGACCACGATCCCCCCGACGAGCAGCACCGCCCCGAACACGAGCCCGTCCTGCAAGCGCGCGTGATGCGGCTGTCCGTCCTCGCTGATCCCGGAAAGCGCCAACGCCGCCGCGGCCACGCAGGCGCCGACCACCCAGGCCACAGCGAGCGGCCCGAGTACCGCGAGCTCGTCCCGATCGAGCCAGAGCCACACGACCGCAGCGACGACGGTCAACACGATCCCGACGCGCGAGTACGTCAGCACCGCGACGACGAGCGCCGCATACAACAAGAGCGCGCCGCCGAGCCGCGCCCGCCGCTCGTGCCGCGGCCCCACCGCCCACAACCCGAGCGGCACCGCCGCCGCGGCAAGCAACGCGAGCTCGTTCCAGTAGGCCAGGGGATAGCGCAGCCGCGCCAACCGCTCGTAGTCGGGATACAGCCCCGGCACGACCTTCGCGGCCAGCGCCCACGCGAACAACGCACCGAGCAACACGCAGGCTGTAGCGGCGAACCGCCGCAACGGCACCCCGCCTACGAGCGCACCGACCGCGGCGAACGCGAAGTACACGAGCCCGCGATTCGTGTAGTCCCACGAGCGGCTCGGCTGGATCGACCAGGCGATCGAGAGGCCTTGCCAGACGATGAACGCGGCGAGCACGCAGAAGAACACCGTCCCCTCGAGCGGCAGCCGTCTGGGCCGCCAGAGCCACCCCACGGCCGCCACCAGCACCGCGGTGGCCCCGATCCAGAAGAGCCGGGACTGGCTCGAGCCGCCGCTGAAAAAGAGCGCCGCAAAGGCGAGGCCGGCGGCCGCGGCACCCAAGGCAACGGGCCAGCGCATCGGGCGCGAAGCTAACAGAGCCTGGGGCCGCATCCAGGAAAGCCTGCCCATCGTACGAACAACCATGGAAATGAGGAGATCCGGCCTGCTTACAAAGCGCTTACAAGTGACTCATGGCACGCTCACTCCCATCCGGCAGGGTGGGCAAGATCGTCGTTAGAGTCTCGCGCTAAGCCGCCGCCCGGCCCCCGCATGCCCAGACTTCTGAAACCCCTCATCCTCGTCGCAGCAGTTCTCGCCATCGGCACCGCCCTCGGAACTGCACAACCGGCCCAAGCGCGCTCGCTCACCACCTGCTCGAAGGCGCTCGTGCACGACTGGCTCGTCGACGGCCGCGTCGACAGGACCTACCCGGTGCACTGCTACCGCGAAGCCCTGAAGACGATCCCCGAGGATCAGCTGGTCTACGGAACGCTCCGCGACGATCTCAACCGCGCACTGCAGAACACCATCAGAAAGAACAACGGCCACGTCAACCGTGACACACCGGTTCCAGGGTTCCTCGCCCTCGGCGGTGGCGGCGGTGGTGGCGACGGCCCGGATGGAACAGGCGGCACCGGCGGCGTGTTCCACTGGCTCGCGCACACACTCGGACCGAACACCGCAGACTCTGTCCCTGTGCCCCTGCTCGTCCTCGGCGGGCTCGCCATTGCGTTGATGGCGGCCGCCGGAATCAGCTTTTTCGCTCGCCGGATGCAGGCCCGGCGGGCGGCGGTAGATCCGCCACCCGCAGGACCCTCCTTCTAGACGCTGCCGAGTCGCGTGCGTGCGCGGGTCGTGAGACCCGTCGCCAGCGTTGCGAGCCCGAGAAGCGCGACGAGCAACAGGCCGAGCCCCGTGAACGGGAGCTGGGCGAGCGTCCGTGGGTCACCGGTCGGCGACTTGACGGCGCCGAACGTATTGCGAGTCCGGTTCGGTGCGCCCTCAGCCTCTCGGCTACCAGGCTGCGGTAGGCCGACTGCAATAGCGGTCGAGGACGGTGAATCGGCCGCTGTGCCGGAAGCGGAGTCCGACTCGAGCGCTGCCGAGTCGACCGACAGGAACGTCGCGAACGGGCCGGACTGAGCGGTTCCCATGGAACCGGCCGCGTTGTTCCCACCACCAAGCTGCGCCGCACCGATCGAGTCGGTTGCGGTGTTCGTTCCTTCGCCGCCGAGCGTCACCGGCGTCGATGTGGTCGTGCCGCCTGCACCGACGGCAGGTCCTGCCGTCACTCCACCCGACTGGAACACACCGGTCGAGCCGGCGGAAGAGTTGCCTCCGCCGATCTGAGCGGCACCGGTCGAGCCCGAAGCGTTGTTGCCTCCGTTACCCCCGACCGTCACGGGAACGCTTGCGCTCGCGTTGTTGCCCGAGGCCCCGGCGGACGCCGACGGTGAGGCGTGCACGGAGCTCACCTGAGCGGTGCCGGTGGAGTTGTTCGAGGTGTTCCCGCCACCGGCCTGGACGGCGCCGGTCGAGTTCGTGGCGGTGTTGTTGCCCGAACCACCGATGCTGACCGGCACGGACGCGGCGGCAGTCGCGCCCGCCTGACTCGCACCGACAGTCGGTGTGGCTCCGACAGGACCGGTCTGGACTGCGCCGACCGAGCCCGTCGCGTTGTTGTCGGCCAGCGCCGTCTGCGCCGTACCGAGGGTGAGCGCCACGACTGCGACGATCACGACTACTCGTCTTGATCTCATGGCTCCTTCTTTCGTAGACATCATTCGAGTTGACCGCCTCCCTGCGCCACACTTGCGCCGAATCACTCGTTCGAGGGATCGGTTATTTGACGTAAGTCACCGCGAGTGCGAACGACGTCTTCACGCCCGTTCCAGCGACACGCAACGCGTAAGTGCCGGGGGTCGCAACGCCTTGCAACTGCAGCGGGCTCCTGCCAGAGACCCGGCCGAGAGGAGTCGAGAGGGTCATCCGCTTTCCGCCCATGAAGCGCAAGATCGCGGTGAACGGGCCGGCGCCGACGTCGACGGTGTATGCACGCGAACGCACCTTGCGGCCAACCGTTCCCTTGAAGGTGACCGCTGTCGCACGTGCCGGACGGAGCAGCGCGAGTGTCTTGCCCGCATCGATCCGGCCGTACTGCACGAACGCAGGCAGCGGGAACGCCGCGCGCGCCAGGGCGTCCTCTGCCTCCTGCGCGGTTGCAGCCGGCTGCGCGCTCAGCTCGAGCGCAACCAGACCGGCCACGACCGGCGCGGCGGACGAGGTGCCGCAGAAGTTGCCGTAGCCGCCGCCGAGAATCGGGGCGACGTTGCAGCCCGGGGCGGCGAGCCGTACCCACGAGCCGAAGTTCGACCAGGAGTAGCGCTGATCGCCGACCGTGGTCGCGGCGACGCTGACCGCGTGCGGGTCGGCGGCCGGGAAGAACTGGGTCGTGACGCCCGCGTTGCCGGCCGCCGCGACGACAACCACGCCCTTGTTCGCTGCATACGTCAGCGCGTTCCCAAGCTCGACGCTCGACCCGGGACCGCCGAGGCTGAGGTTGAGCACGCGCGCACCGTGGTTGGTCGCCCACACGATCCCGGCAGCGATCAGCGTGTCGTCGCCATTTCCTTTCGAGTCGAGCACCTTGATCGGCATGACGAGACAGCGCCAGCAGATGCCGGCGACGCCCGCGCGATTGTTCGAGCGCGCGCCGATCACGCCCGCGACTGCGGTGCCGTGGCCGTGGTCGTCCGCGGGATCGGCGTCGTTGCCGACGAAGTCCCACCCGGGCACGAGCGCGCCGCGCAGATCCGGGTGATTCGCGTCGACGCCCGTGTCGATGACGGCGACGACGATCTTGCTCGAGCCCTGCGTCACGTCCCAGGCCTTCGGGAAGCCAGCGACGCGGAGGCCGGCCTGCTGCGGCCAGTCCGTGTCGTCGGGGCTCGTGTCGAACGCTTCGGCGATCGGCTCTTTCGCTGCATTCGCGACCGCGGAGGACGACTGCAGTGCAGCCAGCACCTCGGCTCGGTGCTCCGGCTCGACACTGACGAGGTACGCCCTGATCTGCGGGATCGCCGTCTCGAGCGTGCCGCCGGCGTCGGAGATCACGGACCGAATCCGCGCCCGCGTCACCCCGGGCTTGAAGGTGACTGCGACCCGGCGTGGGTCGGAGCGCACCACCGTCGAGTTCCTCGTCACCGGCTCGGGTTCCGTGGGTGCGCCCGCCGGCTCCGAGCTCGCCGTCGGTTCCCCTCCAGCGGGCGCACCCTGCTCGTCGCGGCACCCGAGATCGATCCCCGGCGTGACCATCACGCAGACGGCTGCCGGAGCCTGAGCGGGCCCGCAGGCCAGCACCAAGGCAACCGCAGCCAACGGCGTGAGCCAACCGGTGATCTGTCGGGGCCGCATCGCGTCAGCGGAGGAGACCGACGGAGTTGCCGCAACTTGCGGGGAATCACTCCATCGAGGGACTGTCCCTGGCACACGTCCGAACGGCCCGAACCCGGCTTGGAAAGGGGCCTCGCGGCTACACTTGGGGTTACGTCCGGGCCGGTTTCTAAGGTCCAGATCCCGGTCGGCGGCGCCTCCTAGAAGACGCAACACCACACCGATCGAGATCCATATCCATAGGACTAGGCTCGGGAGGAACAGGATGGCGACCGCCAAGACACAGGAGACTCAGGCACCCGCAGAGACGCTCGCGGAGAACACCGTCGTGGACAAGGCGGCGAGTCTCGCCGTCCGCCGCTACTTCACGATCCCGGGCCGCGACCCGTTCGACGAGATCGAATGGGAGATCCGCGACGCCTTCATCCCCGGCAAGGAGAAGCCGGTCTTCGACCAGAAGGACGTCGAGTTCCCGAAGTTCTGGTCGCAAACAGCGACGAATATCGTCGCGCAGAAGTATTT
>DATHGN010000085.1:0-12894 GCA_035317565.1 Gaiellaceae bacterium
GTCTTGTGCTCGTCCATCTCCTTGGCAAGCTTGCGCGCCAGCTCGACCGGCTGGACGTTCGTCCTGAAAGCTCGGCCGAAGATGCCCTCGAAGAGGGACTCGATCTTCTGTTCGATAGCGCGAAGGACCATGGGCCGGGAAGTACCCCGGCAAGCGATGCTAACGCACCGCTACCGCCAGACAGGTCGCCCAAACGGCCACGACAAGCGGCGCGACGGCCACTCCGGGGGCAAGGAGCACGGCCCCGACCAGGAATGCGGCGCCGAGGGCGGCGATCCCCCAGAGCCCCCGGCTGCGAGCGAGCGGGAGCAGGGCCGCGACGCCTGCAAGCACCAGGGTCTCGACGGCGAGCGCCGGCTGGGCGACGAGGGCAGCCCAGAGGGCGGAGACGACCGCGAACGGGTCGCCACTCGCGGCGATTCCAAGCTCCGGCGGAGCGGCGCCGTCGAACGGGAGCGGAACACCGCGGATTCCGGCAACGACCCCGGCCACGAGGACGGCCGCCGCCGCCTGCATTGCGCGCCGGCCCGGGGAGCGGACGGAAAGAGCGGCCAGCGGGAAGAGGGCGAGTGCGGAGATCGGCGCCAGCAGCCCGCCGAGGGAGAAGAGGAGGCCGCGTTCGGGCTCGCGCCACATCACCGCGAGAAGCGCTGCGGCCAGGCACCCGTAGACGACGGCGAGGCCGAGCGCGATGTTCCCCAGCGGCAGGACTGGCACGGCGAGCGCGAAGGCGAGCCCGAGTCGAGCGTCGAGGAGCGTCGCAGCCGCGGCGAGCCCGCCGAGCCCGAGCGACCAGCCGGCGGGGAAGAACGGGAGCACCCACGCCGTCCAGCCCGCCACGAGGGCGGCGAGGACGGCAGGCACGAGGCGAGGCACCGCGGCCGGAACAGCCAGGGTCTGACCCCCGCCCTTGCGGACGCGTCGCTTCCGCCCGCCGAGCCGGAGCGCGCCCGCAAGCACCGCTGCAGTCGGCCGCCGGGCCGGGTCGAGATCGAGGGCCTGGTTGACCGCGGCGATGATCGGCTTCGGCAGGTCGGGACGCAGCGTCTCGAGGCCGGGAGCGCCTTCCTCGATCGCACGCGCGGTCTCGAGGAGCGAGCTGCGCCAGAACGGATGGCGCCCGGCGAGTGCCTCCCAGAGCATCACGCCCACCGCCCAGATGTCGGCGGCCTCGGTGGTGAGCGCGCCGGCAAGACGCTCGGGCGCGATGTAGGCGAGCGTCCCGGGCACGTCGCCCTGGGCGGTCAGGGTCTCCGCCTCCTGGATCTGGGCGAGGCCGAAGTCGAGCACCTTCGCGTGGACCCCGCGGCCCTCTGCCAGCAGAACGTTCGACGGCTTGACGTCACGGTGGACGATCCCACGCCCGTGAGCGTGCGCCAGGGCCTCGAGGACCTGGGCCGAAGCCTCGATCGCCGACGCGTCGTCGAGCTCGCCGCTTCGCAAAGCCTCGCGGAAGGTGCGGCCCGGGACGTACTCGTAGGCGATGTAGACGTGCTGCGAGTCGCGGCCGAAGCCGTAGGCGCGCTGACAGGAAGGATGACGGAGGCGCGCGGCCGCCTCGGCTTCCCGCTCGGCTCGGGACGCCGCCTTACCCTCCCGCGGCACGATCTTCAGGGCCACATCGAGCCCGTTCTGCTCGTCGCGGGCGAGCCAGACCGAGCCGGAGCCGCCGCTCCCCAGGGGCCTCAGCGGCCGGTAGCGGCCGAGAACGAGGTCGCTCTGGACAAGGGCTGAGGCAGCGTTCGACACCGGCTCTCCAGGGTTGGCGGGGGCGCGGACAAGTCCTTCACCCGCCGGGAACGGCGGACGTACGGGTTAGAGTGAACGCCGCTTCGGCTGTGATGATCTAGCTGGCGGGCCCCTATGACCGAGCGCGACTCAGACATCGAGTTCGACTTCTTCGACGAGCCGGAGACCGAGGAGGCGACGGAGCGCGTCCGCACGCCGCGGCGGCCGCCGCCCAGCGGTCCGCGCCGTCCGGTCCGGACGCCTCAGGGGCTGATCCCCATGCTCCGTCTGGCCGGGCTGATCGCCTTCCTGATCCTCGCTGCCGTCCTGCTCGTCGTCGGCATTCGCAGCTGTGCCTCGAGCAGCAAGCACGACAAGTACCAGGCCTACATCGTGGACGTCCGCTCGATCGCACAGCGATCCGATCAGATCGGCAAGCTCCTGAACCAGGCGCTGTCAGCGACCGGCATCAAGGAGACCGACCTCGAGTCGAAGATCAGCGGGCTCGCGGTTCAGCAGCAGCAAGTGGTCGCACAGGCCACGCAGCTCAACCCACCGGGGCCGCTCCGCGTCGAGCAAGCGCACCTGATCGAAGTGCTGAAGCTGCGTGCGAGCGGGCTCAGCCGGCTGGCCGACGCCTTCCGCCAGACGGCGACCGCGAAGGATGCGAACACCTCCGGCCGCCTCATCGCCGATCAGGCGCGGCTCCTCGCCGCGAGCGACGTGAACTGGGACTTCTACTTCAGAGAGCCGACACGCCTCGAGCTCGCCCACCAGAACATCACCGACATCGGCGGCGTTCCCGACTCGAACATCTTCTCGAATCCCGATCTCGCGAGCACCCAGGCGATGGCCGACGTCTGGCGCCGTGTGCACGGAGCCGCGACCGGCGGCACACCCGGTGGCAAGCACGGCAGCGCGCTCGTGTCCGTGACGGCACTGCCGGACGGGAAGAGGCTCAACCCAGGGGGCGCGGCGAGCGACAACGAGATCACGGCGTCGACCGACCTTGCGTTCCAGGTCGCCGTCATGAACTCGGGCAACTTCCAGGAGACGAACGTCGGCGTCACGTTGACGATCCAGAAGTCGCCGAAGTCGATCGTCAAGCGGATGAAGATCGACGTCATCAACACGGGTCAGACGAAGACGGTGACGTTCACGAACATCGACATCAACGGCCTGTTCGGTCTTCCGACGACCGTGAAGGTCGACGTCCAGCCGGTGCCGGGCGAGACGACGGTGTCGAACAACACGGCCGAGTACAAGGTCATCTTCTCGCTCGGGGGTTAGCCGATTTCCCTGACGACCGCGGAGTGGATCGCGATCGCAGCCTGCGCAGTCGCGTCGCTCGCGCTGATCGTGGCGGCGCTCGCGTGGTGGAAGCTGCAGAAGGTGCGGGCAGCACAGCGTGTCCTGCTCGGAGGCGGCAAGGAGGATCTGGTCGACTTCGCGGTCTCGCTGCAGGGCCGGATCGACGACCTGCACCGAGCAGTGGACGAGATCGCCGCGGGCCTCTCGCGGGTCGACCGCCGGGTCGACACCGCGGTCTCGAAGACCTCACTCGTCCGCTACGACGCTTATGAAGGAGCCGGAGGCCAGCAGTCGGCGTCGATCGCGCTACTCGACGCCGGGCGAAGTGGTGTCGTGCTCAGCGCGATCCAGGGCCGGGACTACGCTCGGATCTACGTGAAGGAGCTCGATCACGGCCGTCCTTCAGTCGCTCTCTCCCCGGAGGAGCAGGAGGCCGTCGAGCGGGCAATGGCGGGCTAGAGGCCTGATGTGAAATTCCGCCGAATTTCGCATCAGCCCTCTGGCACCTGTCCCTCAGCTACATTTCGGGCCAGATGCAGCAGGTTCTGGTTTTGAACGCAAGTTTCGAGCCGCTGAATGTGACATCCGTGCGGCGTGCCCACGTGCTCGTGTTCAAGGGGAAGGCCGAGGTGATCGAGAAGCTCGACCAGCCGCTGCACTCTGCTACCGACACGTATCCCTGGCCGCACGTGATCAGGCTCGTCGCCTACGTCCGCGTGCCGCGTGCGGTGCAGCGAAAGATCTCGCGGCGGGCGCTCTTCGCCCGCGACGGGTGGCGTTGCGTCTACTGCGGCACAACCGCGGGGCGGCTGACGCTCGACCACGTGATCCCGAGATCGAGAGGGGGCGAATCAGTTTGGGAGAACGTCGTCACGGCGTGCGCGCCGTGCAACCATCAGAAGGGAAACCGGACGCTGGAGGAGGCGCGCATGGAGCTCGTGCATCCCCCGAAGGCGCCGGCCCCTGTGCTCTTCATCCGCCTAGCCGCACCGAAGATCCCGAACGGCTGGCAGCCGTACCTCGCGCACTTCGGCAGCGCCGCCACGTCGACCGCCTAGCTTCGCTCGACCGGCAGGCCGAGCTGCTCCCACTCGCTCCACGAGCCGGGGTAGAGCTTGCCCTCGCGACCGGCGAGGTGCAGGCGGTGGAGGAGAACGGACGCCGTGACCCCCGAACCGCAATAGGCGACGACCTCGCCCTCCGGTAGCTCAGGGGGCGTTTCGTTCCACGGTGCGTTGAGGGCGCCCGGAATTCGCCCCGGGACCTTGTCGATCGGATTCGGCTCGCCACGCCAGCGCGGTGCAAGCCGCGCGTCCACCACGACGAGCTCCCCGCGGCGGCGCTCGAGCTCGCCGGCCTCGATCGTGTCGTCGTCACGCGGGCGGGCGGTGAGCTCTGCCGGCTCGATCTCCTCGTCGCCCGTCGTGAGTGGGCCGTGCCAGCCCTCGAGCTCGATGACGGCGCACGCGTCGTGGCCGAAGTGGCGGAGCAGCCACCACAGACGTTCCGCGCCGCCCACGTTGCCGTAGGCGACGACGAAGACCCCGTCACCGATGCCTGCCCGTCCGGCTGCGCGCGTGAACTCGTCCTGCTCCGGCAACGGATGTCTTCCCCGCAGGCCTGGCGGCGCAGCGAGGTCTGCGTCGACGTCGAGAAAGCTGGCGCCCGGAATGTGTCCGGCGCCGTAGAGCTCGCGCCCGCGTCCCGGCTTACCGAGCTCCCAGCGGCAGTCGACGAACTGGTAGCGCAGGGCTACCAGTTGCCGCTCGAAGGCGGCAGCGGCACGGAGGCCGGATGGACCACGTACACGATCCCGCCGGACGCCGACATCCAAGCCTTCTCGAACTGCGCCCGGTTGTAGACGTGGCGTACGGTCGCGTCGCTCGCCGATGCCGGGTCGTAGGAAATGACGTCCCCTCCCGCTGTAAAGCCTCCGATCACCAGCAGATGCCCATCGGTACCGCGGAAGAGAAAGCCGTCGAGCTTGTTCGGCTGGAACGCGATCGAGGCGACGAGCGGGATGCCGGCCTTGATGAACTGCTCCGCCTCCGCGAGCGAGTGCAGCTGCGTCACCTCGGCCTCGAGCCCGAAGTGCGCGGCGTACGCGGTGTTGAAGGGCCAGTTGCCCGCGCCGTTGTAGTGGTAGTCGAACGTGTAACGGGCCGCGTAGTCGACCCACGGGTCGATGACGTTCGGGTAGTCCCCGTACACGTAGGCGTAATCGCTCCGCGCCGGACCGCGGCCCCAGTAGGCGACGACCATCGACGTCGAGGTCGGGCTGCACCACGCCTCGCCGCCGCCGTCGAATTGTGGGTACTCACCGGCGTGAATCTCCTGCGAATACGACGGCACGCGCAGGTCGATCGCCTTCGTCATCGTCGTCGCGCTCGGCACGTACGGGTTCGAGTTGATCGGATCCGACGCAACTGCGCCGATCCGCGTCAGGCGTGGTGTCGCCGACGAGCCTGCGACGCGATAGAGCGTGACGCGCAGCTGGTACGACGTCAGCGGGTGATCTTTCGCAAAGAAGGTGTCGATGGAGACGAAGCCGTCGGCGTCACCCTGCCCACCGACCGACGTGCGCTGGATGTCGCCGTCGCCGAACGCCCAGCGGCCCATCGTGTACCACTTGGTCGTCGTGCCACGATCCGTCGTCGCGTGCATGTCGATCTGGATCCATGTGCCCGCGGGCGTGTCGGCGTTCCATGACGACACGAGCTCGGTGAACCCGAAGCCCGTCTGGAACCAGGGCGACGTCCACACGCCCCCGGGAGCGTTGTCGAACGTCACGCCCGTTTTCGGCAGCGCGAAGGCGTGGTAGCTCACGTGGTACGGCTGCGCGGCGCTCGCAGGCGCGGCGAGAAAGAGCGCCACCGCGAGCGCAGCGAGTGTGCCTCGGACCACGGAGCGATCGTACTATCAGCTCGCTTCGGCTTCCACCGGCAGGTGGCGAGGGGCGCCGCGACCTGGCGGCTTACGGGCAGCGCTTCGTCATCTAGACGCGCGAGAAGATAACCCTTGCTGTCATCCGGCGGCTCTACTAGTCTCGGGCATCAATGGTACGCGCGCCGAGGAGCAGCATCACCCTCTTTACGCTCGGCCTGCGCGTCCTTACGCGCTAGCCGGCGTTTCGTTCCTCCGCCGACGCCGGCTAGGTCGCAACAGCAGGCGGGAAGTCCACACTCCAACGAGGGGTGCACGCCGTGCAACCGTCAACCGACCACTTCCGCCGCGAACGTGACGCCTGCGGCATCGGCTTCCTCGCCGATGCGAGCGGCCGTGCTTCGCGCACGATCGTCGACGGGCTGCTCGAAGGGCTGGCACGAATGCGCCATCGCGGCGCGATCGGCGCCGATCGGCTGACCGGTGACGGCGCAGGTCTCCTCCTCCCACTCCCCCGCGCTCTGATTCCCGGGCCCTGGTGCGGTCTTGCAATGGTCTTCCTTCGAGACGAAGCGGCCCGCGCGGCGATCGAGGAGGCCTGTGTGGCCGAGGGACTCGGGCTTGGCGGCTGGCGGTCGGTCCCGACGGTGCCTGCCGTGCTCGGCGAGCAGGCGCGAGCGTCGATGCCGCAGATCGAGCAGCTGGTCCTGCTCCAGCCATTCGGTGTCTCGCTCGACGAGGCGGAAGGACGTGCCTATCGCGCACGCAGGCGTGTACAGCAAGAGCCGGGCGCGTACGTCGCCTCGCTCTCGTTCCGCACGGTCACGTACAAGGCGCTCTGCGCCGCGGACCAGCTCGAGGCCTTCTACCCCGACCTGCGCGATCCGGCGCTCGCGGTGCCGTTCGGAATCTTCCACCAGCGCTTCTCGACGAACACGGCACCGTCCTGGGAGCGCGCGCAACCTCTTCGCCTGCTCTGCCACAACGGTGAGATCAACTCGATCGACGGAAACGTCGCCTGGATGCGGGCGCGGGGGCACGTCTTAGAGGAGGACGGCTCGGATTCGACGCTGTTGGACAACGCGCTCGAGCTGCTCGTCCGCGGCGGCAGGGACATTCGCCACTCGGCGGCGATGCTGATCCCGGAGGCGGTCGACGCGGATCCCGAGCTCGACGAACGGGTCCGGAGCTTCTACCGTTACCACGCGACGCTGCTCGAACCGTGGGACGGCCCAGCCGGTGTCGTCTTCACAGACGGGCGCGTGGTCGGCGCGACCCTCGACCGCAACGGCCTGCGTCCACTCCGCTACGCCGTGGCCGACGACCGTCTCGTCGCCTGTGCTTCGGAGGCGGGAGCCCTCTCTCTGCCCGCAGGTGCTGAGATCAGGCGCGGCCGGCTCGGGCCGGGTCAGATGCTCGTCGTCGATCCGGCGGTGGGGATCGAGGAGAGCCCGGCGGTGAAGCAGCGGCTCGCCGGTAAGCGGCCGTACACCCGGTGGCTTCGCGCCACCGTGCAGCCCCTCGACGCGGGCGTACCGGTCAGCCCGCCGACGGAAAGCTTGACCGCGCGCCAGGCCGCGGCCGGCTACACACGAGAGGATCTCTCCCTCCTCCTCCGCCCGTCAGCGGCCACCGGTCACGAGCCGACCTCGTCGATGGGAGACGACACCGCGCTGCCGCCACTCGCAGGACGCGCGCGCCCTGTGACGTCCTATCTCCGTCAACGCTTCGCGCAGGTCACGAACCCCCCGATCGACCACCTTCGTGAGCGATCGGTCATGTCGCTTCGGACGCTGATCGGTGCCCGAGCACCGCTAGTCGGCGAGCATCCGCGCTCGGCACGGCTGCTCGAGCTCGAAAGTTTCTTCCTCTTTCCCTCCGCGGCGTTCGCGCTCGCCCGGCGGGCAGTCGTGCTCGACGCCACCTTCGACGAGCGCGAAGGGCTTCAGCGCGCATGCCTGCGGCTGGCAGACGAAGCACTGAGTAGCCGCGGCGGCCTGGTCGTCCTCGACGACCGAGGGGTCGAGATGTCCGTTCCGCCGGTGCTGGGCGTCGGCGCCGTCCACCAGCGGCTCGTCGCCGCGGGCGCGCGGACGACCACGTCGATCATCGTCATCACCGACGAACCGCGCGAGGCGCACGACTTCGCCTGCCTGATCGGCTACGGCGCGGACGCCGTGTGTCCACGGCTCGCGCTCGAGACCGTGGCGGCACTCGCGTCCGAGGACAAGCTCGGTGGAGACCACCCGTCGCCGGCGGAAGCGCAGCTGCGCTTCCGCGAGTCGGTCGAGGACGGCGTACTGAAGATCCTCTCGAAGATGGGCATCGCGGACATCGCGTCGTATCGAGGAGCGCAACTCTTCGAAGCACTCGGTCTGGCGCGCGACGTCGTCGACCTCTGCCTGACCGGCAGCCCGTCCGAGATCGGCGGCATCGGGTTTGCCGAGCTCGAGCGTGAAGCCCTCCTCCGCCGTTTGAATTCGTCGCAACTCGAGAATCCCGGCTACGTCAAGTACCGCAAGGGCGGTGAGCCGCATGCGACGACCCCGCCGGTCGTCGACGCGCTGCAGCGGGCGGCGCACGCTCTCCGGCGCCGTGACTACGACCGATTCGCGGATCTCGTCAACACACGCCCGCCGCTCGAGCTCCGCGACCTCCTCGAGCTCGCGCCGACCGGCCTGCCGCTCGACGTGGACGAGGTCGAGCCCGTCGAGACGATCGTCCGGCGCTTCTCCAGCGGTGCGATGTCCCACGGGTCGCTCTCGGCCGAGGCCCACGAAACCGTGGCGATCGCCTTCAACCGGCTCGGAGCGCGTTCGAATTCCGGCGAAGGCGGCGAAGATCCGGCTCGCTTCCGCACCGAGCGCAATTCGCGGATCAAGCAGGTTGCGTCGGCGAGGTTCGGGGTCACGCCCGAGTACCTCGCATACGCCGACGAGCTGCAGATCAAGATCGCACAGGGCTCGAAGCCCGGCGAGGGCGGACAACTGCCCGGACACAAGGTGACCGCCGAGATCGCGCGACTCAGACACACACAGGCCGGTGTCGAGCTGATCTCGCCGCCGCCGCACCATGACATCTACTCGATCGAAGATCTCGCGCAGCTCGTCTTCGACCTCAAGCAGGCGAACCCGGCTGCCGCCGTTTCGGTCAAGCTCGTCGCGTCAGCAGGCGTCGGCCTCGTCGCAGCGGGAGTTGCGAAGGCGCTCGCCGACGTCATCCACATCGCGGGTGCCGACGGCGGGACCGGCGCAAGCCCGCTCGCCTCGATCAAACACGCGGGAGTGCCGTGGGAGCTCGGCCTGACGGAGACCCAGCGGACTCTCGTCGAGAGCGGCCTCCGCGGTCGCGTGCGCCTCCGCGCTGACGGCGGGCTCAAGACCGGGCGTGACGTCATCGTCGCCGCACTCCTTGGCGCCGACGAGGTGGCGTTCGGCACTGCCCTGCTGATTGCGGAGGGCTGCCTGATGGTGCGCTCGTGCCATCTCGATACCTGCCCGGTCGGGATCGCAACGCAGCGGCCCGAGCTGCGCTCGAAGTTCACCGCGACCCCGGAGGCGGTCCAGGGGTATCTGCTCTTCGTCGCGGAGGAAGTCCGCCGGTACCTGGCAGCGCTCGGCCTGCGAACCTTAGCCGAGGCCGTCGGCCGCGCCGACCTGTTGCGCCGACGCGAGACGAACGAGCGGCGTAGCAGCTCTCTCGACCTACGCAGGCTGACTGAAGCTTGCCCGGGGGGATTCACCGGCGAGGCACAGCCCTGCGCTGAAGGCGGAGAGCTCGGGCAGCGACTGGCCGGCGACGCCGCCGCAGCGCTCGAGGAAGATCGTCTCGTCGAGCTGTGCTATTCGATCGGGAACCGGGACCGGACGGTCGGTGCCCAACTCGGTGTCGAGATCGGCCGACGTTTTGGAGCCGGCCCTCCGCCCGGCCGTGTGCGGGCGCGGTTCGAAGGCTCTGCCGGGCAGAGCTTCGGCGCCTTCCTGGCCGCCGGCGTGGAGCTCGACGTGGTCGGCGAGGCAAACGATTACGTCGGCAAGGGAATGAGCGGCGGCCGGATCGTCGTGTTGCCTCCTTGCGACGATGCCGGCGACCCGGTCCTGCTCGGCAACGCGGCGCTCTACGGTGCGACCGGCGGGGAGCTGTTCTCGAGCGGGCGCGCAGGCGAGCGCTTCGCGGTGCGCAACTCTGGCGCGACGGCGGTCGTCGAGGGCGTCGGCGACCACGCGTGCGAGTACATGACAGGCGGGAGAGTGGTCGTGCTCGGGGAGGTCGGATTGAATGCCGGCGCGGGAATGAGCGGCGGCGAGCTCTACGTCCTCGACGCGGCCGGCCGGCTCCCGCTTCGCCTCAACACCCAGCTCGTTGTCGCGGAGCGCTACGCCGGAGAGGAACTGCGGGCCCTGCTCGAAGCCCACGTTCACCACACACGGTCTGGTCGCGCCCTAGCCATCCTCGAGCGTTGGCACGAGGCCGAGCAGCTCTTCTGGCGCGTCATTCCGCGAACACTCGAGGGCGCCGCTGAGCGCGACGCCCTCGAAGTCGCCTCCGCTTAGCCGGGCGCCGGCTCGGGCGCAGCGCCGGGCACGGCGGGAGCAGGCGCCGTGCGCGCGTGCCCGTGCGAGAGGCCGAGATGACCGTGCGCCTCGGTCCCATAGCCACCGGGAACCGGAATGTAGAACTCGGGGTAGCCCCACATGCCGTGCTCCGAGACGTCGAGACCAGCCGTCTCCGTTTCCGTCTCGACACGGATCCCCCACACTCGCTTCATCACCCACAGCGAGCCGAAGCACGCGGAGAACGTGAACGCGCCCACGGTGACGAGGCCGAGGGCCTGGACGCCGAGCTGATGGAACGAGCCGGTGTAGACGAGCCCGCCCCTGCCGGTCGCAAGATTGGACGCCAGTGCCGGCACCGCGAAAATACCGGTCGCGAGGGTTCCCCAAACACCCGACATTCCGTGCACGGCGACTGCGCCGATGGGATCGTCGATGCCGATCCGCTCGACGAACAGGACGCCTGCGACAGCGATCCAGCCCGATACTGCGCCGATCACGATCGCGGCCCACGGCGCCACGAAACCCGACGCGGCCGTGATCGCGACGAGCGCGGCGAGGACGCCGTTCAGCATCATCGAGATGTCGGGCTTGCGCAGAATCCACCAGGCACTCGCGAGGCCGCCGACTGCGCCGGCTGCAGCGGCGATGTTCGTCGTCAGTGCGACGTAGCCGAAGTAGCCGATGCGATCGCCGGTAACGACACCCAACGTCGAGCCCGGGTTGAATCCGAACCAGCCGAACCAGAGGATGATCGTCCCGAGGACTGCGTACGGCATGTTGTGCCCCGGAATCGGGTTCGCACGTCCGTCACGACCGAACTTCCCGATCCGTGGCCCGAGCAGGAGCGCGCCGGCAAGTGCGGCAAGTGCTCCTTGGTAATGCACGACCGTGGAGCCGGCAAAGTCCTGCATGCCCTTGCCGAACAACCAGCCGCCTGCGTGCCAGATCCAGTGCGACGTCACCGAGTAGATAAGCGTGAAGACCACGCCGAAGACTGGGTAGACCCACAGCTTCGCCCTTTCGGCCATTGCACCCCAAACGATCGCGAGCGAGACGCCCGCGAAGACGACCTCGAAGAGATAGCCGCTGGCGGCAGGGATGCCGGTGAAGAACGAATAGGGCGCCTGGCCGATCGCGAGCAGCTCATTGCTCGAGGGGAAGAAGCCGCTCGTCCCGATGAAGCTGTTGCCGTCTCCGAAGGCGATTCCGAAGCCGACTGCGTAATAGACGAGCGAGCAGATGGCGAAAATCAGGACGTTCTTGCCGGCGATGTGCGCCGCGTTCTTCATTCGCGTCAGCCCGGCCTCGAGGAAGGCGAAGCCGGCCTGCATGAACATCACGAGGATCGCCGCGAGGACGACCCAGATCGTGTTCGCCGCGATCAGTAGATCCTTGTTGGACATTTAGGCTTCCACCTCCTTCTCGAGCTTGGTGCCCGTCCGGTTGTGCGTGACGTTGTCGACCGTCGACGTCCACACCAGGCCGTCGCCGGATTCGTTGCCGCTGCGCGCAGAGTCCGCGATCGCCTCGACGACTGCATCAGCGAGCTCGTCCTCGACGATGAACGTGAGGTGCGCCTTGGGCAGGAACCGCGACTCGAAGATGCGCCCGCGATATTCATGCGTGACCCCCCGCTGACGTCCATGACCGATGGCCTCGATCACCGTTACGCCTATGTGTCCTGTCGCGTGCTCGACCGCGTCGATAACGGTCTCCACACGCTCGCGGATCACGACGGCTTCGACCTTGGTCATGGGATCACCGGACTTCGCCGCTCGAGGAACACGGTGTCTCTCCAGATGCCGTCTCGTTTTGCCACACGCTCACGAGTCCCGACGACCCGGAACCCGCAACGCTCGTGCAATGCCAGCGAAGCACGGTTCTCCGGGAAGATCGACGTCTGGATCGTCCAGATCCCCGCCCGCTCCGCGCCGGCGATCAGCGCCGCCAGCAGGGCGCGGCCGATCCCGAGGCCACGGGCGCCCTGCGCGACGTAGATGCTGTTCTCGACGACGCCGGCGTAGCAGCGCCGCGTCGACGCCGGCGACAGGGCGGCCCAGCCGACCACTTCACCGAGCAGATCGGCGACGAGCCGGTGCCCGCGCAGGTGCGCCGCATCCCACGCGTCCCACGAGGGCACTTCCGTCTGGAAGGTCGCGAGCCCCGCTCGCATCCCGTCCCAGTAGATCTCCGCGACGGCCTCCCAGTCGTCGGGCTGGAGCGGCCGGAGCTCGACCGACGGTGGTTCGGCGAGCGTGTCCGTGGGTCGGGCTTTCAGCTCCAGCACAGCAGCTAGCAGTCGTAGTAGAGGGAGAACTCCGCGGGATGCGGGCGGAGCCGCACGACGTCCGCCTCGTTCTCGCGCTTGTAATCGATCCAGGTGCGGATCAGGTCCTCGCTGAAGACACCGCCCGCC
>DATHGN010000086.1:0-50171 GCA_035317565.1 Gaiellaceae bacterium
TCCGCCACGAGGCTGGTGCAGGACACCCCTTAGCCGATCGGGGCAGGCCTAAACCTCTCAGCGTGACTCGGGGGCCGGCGCGGGGGACGCACATCTCGGTGTCGGAGCGCTTGAGCCCCAGCGCCGGCCTCGTGCACCTAACGGCTCTTGTGTCCGTGCCGCCTCTGGGTTAAAGATCGGGCGGGGCGGGCCTGCGGCCTCTGTAACGTGAGCGACTTGTTCTCTCCCCGTCGCCGCGTTGCGACTGTCGCAAAGGCTCTGAGGAGAGTCCTCGGGAAACTCTCCACGCCCGCCCCATCTGTGCGGCAGAGCAAAGTGTTACCGGAGTTCTTGACACGTCCTTGGTCGGGGCGCACACCGATATCCGTGTCGAGGTAGCTAGTTGAGCGAAGTGCGTCGGTGGTCGAGCTCGACCTCGGTCACCTCGAGGAGGCCGCGCCGAATCTTGAAACCGAAGCAGCGACGCAGTACGGTCGCAGCATGACCGGGGACAGCATGACCCCCCCGGGGGACGTATATCCAGGGCCACTTCGCAGGTTCTTAGCGGCGGTCGCAGCGGACCCTGACCCCCTGGATAAGTGGTGGCCGGAAGGCCCGGGCCGAGCGAAGGGGAAGTACAACCATCTCTGGATCAAGCTGAGCCCGGAGCAACAGATTGCCCTCCAAAGCCGCAATCTTGACGAAATCGCGCGGGTGGTCCACGAGGAGGCTACGAAATTCCCGAAGCCGGGCGAGGAGGTTGACTCGGCTAATGGGTTAGCCTGGGCGCTGGTCCGGGTCTAGGCTCACTCGGGGCAGCAAGACTCGAGGTAGCTAGTTGAGCGAGGTGTGTTCGTGGTCGAGCTCGACCTCGGTCACCTCGAGGCGGCCGCGCCACTTGGGGCTCGTCCCGCAGACAATCCTCGAGCGCACGGCGCGCGTCCTCCTCAGTGATGAAGAGCTCTATCGCTTCCGGGTCGTGAAGCTCGGTGAGCGCGTACAGACGCATCGCGTGGGGCCGTATTCGGCTACCCGTGGCGAAGCAAGCGTTTCAGCGTTTCGACCCCGGTGTTTCGGTGGCCGTGCCGAAGCTCGGCGAGTGCTGACGCAGCGAGCGCCAGGCGGCCGAGCAGGTCAGATCAAGACCACTCGGGCGTAATAGGCTGCCTGGTCGATGCCGCCCCCGTCTCGGCTTGCAGTGTCGATTGCTGTCGGACTTGCAGCGACCGTACTCGCCTTCGCGGCCTGGGCCGCGGTCAGGGCACCGTTCGATGCCGGTATCGACCTTCCGATCTACGAGGAGGATACGACGATTCTGCTCGGGGGGAAGATGCCCTACCGGGATTTCGCGATCGAATACCCGCCCGGAGCGCTGCCGATGTTCGTGCTGCCAGCGGTCATGTTCGGCGACGCGCGCGACGCGCACTGGTCGCCTCCGAACGACCACGGCTACCGCTACCAGCGTGCTTTCAACTCGCTCGTCGTCGCGCTCACCGCCACCATGGTGATCCTCACCGCTCTCTCTCTGGACGCTCTCCGGCGCACCACGACGGTCCGGCTGTTCGCGATCGCGGTCGTCGCCTCGTCGCCGCTTCTGATCGGCCACGTGTTCGTCCAGCGCTACGACGTCTGGCCGGCCGCGCTCACTGCGGCGGCGCTCGCCGCAGCGCTCCACGGACGCTTCCGGCTGGGGGCAGCCGCGCTCGGCCTGGGCGTGGCGGCGAAGGTGTACCCGTTGCTGCTCTTACCTGTGCTGCTAATCGTGGCCGCGCGCCAGCGAGGAGTTCGCGAGGCGATCACGGCGGCAGCGTCCGCTGTCGCGGCGGCGGCGCTCGTGTTCGCGCCCTTTGCGATCGCGTCCTGGAACGGGACCTGGCAGATGCTGCGAAACCAACTCAGCGGTGGTCTTCAAGTCGAGACCGTCACCAGCTCGCTGCTCGTGATCACGCGCCATCTCAGCGACTGGGTAGGGCTGCATACATCCGAGCTAACCGTCCGCCCGGAGCAGCACGGCTTGAACCGGGCGATCCTCGCGGGAACGGGCACTGAGGCCACAAAGACGGCGCTCAACCTGCTGCTCGTGCTTGCGCTCTGCGTGATCTGGGGCGCGCTCGCGCGCAGCAGAAACGATCCGCTCGAAGACCTCGTCCGCTACTCGGCGCTTACCGTCGCGGTCGCGCTCGTCCTCGGCACCGTGCTCTCGGCGCAGTACATCACCTGGCTCGTCCCGCTCGTTCCCCTCGTGGCCGGCCGCCGCGGCGCAGTCGCCACCTCCGCATTCGTCGTCGCGGCCGCACTCACGCACGTTTGGTTTCCGAGCGCTTTCTACGGCAGCTACCTCGGCCACTTCGACCTCGGCGCGACCTCTCTGCTCTTGGCGCGAAACCTCGCGCTGGTGGCGACGGCCCTTGCGCTCGCGCTCCCAGGCCCCGGGGCGCTCCGTCGCCTGCTCGTTCCCGAAGCGCGATCCACGTCCGCGGGAGCGTTCGGCCCGACCTAGAGCCGAAGTCTCAGAAAGCGGCGATTCAGCACAGCCCTGGTTGTCACCAATCGAGAAGCGATATTGGGCTGTTTCTCACTGCCAGAGCCGGAGCGGAACGGGTGGCCGGAGGCGTACTACCCCCTTGTTCAAGGAAGTAGTAACGCCGAAGGTTCTGCCGTCTGCCGTCGCGTTGACGGTACGGCCATCGGCACGGAAACTCAAACGCGGCCAGGTACGTCCTTCCCCCGCTCGTTTCCGCCTGCCCAGCGCCTCACGGCGCTAACGACTATGAAGCCGCGCCGGGGCGGGTGCGGCTCTGGTGGCTGAGTCCCTTCCGGCTTGCGCCTCGTTCTGTATCGACCTGTTCCTGGGCCGCGTGTGCGATGCTGTGGCCGCACTTTCCTGGTGAAAGTTAGGTGCGGGCGGGAGCGTCACCGAACTCGGAGCGACGTTCCCGCTGTTTTCTGTTCTCCACGCCGCACCTGCGCGGAGCGCCATACAGCTAGGCCAGGGGCATCACCTCCCCGGCGTGACAAGCAAACCTGACTAAAAGCTGACTAAGCGGCTCGCGTTGCGGCGGCGTTAGCGGCCAGAGCGCAGAAAAACCCGCCGGTAGCAGCGGGTTTCGGAAAGCGGATGATGGGACTCGAACCCACGACCTTCTGCATGGCAAGCAACCGAGATGTTTGCCCGGCCATTCCCGTTTGGCTTAGTGAGGCGAATTCGCTTCCTGCTGTTCCCTGCCGATGCCCTGCGTTTCCACTAGTCCGCTGACCCGTTGCTGACCCGTACGCGGGGGTGCTCCGGGGTGGGGCGTCGGGGTTCGGGATCGGCGTCCGACGACTGCCACTCGTCTCATTCACTCCCAACGCTTCGACTGGCAAGCATCTTCTCGACCCGGTCCAGCCGCTGATCGATGCTTAGCAGGCGGGCTTCGATTCGCACCTCGGCGTCGTCCTCGTCCGCAGCTTGGGCACGCTCGCGTTCCTTAGATGCTCGCGCCACGAAGGTCGAGGTGATCGCGGCGGTGGTGATGGCGAGGAAAGCGATGCCCTGAAGCATCACGAGGATTGCGACGATTCTCCCGGAGGGGTTCTTCGGTGTGACGTCGCCATAGCCCACCGTCGTCACTGTCTGCAGGGCCCACCACATGCCGACCCAGACGTTCGAGTACTCGCCATGGTCGAGCAGCCGCATGAACACGCCGCCGGCGACGACCACGACGGTCGTCGCGGTGACGATAACGCCGGCAGCGGTCCGGACGGACGGCGGTTCTCTTAGAAACCGCGTCATGCGGCGCTCGATGACGTTCAATCGACCTGTTTGCGGCACGCTAGCCCTTGCGGTCGTTCTCGCCTTGCCGCCATTCGGCCCAGACTGGTCCGAAGACGGCGCAGACCATCGAGATCGTGACGGCGATGAGGATGTAGGCGACGAGCGCGATGACGACCCCGAACGCGCCGAACGCTTTTCCGTTCTGGTCCAGCGTGGGTCCGATCCAGAGCGGTGAGGTGGCGATCGTCCCGCCGAGCACGAAGGTCGCGAGGAGCGCCCCGGGTAGAAGTGAGCGAAGCGAGATCGCGCGATGGAGCAGGAAGCGCGGGGTCCAGAGCCAGAAAACCATCGAGCCGGCGATCCAGACCGGAAGCAGCGCAAGCCACCCACCCGTCCGGAGCCCCGACGCCGACACGGTCAAGAGCGCGACGACTCCGGTGAACGCGAAGAACCAGATCGTGAACCGCACCTGGTCGGCCGCCGTGCCTACGTGGATGCGCCAGGCCCGCGCGTAGATGTCCTGGTACTGCTGTCCGATCGACAGTCCCCAGAGCAGGAACCCGATCACGATCGTGACAGACGCTGCCACGAGATTGTTCGCAGTGGTGCCAAAGAGGTCGTGGACGAGGCTCGCGGTCGACCCGTTGAGGTTCATGTGCGAGATCAGACGGTCCGCGAATGCGTTCTCGTCTCCTTTGGCAAGGTTGAAGATCGCGATGATGACAAGCGCTGTGGGGAACACTGACAGCGTGATGTATGTCGTTGCCGCTGAGCCTGAGTTACGGCTCGCCTCGAAGTAGCGGCGAAACCAGAGGAGCACAAGCCGGCCGAGGCTCGAATCTGTCCGCTCATGTAGCCAACCTTGCGCCGCCGCTAGGCGACTGCCGCCTGTGCCGGGAGACTCGGTCACCGGCTGCGAGTCCTGGCCCACGACGGAGGCAGGAGTTTCTGGTGTCGTCACCTACGCTCCTTTCGGCTGAGCTGCTCCTGGTAGAGCGAGCTATTGAGTACCGGTGCGGTCACGACGAGCGTTGCGAGCAAATAGATGAAGAAGATCACCGTCGTCGTGGCGCCGAGACCGCCGTACAGCGATGTCGACTTGTCGAGCTTGGGCACCAGAAAGCTCAGGACCAGCGCGTGGAGCACCGGGATTCCAATGCCAACGAGGAGCGCGCCGGGAAGCAGCGCCTTCCAGGGAGCATCTCTGTGCGGAAGATGAAGAGAGACCCAGAGCCACAGCGCCGTGAGCGGTCCGAACGTGAGCACGGGAGCGAGGACGCCTGGCCAATCGCCACGGACCCACCACGTCAGCGCGACTATGGCCCAGACCGCCACCAGCACACCGGTGAAAGTCAAAGACCACTGAAGTGGCTTCGCCTTCTTGGGAGGCTCGTCCCAGACGAGCGAATGAACGAGCTGAACTGCCTTCGCGCCAGAGAATCCCGCCCAGAGGAGGAGGGGCACGCCGACCGCGAGGAGCCACCACGAGTTGGAGTGCGCGGAACGCGAAGCGTCGCCGACCGCGTTGCTGATCGCCCCCGGAAGGCCGCCTTTCGAAACCGCTTTCTCGGTGCTGCCCGCGTTCAGGAAGCCGAGCGCACCTCCGGCGAGCAAACCGAACGGCAGCAGCCACAGGAACAGCCGGTACGCGAGGCCCCCGGCGAGAACGCTCGCCGCGACGCGCCGGTTTCGTTCCGCCGCTCGAAGGGGGACCGCGAGCGCCACGTGCTTTTCGCTCGCGCTCTTCGCACTCGCCATCGCGCCCGTGAGCTTTTCGCGCGCACGATCGGCCCGGCCGGCACCGGACGCCTGGTCAGAACCCCCAGCTGCCTCGGCTCGTCGATCCCGGGCGTCGTCGGCGGCCGCCACATCTGTCTCCGGTTTCCTCATGCCCGCGGCAGGCATTCGCAGCTAATCGAGGGTGTGGATCGTGAAGGCGACCGCGAACCCGAGCGTCGTCACGACTCCGACGAACTTGCCTCCGTGCTCGTAGGCCTCGGGCATCATCGTCTCCGCGAGCATGGTGAGGATCGCACCACCTGCAAAGGCGAGAACGAAGGCGGTGGTGCCGGGTGAGGAATCTTGGAAAAGCCCGTAGCCCGCCAGCGAGGCGAGCCCGGAGATGAGTGCGATCGCGGTCCACATCCACAGGATTCGTGACTTCTTCCATCCGCTTGTGGCGAGGCCGGCGGTCGAGGAGATCGACTCCGGCAGGTTCGAGATGAAGACCGCAGCCAGGTAGGCGGCGCCCACCGCTCCGCCTTCGAAGATCGTCAGGCCGATCACCATCGACTCTGGGATCCCGTCGAGCACGCTTCCGAGGACGATCGAGAGCGACGAGCCGCCCTCCTGGTTGCCGCTTGGGTCCTTACGTTGACTGCCCCCGAGGCGGTCGATCAGCCGGTCGCCGCCGAAGAAGACCAGACAGCCGGCGAAGAAACCCCCGACGACCCAGCCGTGACCGGATGACTTGTCGACCGCCTCCTGGACGAGATCGAACGAGATCGCGCTGATCAGCACGCCCGAGCCGAAGGCCATGATCAGCCCGATCGTGCGCAGGCCGATGCTGAAGATCAGCGCAACAATCGCGCCGATCACGAGCGACGAAGCAGCCAGGGTCCCCCAACCGAAGGCGGCACCCATCTAGTGCTGCTCTCTGCTCGCTACGGCAACCGGTGTGGATGCTGCACCGACCGCGGCACCGGCGGGTGTGCTACACGGGCCGAGAAGAAGCTCAGCCTCCTTGCCGTGCGCAGCTACCTCCACGGTTGCCCTGTCCGTTTCTGACCCGCCTCGGCGCCACTTCGGCTTGAGACCACTAGTCCAGGGCTTCGATCTCGCTCGGCCGCCACGTCTTGTCGAAGAACGGCTGCAGCGGATTGTAGAGCCGGAGGATCGGGAACCAGCCCTTGTCGGGGTTGGTTTGCAGCCAGTTCGATTCTTTGCCCTCGGGTGCGGTGGGACCGAAGTAGATGTCGGTCGAGCCGTCGGTATTGGTTTCGACCGTACCCGACTGACTGCCGAGGTCCGGCATCCCTTGGTCGGTCTGGAGCATGGAGCGCGTCTGACGGTCATAGGCCATCACCGACCAGAACCGGCTCTCGGGGATGTCGGGAGGCAACGTGATCCGGTAGGAGCGCGCACCGTCGAGGTAGTCGCCATTGGAGTCGCGTGTGGCGAAGATGTATTGCGAGCCGATCCCGGTGAGTCGCATACACATCGCCGGAGTGACGCCGGTGTATGCGTAGAAGAACGCGATGCGGGCGTTGTGCTTGCGGGCGCCGTCGCTCGGGGACTGCTCGACCCCCTTCGGAGTGATCAGCGGCGGGGGTGTGAGGAACTCATAGCCCTCCCACATCATGGTGAACCACGCCGAGCCCGGGTAGAACGCCCAGCCTTCTTGTTCGCGCGGGTCGAGAGCCAGCGTGCGGGCGGTCGCGTTGCCCACTTTGACCGCGTCGCTGAGGATCTTGCGCATCCGCGCGTCAGGTGCAAACGGTTGCCCCTTGACGATCCCGACCGAAGCGAGCAGGCCGAGGATCTCGGGGTTTCCCGCCTCCACCGGCTCCGTTTGTACAACTTCGTTGATGAGGTCCCAGTACGAGTCATCGACCGGCGGCACCGTGTTGAACGACTTGTGGACCGCGTCGACGAAGCGGGTCGGCGCCGGTTCGGTCGCAGGTGCGAACGGGCCCGCACCGAAGAGGTACGTCGAGACCGGCGACCCCACCCCGCCAGGCTGGTACGGATAGATCTTCAACCCGTTGCGGATGACTTCGTCAGCCGGTGCGGGGTCGTTGTCAACCTTGAACGCTCGAGCGAACCACCACGCCCGCGTCGTGCGGCAATGCGACACGAAGTACCCATCGTCCGGTAGCGGACCGTCATAACCCGGTCCGACGATGAGGTAACGCCCGCCGGTACCTCGGTCCCGCCCCGGGAGCCCCATGTCAGTCACCCAGTTGAACCACATGTCGTCGACCCCACCCAGGATCCCAGTCGGCGGACCCAACGCCGGCAGTTCGACGACCATCGGGCCGTTCGTCAGGTCCAGGAACGAGATGTAGTAGAGCGTGTCGCAGTTCGCGGTCAGGAACAGCGACTGCGAGTCCATCAACTCGGGGAACGCCAGTACGTCGTTGTCCTCGACGCCGATGCTCAAGAATCCTTGGCGCATCGCCGCCAGCGACGCTCCGGGGAAGCTGTTGATGAACGCCTCGACGCCGTGCATGAGGTCGAGGTTGTCGTAAAGCAGCGCAGCCGTCTCCTCAGACGGTGCGCCGTCGTCGAACTTCAACGTCCCGAGGCTTGTCTCGACCCGATCGGGGGTCGAAATCGACTTCAGCGTCTCGGCCGAAACGCCCTGCTTCACGGCAACGCCCATCACGCCCTCCTCACTCAGACAATCGAGGCTCAAGAAGTACCAAGGAACTACTCAGACCTAGTCCGAGCACCGTAGGCGTTCACGCCGCAACGCAACATCATCCAAACTGTATGAAGCGACTCGTCAGTCTTCTGATTGCGACGGGTGGCCGAAATCCGCTACTGCCTGTTCGCTTCAGCGGAGCTCGATAACTGTGTCTCCACAGTCGAAGTTCAGGCAAAGGATCCGAAGCCACCAGAGTGTTCAAATGCTGACGCGAATGGTCTCTCGCGGGTGTGTAAGCAGCCCCGCTTTCGTTGGGTTCTCCTCAGCAGCTCCGGCATGCGTTCACGAATCGATCCCCGCGCTGAGTGGCAAGTGCCTCGCACGACATGCACAACAGGTCTGGAAACTGTCGAGTCGCGGCGGCGGGAATCGAGTCCTGCAAGGTTTCAAACGGCTTGGACAGTAGTAAGCGGGACGGAGGTTCATACGATCAGGATGAGGAAGCGGGGTTAGGTCCTCTTTACGTTCTCGGCTAAGAGCCGTTCTCGGCTACGAGCCGGAGTAGGAGGAGGGACCGCAATGCACGCCACTGTTGCAACCAAGACATCTGTGCCCGAAGCGATCACTACCCCGTCGAGCGTGAAGGCCGGGATCGGGAAGCTGGAGTTCACCGACGGCTACCCGAACGGTAAGACCGCGGAGAAGCTGCGTGACCACCTGGACTACCTGCACGGCGTCGAGACGTTCATGAACACCATCCAGGGGGTGTCCGTGTTCGCCATCCGGAAGGGGTTCCAGGACGCCGGCGTCGCGGATGGTGACGTGCTGATCTTCTCCGAGCTGATGGATTCCCGGTCGCTGTTCTTGACCGCGAACGCCGACACGGTCTACTTCTGGTCCTTTCACGACCTGTCGCAGGGACCACTGGTGTTCGAGACACCGTCCGAAACGCTGGGCCTCTTCAACGACATCTGGTTCCGCTGGATCAGCGACTTCGGCCTGCCCGGTGCGGACCGCGGCCAGGGCGGGACATACCTGCTGGTCGGCCCCGAGTACGACGGCCCGCTGCCCGAAGGTGACTACTACGTGCGGCACTCGCGCGCCAACCACGTGACCTTGATCGGCCGGGCGTTCATCAACGAGAATCCTGGCGCTGACCCCGCCCCCACCGTCGCCCGGATCAAGGAGCAGCTGAAGATCTATCCCTACGCCGCCGGGGGCGTCGGCAGCAGTATCGGCTCCTACCTGACGGGCAAGGGCCCGCTCGGCCAGGCAGCCAGTCCGCAGAGCCCCCGGTTCGTGGAGGGGAGCGGTCTGGCGATGAACACCGTCCCGCCCAACGACTTCGGCCACTACGAGATGCTCGACGCCTTGGTGCAGCTTGAGCCGGCCGAGGCGCTCGACACCGAACTGGCCGGGCAGTTCGCCGCGATCGGCATCGTCAAAAACGAGAAGTTCGCGCCCGACGCTCGGCTGCGCGGGATCCTCGACGATGCCGTGGCTGTCGGCAACGCCGCGTCCCGGATGCACGGGATGGGTGCGTCCCCGACCGAGGGCTTCCGCTACTACGACGGCGACTCCGCCTGGTGGAACATGCTGTTCGTCGGCGGGTTCGAGTTCACCAACCCGCCGCCCGAGATCACTCCGGAAGGCGTCAAGCCCTACCCGAACCAGGGCGCCCGCCGGTTGCACTCACGCACCTCGATGTTCTACACCGCCACCGCCATCACCCCCGCCATGTGCATGCGGCTGACCGGCGTCGGGTCGCAGTACTTGATCGCCAACGTGGACGAGAACGGCATACCGTTCGACGGCGCGGAGACCTACCGGGTAAGGCTGCCCAAGGACATCCCGGCGGCCCGGTTTTGGTCTCTCAACGTGTACGACAGCCAAACCCGCTCCCTGCTGCAGACCGAGCAGCTCTACCCCCGGGCCGGCAGCCAGGAATACCCCTCACCCGCCGCGGCGGCCGAAGACGACGGCTCCACCGTCATCTACTGCTCGCCCGCCCGGCCCGACGACGTCGCCCCGGGCAACTGGATCCAGACCGATCCCGAGAAGGGCTGGTTCGTCATTCTGCGCTGCTACAGCCCGCTGCAGCCCTTCTTCGACAAGACCTGGAGGCCGGGCGAGTTCGAGCTGGTGAGCTAACCGCCGGCGCTGAGCCCGAAGAGAAGCCGAGCGCCTGCGCTCGCTCCGCTCCTCAGGAACCTAGCAAGGTGATCACGCCACGCCTTCCGGGCTGACGCACGCCGCCACGGCCGCTCGAATCGTCGGGTGGAAGTGGCTCCTGCCGATCGCCTCGGTCACTCCAGCATCTGCGAACTGTTCCTCCATGCGTGTTCGCAGCCGGGCGACGACCAGCGTGATCTCGTCGCGCCGCAGATGCTTCGCCAGCTGGTCGAGCGCGTCGAGCCCGGTCGAGTCGACGTTTGTGTCGCGTCGCTCAGGCCAGGACTGTTCTGTCCGAGACCATGTATGCCGCGATCAAGGCCAGCGGGAAGAAGAGCAGGCTGAGGACGAAAAAGCCGAAGAAGCTGTGTCCCTTACGCGCGGCGACCCGCGCGGGCCAGAAGGCGATCGCAACCCACACGATGATGAAGAGAATCGACCACAACCACATTTTGGACCTCCGTCTCGAGGGGCACGCCGTGTCGTTCCAGCCACTATCCCCTTGAGAACGCGCGACTTCGTCATACAGATCGCACGATTCTCTTCGTCATGCTGGTGAGACGAGGTCACCAGTGAACGCACGCCGCGTACGCTACTCGAGGGCTTGCTCGACGTCGTAGCCGAGCGCCAGCGCGAGCTTCGGCGCGCTGACGACGGTACGTGCTGCGCCGATCACCGGTGTCACTGCCTCAAGCGTGGCGACGATCTCGTCGCTCGTCGCTCCGGCCGCGAGGGCGTACGCCACGACACGCTGGAACGAGGCACTTGCTCCGTCGACGGCGACCGTGGCCGCGACGCGAGCGAGTGCCTCCGTCCTCTCGTCGATGACGTGTGTCGCGAACGAGCTGCCCTCGATGGCTATCGCTTCGAGCAGCGCATCGTCGTGCAGGGCGAGTCGACGCAGGTGCTCCATGTAGTCGGCCATCACGGCGACCGCGGTGCGTCGTTCCGCTCGGACGCGTCGCTCATGATGCCTCCCTTTGTGGGCATGACGGACTAAGTCCCTGCCGATCCGTCTCCTTGTCCAGGACTATCGGCGCGGAGGCGCCGCTCTTCGTCATACAGATCGCATGAACTTCAACGGTCCGCGCGCTTCGCGACCCTTTATGCCTCCTCGAAGAGATGTGCAAGCGGTGGGAAGATCGAGCTGTCCAGGAGCCCGACTTCGATCGCTCGTTCGATCGCCTGGCTGCGCGACGAAGCGCCGAACTTGCGATAGATGGAGACGGCTTCGGTCTTCGCGGTGTTGCGGGAGACGAATAGCCTGCTTGCGATTTCGGGAATCGTGAGATGCGTCGCCAGGTATGGGAGCAGCCGGAGTTCCGCGCCGGTGAGGCTCATCGCCCACGCCCCGGCTGGCCCGGAGGTCGCCGCCACGCGTTCGTGGAGCGCTCGTGCCTCGTCGACGAGTGAGCCGAGCTGCGGGCGAAGCTCGAGGACTTGCTCGGTCTCGGTGAGCACGGTGCGGGCGGCGCTTGCTTCACCGAGTGCGAGATGCGCGCGGGTGAGCTCTAGCCCGACCTGGACCGTGAGCCAGGGTAGGCCGTGGTTGAGTAACGGCCGGAGCCGGTGGGCGCGCGCCAGCGCCATGCGAGCATCATCCACGCGGGCCTCGTGTAGTGCGACGCGTGCGGTCACGACGAACGCAATAGCGCTCGTCGAATACTCACCGAGCCCCGCCTCTTCGAGGAGCGCAAGGGAGGCCTCTGCATAGACTCGGGCGTCGCCCCAGGCCCCTTGCCCGGCAGCGAGAAGCGCGAGTTGCGCCTGCGCGACGAAAACGTCTTCGAACGCGCCGACCTGCAACCCCTTCTCGACTGTGGCGGTCAGGTCGTCAGTCGCACGGTCGCTCGCGCCCAGCAACGCATGCGAAATGCCACGAGCCGCGAGCGCCACCGGGATCCAGGCGCTCGCCGGTGAGAGCTCCTTCAACGCCAACTCGGCGTCCGCGAGTGCCTGCTCGACCCCGTTTGGCATCATGTGCGCCCGCAGCGTGGCGACCCAGGGTTGGATCGTGGCGCTGCCGTCCGAGAGTGGGATCGTCGACTTCGCCCCGTCGGCGAGAGCGAGCCAGCGCTCGGCGTCCGCGGGGCGCCCTATCAGCACATGAAACCAGGCGCCGTAAACGGCGAGTGCCGGAAACAGCACCAACTCATCTTCAGTGAACCATTCGAGCCACTCTTCGACCGTTTCCCTTCTACCGTCGTAATACAGAGGAAGGACTAGCTCGTCGATCAATCCGGCCACCGCGGAAGTCTCGCCAGCTGCGTGCCCGTAGACAATCGCGGCCTCCAAGAAGTCGTTGTCGACGCACCAAGCCATCGCTCGACGGTTGAGCTCGGCCACCAGATCCGGCTCGCTGCGCTCGAGCTCGTTGCGGAGCAACTGGCCGAACAGATGGTGGTAGCGGTACCACTCGAGATGCCGGTCGAGCGGCACGACGAAGCAGTTCGCACGTTCGAGTGCTTCCAGCGTGCGAGCCGATCCGGTCGCCTGGAGCACAGCGTCGCACAAGCCGCCGCACATCCGATCCAGGATCGAGGTGTACTTGAGGAACCTGGCCTCCGCTTCTGGCAACCGGGAGAGCAGCTCGAGGCGAAGGTACTCGGACACGAACCGGTCGTCGCCGTCAAAATCCCCGACGCCTGCCGTGCTCGTGGCCCCGGCCTGCAGCGACAACGCTGCGAGGTACAAGCCGGCGGGCCAGCCCTCCGTTCGCTCGGTCAGTTCGATGACTTCGGCTTCGTCGAGCTCGACTCCTGCAACTCTGAGTAGGTGGTCCGCTTCCTGCTCGTCCATGCGGAGGTCGACGACACCGATCTCGTCCACTTGTCCCTCCGTTCGCCAGCGTGCAAGCGGCAGCGCCGGCTCCTCTCTGCTCGCGATTGCGATTTGCGAGCCCGCCGGGACGTACCTGAGCAGCGCCTCGAGCGCATCCAGGCAGGACTGATTGTCGACGGTGTGCAGATCGTCGAGTACGAGCACAACCGCACTCTCGAGCCCAGCTAGCGCACGGCCGACGCGTGGGACGCGAGTCGCCCAGTTAGACGTCGCCCGTCCTGACAACGACTCGAAGACGTCAGGAGGAAGTGGCGCGATGCCGTGGATCGCGGCTGCGATGTAGCGCATGAACATCAGGTCGTCATCGTCTTGCCCGTCGAGGGCAACCCACGCGAACGAGCGCGAGTCCGCCTCGGCCCAATGGGCAAGCAGGGTGGTCTTGCCGTACCCGGCAGGCGCGATCACGGTCACCAGCGGTGATCGCGACGCGCACAGCCGTGCGATCGCGCTCGCTTTCGCGACTGTGCCCGGCCGGCGAAACGGGGCGGCCAGCTTGGCGTCCACGAGGTCGAAAGGAGCTTCCGCGAGCGTCACCACTGGATGCTACGACGGTCCCGGAGGGCTTTATTTCATGCGATCGGCATGACCAGAGCGAATTTGCGGACGGCAGACACCGTGAGCGTCCGACGGCGGCGAGGGACGTGGGACAGCCCGGGAAGCCCCAAACGGGGGTCGACGGTTCGAGTCCGTACGGAGGGGCTTCCTATTTCTTCCTGCCTAACGGCGGGCTTTTGCTTCGGCCATCGAGGATGGTCCCGGACGGGATCGTCATCGGCCAAGCGGCGATCTCGCGAACGAAGCTCGCTCCCAGAACCGTCTGCGGCAACGCCACCTTGACCATGCTGCCCGAGGGATGCATCGGAACGGACCGCCTACGACGGCCGGCAGCGGGGCGCAAATCTCATCCAGAGAGTATGAGGTGCGAGCAACCCTCAAAGTGTTCGATGGACGCCGCGATGGACGAAGGCCGGCAATGAACGACGAGGTCCATACATCCGAGAGTCGGCATCACCTGCCGAGCCTACGCAAGCTCATCTACATCGCCCTTGGCGCGCTCGCTCTTCTGTGGGTCGTGCCGGATATCGTCGCGGCGCTCGGCTCGATCGACATCCAAGGCGTCGAGCGCCCTTACCTCCTCACATTCCTGTTTGTCTGGTGGGACGCCGTCGTTCCCGTCTTCCCGAGCGAGTCGCTGCTGAACACGGGTGCGACGCTGATCGCGTCCGGAGACCTGGATCTCAAGCTCTGGCTGCTGATCCTCGTGGGCGCATCCGGCGCGATCATCGGCGACAGCACCCTCTACTGGCTCGCGAGGACGGTTGGTCGCAAGCACCTGGCGGCCAAGCTGGAGAAAGCAAAGGAAAACCCCAAGGTCAGCACCGCGTTCAAGGTGCTCGGCACAAGCGCCCCCCTGGTGATAGTCGCCGGCCGGTTCGTGCCCGGGATGCGGTTCGTGATCGGGGTGACGATGGGCCTGGAACGCTATCCGTACGCCCGATTTCTCTCGTTCTCGATGCTCGGCGGCTTCCTCTGGGCGGCCTTCAACTGCGGGTTCTCCTACCTCATTGGCTCGACCAGGCTCGGCGAGTACTCAGTGCTCTCGCTTCTCACATCAGCGGCAGTCACCGGGGGCATTCTCGCCGTCCTCTACAAATCCCTGAAGCGCAGCTATGAGGAGCAGAATCAGACAGCAAGCTCCCAGCCGAAGTCCGTCGGGCTGGCCGATCACCCTGCTTGAGCAACCCGGTGCTCGCAAGGTAACTGGGTTAGCGCGACAAGGTGACACCGATGATCGGCGCAGCGCGTACCGTCGTTAGCGCACCGAAGCTCGCGCCGGCGCTCGGCTACGACGTCGAGCAAGCCCTCGAGTAGCTCAGACTGCACGCGTTCACCGGTGACCTCGTCTCACCGGCTTGACGAATAGTCGCGGCCCGATTTATCACCCGAATCGGGTGATGTTCCATTGCGTCCGACACGCCACTGTCACGAGCGATCGGTCTTCGGAAAAGGAGCAACTTCGATGGCATCACCAGCGATAACAGAAGACAGGGCAGTCGCATCGTCAGACTCGTGGACCGGGTGGATCGTCTTCGCCGGGTTCGTGCTGATCATCGTCGGCGCCATCGACGCGCTGCAGGGTCTCGTCGCGATCGTCAAGGACGACTACGTTGTGGCAACGCCGAAGGGCGTCGCGATCGTCGATGTGACTGCATGGGGTTGGGCGACGCTGATCTGGGGCGTGGTGCTCGTCCTCGCCGGCCTAGGATTGCTCGGCGGGGCCGGCTGGGCGCGCTGGCTCGCCATCATCGGCGTGGCCGTCAATGCGATCGGACAGATGGCATTCATGGCGAACTACCCGCAGGCGTATCCGCTCTGGAACATCCTGATCGTCGCTCTCAACATCGTCGTGCTGTACGCGTTGACCGCGCACTGGCGTGGCTTCAAGAACTCTCTCGCCTGATTCAGGACTCCGACGCCGATCGAGGGACGCGGCTCGTCCGTGTCCCTCGATCCGCGGCTCCGAAATTCGTGCGATCCATATGACGAAGTCGGGCCGTTCTCGGACCGATAGTCGCTCGAACGACACCGCGTACACCTCGAAGCACCTCGAGGCGCTCGCGCGTCATTCGTTGGTCACGCTCGTGTCCCGCCTTGTGATGTTCCATCGTGGTCATGATGCCCCCCCGGCATCGGAAGATCCGAGGGGTTCATCGACCACGGATGCCCGTAGGCTTCGAAGCCGGAAATCATTGGCGGCGGAAACGTCGGGTCGGTGAAGGCGCCCACCGCGACCCCTACGATGTCCGAAGCGTTGGAGATCTCCCAGTACACGGTCGAACCGCACTCAGGGCAGAAGTGATACGTGCCCCCCATGCTGTCGCATCGACTGGCCGGCTTCCCGCTGTCGCTCGGAACCGTCCACGTCGTCGATTGGCCTTCTATCGTCAGGTGCTCGATCGGAAGTCGCGCTTGTACGCTAAGCACGCTGCCCGTCCGCCTCTGGCAGTCGTAGCACTGGCACAGGGATATGCGCTCTGGGTCGGGCCCTTCGTAGGTAACGGTGAGCTTTCCGCAATTGCACGAAGCCTTACGGGTGGCCATTTCTCCTCCTGTTCGTTGCGACCACGATCATGGCGTTGTCCTCACGGCTTCGATCTCGTTCGGAGTTCGAACGAATCTCCCTAGAAACGGACACTGGATCAGGTCTCCGTACGCTCTACTTCGCCGCGCACGAATCGCTTTGTTGAGATCTGCACTGACTATGGCCGGAGGTGCGCCTGCCCGCGTCATACGGATGGCATGAATCAGGCATCCACTACGAGGGGACGTCTTCCAAAGCACCCGGCTGGGTGCTCTCTCACACCAGCAAGTCTCCCGACGAGACGGCGGCGCAATCCCGGCCCGGAGTGCATGCCAGGTGTTTACGCATCTCTCAGGGCCAGACTCTCGTCGGATTTGGGGCCCCAGGGAAGGAGTCCCACTTGCTCGGCGTCCCGCGGGGGTGCCCGGGGGATGGCTCCTCGGACCCAAGGATGGGACCCCGAACGCCCGAGGCCTTGCGCGGGGGATGCCCCCCGTCTGGGACTCCGGCGCGCTCGAGTCCACGCTAGGCGGAAGCGTGCAAGTCGGGTGGCGCCGGAGTGACGGTCAGCAAGCGGATCGACCCGAAAACGCTGACCCTTTGATGACCCGCGCTCCGTAAACGCTCAAGCCGAGTGCGTTTGAGGAACAACCCTTTGCACGCTGAGTAGAAGACACGTAGGTGCCCCGCTAGGCACCGCTTCGTCAGGGTCAACAGGACGCTAAGGGGCCGCGTCACTCTGCTGACATGTCCCGCTCAAAGGCCGCCCTCTTCGCCGCTTTACACGGGATCGGGCAAGGCTCTCGTTCACCGGGCGGCCATCGATAGCTACCGATGGCACTACAAGCAACTACTTAAGCCGAGCCGGCACTTCCGCAAGCCGATCTCCAAGATCTCAACCAACGACGTCGCGGCCTTCATCCTCGACCTCAAGAAGTACCGCAAGGCTAACGGCGAGCCGCTGAAGGGGTGGACAATGCGAGGAGCAGTGAGCGTGCTTTCCGGGATCCTCACGGAGGCGGTCGAGCAAGGCGTCCTTGCTTCGAACCCAGTGCAGAAGGTCTCAAAGAAGAAACGTGAAAGACTCGGCGACGAATCGCCGAAGCGGGTCTTGACTGCGGATGAAATCGAGCAGCTCGTCGGCGCCGCTGAGCAACGCGGCATCCGTTGGGCAGTGCTCGTCGCGCTCGGCGTGTACGCAGGCCTTCGGCTCGGCGAAGCCCTCGGCGTTCGGTGGCAAGACATCGATCTCGATACGGGAATGATCCACGTTCGCAGGCAACGCGACTCAAAGACTGGCGCCTCCCGCGACCTGAAGACCAATGCTGCCAAGCGCGAAATCCCTATCGCCTCCCCACTCCGCCGCCGCCTGGTCGAGTGGAAGCTGCAGAGCAATCATGCGAAAGAGCACGATACGGTCGTCTCCACTGTCACGGGCCTATCGATCTCACAACGCAACGGCCTCCGCGCGCTCTGTGCGATCGCCGAGTCATGCGCGATAAATGTTCCGCGCAACAAGGAAACGGCGGAGCGACCCAATCTTGACTTCCATTCCCTGAGGCACACCTTCGCCTCAGCGATGATCAAGGCCACAAAGGGAGACGCCGAAAAGGTGCGACGTTGGATGGGACACGCCGACACCAAGGTGCTGCTCGAGCGCTACTCACATGAATTTGAGTCCGTGCGTGGAGGCCGAAGAATCGAGGCCGACATTGCCGAAATGGACGCTGCTTACGGTGGCTCTCCCACTCTACGGCCGGTCGCAGCTTCCGCACCACGGCCGGCGCCCGGTTAGCGAGCAGACTCTGTCGCGGGAGTAATCGAACCCGCGCAACGTTTCCCTCGTGCCTATGCGCCTGAAACGCGAACGTGCGATGGCCAGCGCGTGCTAAGCGCGCACGCCGCAATGAGCCGCGTAGAAAGGCCTAGCTAACTTCCGACTGCGGCACCCGGCATGCCAGAGGCGAGGGCGAGATCGGTCACCGCTCTGCAAGGTATGCGTATCGCGACAGGCGTCGCTCGTGTGCGAGAAGGTGACAAACTGCTAGGAAGCGCTGAACGCCTTCGAACGTCGACTCCCCCTCATCGGCCACCAGTTCATCGTGGGATTGCGCGCGGGCAGTGTGCCAGCGACCGGCCATCGAGGCCATATTCTCGGTCAGGTCTTCGCGGCGGATGACTTCGAATCCAGCGCTGGAGAGCAGCTCCTCGTTTACCGACTGGGCCGAGAAGACGTAGATTCCCACGGCGCTTCGGGTTGCAATCTCGGCGTCGGTGACGAGACCTGTAACGATCGTCGGGTCGGTGAAGAGAACCCGCGCGCCGGGTGCGGTGACGCGGCGCCACTCGCGGAGGATGTCGGCGCGGTTGGGGAGGTGACACATCACATCAATCGAGATGACGGCGTCAAAGCTCTGATCGTCGAACGGCAGGCGAGCTCCGGCATCGACGCGGACAAAACGGGCACGATCGCCGAGCCCGCGCTCCTCGGCGAGTCGAGTCGCTGTGACGATGCCCTCCTCGAGGAGGTCGATCCCGACGACGCTCGCCCCCTTGGTCTTCGCAAGGTGGAGAGCGGGGCCGCCCGACCCGCAGCCCACGTCGAGCAGGCGTGATCCGTCACCGAGAGCGAGCCACTGCGCAAAACACTCGAGCTCGTCGGACGTAACCCAACCGGATTGCCCGAGGTCGTCGCCATATGTCGCGCGACGGACCTGGTCGCGAGCGGTGAAACCCGCGTATGCGGACGCATACAGAGGGACATGCTCACCCACGCGTTTACCTTAGTACTTCCCTTGCAAGCGCCCTCGAAGCGATGGAATGGAGGCGGCGGGAATCGAACCCGCGTAAGATTTCAATCGGGAGAGCGTCCCTCTATCCAGCCAGAGTATCGCGCGTGACTTGCTGGATTTGGACGCCCATCCGTGCTGCCGGGATCGCGATTACATCCGCAACGCCCCCCGTCGCGGCATCGATCTTGTGCGCAAGTGACGAGGTGCGAAGATTCAGCGGCGCGGAGACGAGAAGGTGATCTCGGGCTCGTGTCACGCCGACGTAGGCACGACGGATGCCATCTGCGACGTCGCCGCCAGCAGTGAAGCTAGCTGTCAAGGCGGTTGCTAAGAACACGACCGGAGCTTGGAGGCCTTTCGCGCCAAAGATGGTCATGACTGGCACGGAGCCGGGCATCTCAGCAGGATCCGTCTGACTGTCCTCCGAGCGGTCAACGATCCGCTGGAACAATTGAGATGCTGAGCCAGCGTCGGCTCCTGCTGCGAATTCGGTGACGACCGAGAGGTCAAGGTCGGTTAGCACTAGTTCTCCCGCGAGAAGCTCGACAACATCGACCGCCCCAATCTCTTGCTCCCCACCAAACTGGGCTAACAGAGCGTCTCCCGCGGCAAGCGGTCGCGCACAAACATCATCCGACTCAGCTACGGAGCGAAGGCAGCGGAGGTAAGTGGCCTCTCCGGCTCCGAGAATCCGCTTGAGGCGGGTAGGCCCAAGCCCAGGGGTTTCGGCCACGAGCCTTCTCCATGCCATCTGATCCTCAGCACTTATCAGCAGGCGAACACCGGCGCTCAGTAGACGTACGCCGGTGTCGCCTCCAAGAGGGTTGCGGCGTCTTGGATCGTAAAACGCGAAACCGAGGTTGTCGACTTGCTCAATCGCTTCGTTGAGTGCGCGCAAAAGGTCATCAACGAAGCCGGCTGCCACGATGAGAATCTCGTTCGGGCTAATTCCTTCTGCGATGAACTCGCCACAGCGCTGGACGATCCAGCGCGCTTCGATTGCAGGGGTAGACGCGCCAATTAACTCGACTGTTCCTTCGTCTTCACGGCCTTCCCACGGCTCCAAGGCGGGCCGGTCGAGCCCCTCTAGGGCGGGCAGCGCCTCTGCCATTCGATTGGCGAGATCACACACGGCCTGCGGACAGCGCGAGGAGCGCCACAGGTAGTCCGGCGCCTCTAATCCGTAGACCTCCGGGAAGCGGTGGAGTGCAAGCGGATCCGCGGCGCGAAAGCGGTAGATGGACTGGCGGTCGTCACCGCACGCCTCCACGACGGTGTTGAACTGCTCCTTGAACAGCTGCAAAAGACGAAGCTCGCCGGGTGTGAAGTCCTGGTACTCGTCGCAGAGGATGTGAGTAGGCGGATCCGCGAGATCGGCACCCTGGTCGATTAGCCGAATCAGGTCGAAGGCCAGCTCGTCCATCAGCCTGTATCGAAAGAGTTCGCGTTGATGTTGGAAGACCTGAAAGAGCCTCTGCTCCTCGGGTGACATTTCCGCTGGCTCGGCTTGTTCAGCCCGGAAAGCCGCACCAAGGCGCTGGATGAAATCCCCTATTCGGTCGCGGCGAATCGTGGCGCCGAATGCGAGTTGAGCACCCTGCTGCAAGTCGAGTCGAACGAGATCGTCCACATCATCTGGTGCAACCACCCGCCGATCCCAAGCCTCGCCCAGTCGGTTTAGCCAAGTTAACGCGAACGAGTGGAACGTCTGTGCTCGCCCGTACGGCACACGTTCTGCCAAGCTCTCGACAAGCGACCGCGTTAGCGTCAGCAGCGCGATCCCATCTGGATCGACGCCGCATTGTTCGACGAGGAACCGAGCGCGGCACTCAATAGTGAAGGTCTTCCCCGTCCCCGGCCCGGCGACAAGAAGCGCATGCTCGGTGGCGTCGCGCTCGATGAAGCGACGCTGCTCAGGGAGGGGTTCGGGAACACCCACGGGCGGCACGGTACGGCCGGAGCATTACCGGAGTCAACGCCGGGAGGGTTCTTTCTTACGCGAGCATGACTCCCCGACACCCGCCGATCGGGGGTCACGCGCAGCGCCGACTAGGGGCCTGGAGCACACGCGGAGGCTTTTGCTGACCCACGCGCTGACCCAAGCGCCGAATCTGCCTCTCCCGCCGTCAGTCGCGGCAACAAAAAAGGCCCCATTCCGGGGCCTTCACGAAGAGCGGATGATGGGACTCGAACCCACGACCTTCTGCATGGCAAGCAGACGCTCTAGCCAACTGAGCTACATCCGCGAACGACGGCCAGTATAGCCTCAGGCTTCGGCGTCCAGAGCCTCGTTCACGAGCCGGTCGGCCAGCTCGTTGTGGGCCCGGCGCACCGCGGTATAGCGCACGCGGCCGAGCTTCTTCTCCAGATCCGAGGCCTCCTCCCAGAGCTCACGCAACGCCTCGTTCTTGACCTTGTATTCGCCCCGCATCTGCTTCACGAGGAGCTCTGAGTCCGAGACCACATCCAGCTCGCGGATGCCAAGCTCCGCGGCCTTCGCGAGGCCGGCGACCAGGCCGCTGTACTCCGCGACATTGTTCGTCGCGCGACCGATCGCCTCGCCGTGCGCCGCCAGCACGTGCCCATCCTCTGCCTCGAGCACGTAGCCGTACGCCGCCGGACCGGGATTGCCACGCGCGCCGCCGTCCGTAAAGAGCTTCGCTTTCACAGCAGCGCATAGACGTCGAACGCCGGCTCCTCGTACGGATGCGCCGAACGGAGAGCCGCGATCACATCTGCCTGCCGCTCTTCCGGGAAGACCGTCTCGAGCCGCAGCTCGGCAACTCGCTGCTCACGCCCGGCTTCACCGATCGCCGGGCTCGTTCCCTCCCCGCCGAGAAACGTGCCCGTCCCCTGCGTGTACCAGGAGCAATGCTCGTACTCACCGATGCGCCCGGCACCCGCGTCGAAGAGGGCGCTGCGGACGGCGTCGAGCGCCTCACGCGGAACGAAGACGACGAGTTTGCGGTTCAGATCTCGGTATCGATCTGCGCCTTCTGCAGCTTGCCGCTGTAGTCGACGTAGATCGATTTCCATTCCGTGAAGACGTCGAGCGCGGCCTGCCCGGCCTCGCGATGGCCGTTGCCCGTGTCCTTGGTGCCGCCGAAGGGCAGGTGCACCTCGGCGCCGATCGTGCCTGCATTGATGTACGTGATGCCTGCCTGCAGGTCGCGCATGGCGCGAAAGGCTTTGTTGACGTCGTGTGTGAAGATCGACGACGAGAGGCCGTACTTGATCCCGTTCGAGACTTGGATCGCCTCGTCGAAGTCCCGCACGCGAATCAGCGCAGTCGTCGGGCCGAAGATCTCCTCCTGCGCAATGCGCATCTGCGGGTCGACGTCGCCGAAGATCGTCGGGCGGTAGAAGTTCCCCTTCTCGAAGCCGTTGCCGGTCGCGACCTCGCCCCCGGTCAGGAGCTTCGCGCCCTCGCCTTTGCCGATCTCCGTGTACGAGTGAATCTTCTCGAGCGCCTTGGAGTTGATCACCGGGCCGACGTCCGTGTCGTCTTCCCAGCCGGGCCCGAGGCGGAGCTTCTCCGCTGCATCGACGAGCCTGGACTGCAGCGCCTCGTAGACGCCGTCCTGCACGATCACACGCGACGCGGCCGTGCAGCGCTGGCCTGACGTGCCGAACGCGGACCACACGATCCCGTCGGCCGCGAGCTCGAGGTCTGCGTCGTCGAGCACGATGATGGCGTTCTTGCCACCGAGCTCGAGGTGCACGTGCTTGAGGTTCTCTGCAGCGTTCCGCATCACCTCGACACCGGTCTCGCGCGAGCCGGTGAGCGTGATGACGGGGACGTCGGGATGCCGCACGAGGCGGTCTCCGACCGCTCCGCCGCCTCCGTGCACGATGTTGATCACGCCGCTCGGCAGGCCTGCCTCGACGAGTAGCTCGACGAAGCGCTCACCGAGCAGCGGCGTGTCGGTCGCCGGCTTGAAGACGACCGTGTTCCCGGAAATCAGGGCCGGCGTGATCTTCCACGAAGGAATCGCGATCGGGAAGTTCCACGGCGTGATCACACCGATCACACCGATCGGCATGCGGACGCTCATGTTGAACTTGTCGCGTAGCTCCGACGGCGTCGTCTGGCCGAACAGGCGCCTGCCTTCTCCGGCCATGTAGAGGCTCATGTCGATCGCCTCCTGGACGTCGCCGCCCGCCTCCGCCTTGACCTTCCCCATCTCGCGGGCCATCAGGTCCGTGAGCTCTTCCTTCTCCTCCATGAGGAGGTTCGCGAAGCGGTAGAGGATCTCGCCCCGCTTCGGCGCGGGCACGAGGCGCCAGTCCTCGTACGCCGCTTTCGCAGCCGCGACGGCGCGGTCGACGTCCTCCGGCGTCGAGCGCGGGAAAGTGCCGATCGTGTCGCCCGACGCGGGATTGACGCTCTCGAAGGTCTCGCCGGAGGCCGAGTCGACCCACTCGCCCCCGATGTAGTTCAGGAAGGTCTTCGTCCCCGTCAATGCCACGGGGGCGAGTCTACTCAGAGGAGCCCTCCGTCTCGGGGAAGGTGCCGGGGATCCGGGCGCGGCGCCGGTCGCGGGTCTCCCGCTGCTCCGCGTACTTTGCGTCATCGGCGCCCTTGCGGTTCCTCCTGTCGGGCCCCTTGCGCCGGTCGATGATCACGGTGACGTTCGGGTTGTCCTTGTAGTACTCGACCATCTTGTCGTACAGCTCGTCGGCGAGCTCCGGCGGGATGACGCAATAGATCACGCTCTGATTGTAAGACCGACGCGGGTCGGCGCCAGAGCGTCAGAGGGGAGAGATCTCCGGCACGAGCCGGCCGTCCGGCTCGATCCGTGCGTTCCACCGCTTGTAGCCACCGTCGAGATCGCCGAGCTCGTGGCCGCGCTCGGCCAGCCGGACCGGCTGCGCGGCCTCCGGCGTGACGCGGTACTGGTACCACGAGATGTCCCACGCGACGGTGACGACGAGCTCCCCCATCACGCCCGAGAGGGGAATGATGCTGGCGCGCGGCTCGCCGAGGCTCTTCGCGATGCCGCCGACCGTGCGGCGGTAGTCACTCGAGTTGAAGATGTCGGCCGCCTCCACCATCTGCTGTTCGGGAGCAGAGAGCCTGCGCAGAATCGGCTCGGAGACGACGGGATCGTCCGGCGGCTGTCGCCTGGGATCGAAGAGGGACGCGAGACCGCGCCGGCGCTTGCGGCGCTGGCTCGGAACGGTCGGGGAAGTCGGGCTGCCTTCCTTGACCCAGCCGTAGTCGAGCGCGACCTCCTGACAGAGCGGACACACGTCGACGAACTCCTCGCCGTCGGGCGAGAACCGGATCGCGCGCTCGCCGGTCAGAAGCGTCCGCTCGCAGACCGCGCACACGCGCTTCACTGGGTGTCGGGCAACTTGTCTCACACGCCATGGACACTAGCCCACGCTCCACGCCGGGCAACTGTTGCTAAGGTCGATCACATGTGTGTTTTACATGTAAGAAGGCGATGAGGTCCCGGGGCGGCCGCGGAGCACGTTGCCGGCGAATGGTCCGGCCCGGCCACTGGGGCGTGCGCGCCCGAGTGGAGCGGTTCAGCGAACCGGCCCTGCTGCTGTTGCTGCGCGAGCGCGCCACCCACGGTTACGAGCTCCTCGAAGCGCTGCCGAGCCTGACCGGCGAGGCGCGTGTCGACATGGGCAACCTCTACCGGGTCCTCCGGGCGCTCGAGGAGGACGGCCTCGTCACCTCTCGCTGGGAGTCGGGCGAGCCCGGCCCCGCGAAGCGCACCTACGAGCTGACCGAGGAGGGGCGGCGCCTCCTCGACGAATGGGCCGGCGCCCTCCGGCGCTCGCGCAGCCGCATCGACGATTTCTTGGAGCGCTACGAAGGGAGGTGAACATGCACCACGGACGCAGACGACACCATCGAGGCTTCGGCCAGCGCTGGTACGACCGTGAGAACGTCCTCGAACGGCTCGAGTCGTATCAGCGAGACCTGGAACAGGAGCTCGCCGACGTCTCCGATCTGATCGAACGGCTCAAGCCGAGCGGATCGCAACAGACGCAGAGCGTGTAGTTGAAAGAGCGGCAGGCGACGGCCTCAGGCCGTCGCCTCTGCGTGTTGCAAGAGGGCGAGCACGTCGCGGGCCTGCTCGCCACCCGCTTCTGCGTGCTTGACGAGCGGAATCCCGTGTGGCCCGAGCGCGTCGCGCGCGTCTGGAGTCGAGGCGAGCATCGCCTGGACAATCTCGGTCTCGCCGAGCATCGCCGCTGCAAAGATGTCCATGCGCGCACCGTGGTCGAGCAGGAAGAGGGCGATCTCGCGGTGACCGACGTGTGAGGCTGCCCCGAGACCGGTCTCCCAGTCGCCTCCACCCCAGTCCCACGCGCAGTTCACGAGCGCCGGCGCTTGCTCGAGGAGGCGCTGCACCGTGTCGAGATCGCCGTGCGCCTTCAACACGAACTCGTTGACGAGCTCGGGCTCGAGCGCGGGCGGCTTCTCGCTCGCGATCATCAGACCTTGGCCTCCTCCTGTTCCTTCTTCGCGCCTTCGATCACCTTTTGCGCGATGTGGGTCGGAACTTCTTCGTACCGCAGGAAGTGCATGTGGTAGTCGCCGCGCCCGCCGGTCATCGACGTCAGCGCCTGCGAGTACGTGAGGATCTCCGCCATCGGGACCTCGGCTTTGATCGTGGTCATCCCCCCGCTCGGCTCCATCCCCTGGAGGCGGCCGCGCCGGGAGTTGAGGTCGCCGTTGACCGCACCGACGGCCTCGTCCGGTGTCGTCACCTCGAGCTCCATGATCGGCTCGAGGAGAACGGGGTCTGCTTTCTCGTACGCCGACTTGAACGCCATCGAGCCGGCGATCTTGAACGCCATCTCCGAGGAGTCGACCGTGTGGTACGAGCCGTCGACCAGGACGACGCGCAGACCCTGCACCGGTGCCCCGGCGAGCTCGCCGTGCACCATCGCCTCCTGGATGCCCTTGTCGACCGCGGGCCGGAAGCTCTGGGGAATCACGCCGCCGACGATCTTGTCGACGAACTCGTAGCCCTGGTGACCGTCCAGCGGCTCGAGGACGATCACGCAGTCGCCGAACTGACCGCGCCCCCCGGTCTGCTTCTTGTAACGGCCTTGCGCGCGCGCTTCCTTGCGGATCGTCTCCAGGTAGGGAACCCGGGGCTGGTGCAGCTCGACCTCGACGTTGAAGCGGCTCTTCAGGCGGTCGACGGCAACCTCGACGTGGATCTGAGAGAGCCCGGTCAACAGCTGCTCGCCCGTCTGCGGATCGCGACGCATCTGAATCGTCGGATCCTCCTCACCGAGCCGGCGCAATCCTGCTGCCATCTTTTCCTCGTCGCCCTTCGCCTTCGGCGTCACGGCGAAGCTCATTACGGGCTCCGGAAAGCCGATGTCGGGCAGCTCGACCTGCCGCTCGGCGTCCAGCAGCACGTCGCCGGTCTGCGTCTCCTTCAGCTTGGCGACAGCGCCGATGTCGCCCTCGCCGAACTCCGAGACCTGGACGTGATCCTTGCCCTGCAACTCCATCAGCTGTCCGAGCCGCTCCTTGGCATGCGAGCGGCCGTTCACGATCGTCGAGTCACCGTTCAGCGTGCCGTTCAGCACCCGAAAGACGTTGATGCGCCCCGCGAATGGATCGGCGATCGTCTTGAAGACGAAGGCAGCCGTCCCGCCGCCGTCGACACTGATGGGCGCACCCTTCTTCGCCGGCGACGGAACACCCTCGACGAGCAGGTCGAGCACCGCTGTCGTGCCGAGGTTCTTCGAAGCGACGCCGCAGGCAACCGGGAAGACGTCTCCGCGTGTCACCGCCTCCTTCAGCGCCTTCGCCACCTCTTCGGTCGACAGCTCCTGGCCTTCGAGGTAGCGCTCCATCAATGCTTCGTCCGTCTCGACGACCGAGTCGAGAAGCTTCTCGCGGTACTCCTGCACCTCGGCCTGCACTTCGTCCGGGATCGCGGTCGGCTTCGACTCGCGCTCACCGTTCGGATCCATGTACGCCTGCATGTGCAGGAGGTCGACGATCCCGGTCAGCTCGTGCTCGCTGCCGATCGGGAGATGAACGGCGACGCACTTGTCCGAGAGCTGCGTGCGCATCGCCTCGAGGGCACGGTAGAAGTCGGCACGCTCGCGGTCGAGCATGTTCACGAAGAGCACACGCGAAAGACCTCCTTCCTCGGCACGGTGCCAGTGCCGGGTCGTCTGCACCTCGACGCCCATGACGGCACTCAGGACGAACACCGCCCCTTCGACGACGCGCAAAGCGGCGATCGCATCGCCCTGGAAGCCGGCGTCGCCGGGCGTGTCGATCAGGTTGATCTTCCGGCCTTGCCACTCGACGTGTTCGACGGAGGCCGACAACGACATCTGGCGCCGCTGCTCGTCCTCGTCCCAGTCGCTGACGGTGGAGCCTGCCTCGACCGTCCCGAGCCGGTTGGTTGCACCGGCCTGGAACAGGAGTGCCTCGACGAGAGAGGTTTTCCCGGTTCCACGGTGTCCGACAACGGCGACGTTGCGGATCTTGCCCGGCTCGACTGGCATGCGCTAGCTCCTCCTGACGACGCGGCTAAGCATCGATCGTACTTCCCTCAGCAAGGCGAGGGGAACCCAGGCGTCTGGTCAGGTTTCGAGCGAAGCGCGAGTGGTGGAACCCGACAGACGGGCCTTCAGGCGCAGGATCGCCTTCGTGTGGAGCTGCGAGACGCGGGACTCCGTGACCCCGAGGACCTCGCCGATCTCGCGCAGGGTCAGCTCCTCGTAGTAGTAGAGGGTGACCACGAGCTTCTCCCGCTCAGGGAGGCGCGCGATTGCCTCGCCGATCGCCTCCTTCATCTCCGTCTGGGACAACGAGCCCTGCGGGTCGGGGGCGTCGATGTCCTCGATCGTGTCGATCATCGCCACCGAGTCTCCCCCGCCGGTATTCACGGTCCAGAGCTCGTCGAGCGCGGCGATCGAGGAGCGGGAGATGTCGGTGAGCGACTCGTTGAGCTCGTCGACTGAGAGGCCGAGCTTCTCGGCGATCTCCTCGTCGGTCGGAGCCCGATGGATCTTCCGCTCGAGCTCGGCGATCGCGCGCTCGATGTCGCGGGCGCGCGCACGCACCGACCGTGGCACCCAGTCCATCGCCCGGAGCTCGTCGATGATCGATCCTTTGATCCGCGCGATCGCGTAGGTCTCGAACTTGACGTCGCGCTCGGGGTCGTAGCGCTCGATCGCGCCGATCAGGCCGAGCAGCCCGTAGGAGACGAGGTCACCCTCGTCGACGTGCGCGGGCAGCCCGGACCCAAGGCGCCCGGCCACGTACTTGACGAGCGGCGCGTAGGTGAGGATCAGGCGGTCTCGAAGCGCTTTGTCGTCTTTGTTCGTGCTGAACTGCCGCCAAAGCGACTTGGTGTCTTCGGCCTCGGCCACCCGCAGAGGATACGCGGTGTTTCGGCTTACCTGAAAGCGCGGAGAGCGAGCGAGGCCAGCCAGATCGCAAGCGCTGCAGCGGCAAACGCGACGATCCACCGTCCCGCCTCTCCCCCAGCCCCGTGTCCGGCCGCATAGGCCACGCCGGCGAAGCCGAGCGCGAGCAGGGAAAAGAGCGCACCCATGGCCGGCCGCTGCCTCACGCGGACAAGGATCGCAAATCAGCCGGGCTACAATCCGGCGAGCCCAGGGGCGTAGCTCAGTTGGTAGAGCGGCGGTCTCCAAAACCGTAGGCCGGGGGTTCGAGTCCCTCCGCCCCTGCTCCTCCGCCGCGAGGTCGGCTCCCCTTCGGCGAGCCGACCTACCCCGTCTCGGGAAAAAATGGGCCACTCGGCCCATGGCGGTTGTTTTGGGCTTGCTGTTGAGTTAGCGGGTGAAGCTTCTGCGGCTCCTTCTACTCGCCTTGCTTGCGTTCGCCGTCTCCGCTGGGACGCCGAAGCCGGCCCAAACGACTCATCTGAAGCTCATCGTGGGCGTCACCGACGACACCGCCAAGTGGATGAACCGGCAGGACGGGATCGTCGGCGTCCACCGCGACCTCCGCCTCATGGCGGTCCGGGTGACGATTCCCTGGAAGCCCGGACAGGTGCGGCCGACGCGACTCCAGCAGGTCTACCTGAACCGGATTGCACGGATGGTGCAGCTGAGCGACCGCATCGTGCTCGCGGTGTACAACACCGCCCGCTACGCACCGACGACCGCTCGCCTCCGGAAGCAGTACTGCTCGTTCCTGGGTGGCGTCGTTCGGCGCATTCCGCTCATCCACGACGTCGAGATCTGGAACGAGGCCAACTCTCCCGCCTACTGGCCCGAGGCCGACGGCGCGGCGGCGTACGCCGCACTGCTTGCGCGCTGCTACGACGTCTTGCACAAGCGCCCGGGCCCGATCAACGTCATCACCTCGACGGCTTCCCGCCACGATCCGGGGAGCTTCGTGTTCGCATTGGGAGACGCCTTTCGCACGAGCGGTCGGACGCGCCAGCTCTTCGACACGTTCGGCCACAACCCGTACCCAGCGGACTCCGCAGAGCCACCCTGGGTCCTGCACGAGGGCTCGGACCTGATCGCGGAAGGCGATTACGAGACTCTGATGAACGTCCTGAGCACAGCCTTCGAGGACACGCCCCAGCCCCTGCCGGGCGTCCGCGGCGTGACGATCTGGTACGTCGAGGACGGTTTCCAGACCGTGGCGCCTCCCGACAAGGTTCGCTACTACCGCGGCCGCGAGAACGACCTGCACGCGATTCCAGCATTGGCGCGGCGCAGGGACAAGAACGTCGTCGACCAGGCAACGCAGTTGCGCGACGCGATCCTGCTCGCGTATTGCCAGCCGGCCGTTTCCGGATTCCTCAACTTCGGCCTGCTCGACGAGGACCGCCTCGGCGGCTGGCAAGCGGGCCTCCTCTGGCGCGACGGGACTCGCAAGCCGTCGTATGACACATTCAAAGCGGTAATCGCCGAGGTCCGCAGGCGTGACACCGACTGCTCGAAGATCCGGGGCGCGCCGAGCTCCTGACCGCGCCGCAAGACCTGGCCTTCCACAGCATCTACTCCACGGCAAGACGGGGAGGTCGGTCAGAGGGGCTTCCCCGTCTCGCCCTCGCGGTAGGCTGCGCCGCCGTGCGTGTCACATTCCTCGTACCCGCCTACAACGAGGCGGCGACGATCATCGAGATCCTCGATCGTGTCGACGGTCTCGACCTGGAGAAGCAGCTCGTCGTCGTCGACGACGGCTCGACGGATGGGACGGGTGACCTCGTCGAGTCCTGGCGGGGGGATCGTGACGACGTCGTCCTCATCCGCCAGGAAAACCAGGGCAAGGGAGCTGCAGTGCGTGCTGCCATCCCTCACGCCGACGGCGACATTGCGGTCATCCAGGACGCCGACCTGGAGTACGACCCGTCCGACGTCCCCGCACTGATCCAGCCGATCGAGCGCGGCAGTGCGGACGTGGTCTACGGCTCGCGCCTTTCAGGCGGCAAGCCACAGCGTGCGTACTTCTTCTGGCACCTCGTCGGAAACAAGTTCCTCTCGCTGCTGACGAACATCCTCTTCAACACGACGCTCTCCGACATGGAGACCGGCTACAAGGCGTTTCGCATCGAGGTCTTGCGGTCGCTCGACCTCCGGCAGGACGACTTCGGCATCGAGCCCGAGATCACCGCGAAGATCTGCAAGCGGAAGCTGCGCGTCTACGAGCTCCCGATCGCCTACTACGGCCGAACCTACGCAGAAGGGAAGAAGATCACATGGAGGGACGGGTTCAAGGCGATCCGCGTCCTACTCAGCGTCCGCCTGTTCGGCTGACGGTCGTCGTCGCTGCGGTCTTCCTCGCAGCACTCGCCGTGTCGGCACTCTTCTCGGCGTACCACGTGCGCGGTCACGTGCGCGACTCGGTCGCCCGCGACTCCAAGCTGACGGCGGCGGCGCGATTGCACGCCGCGGGCGACCGGCTCGGATTCGACCCCGCGCCGTTCGACGCGTTCCGCGCACGGTTGCTGCGTAAGGAGCGATACGCCGTCGACGTGCCGCCCGGCGCGAAGGGACCGTTCATTACGCGTGGAGCTGTCGTGCGCGCCTACGCCGCCTTCTACTTTCTGCCTGCGATCCAGGTCACTCGGGCGGATCGGGTGTTCCACTACCGATTCCGATGAGAGCCGAGGCGCTCATCGGCGCCAACCTCTTGATCCTGCTGGCCGGACTGGGCGTGTTGCCCCTCCTCCGCGTCGCACACTCGTGGCGCGAGCTCGCCTACCGCTCGGGGCTCGCCTATCTCTGCGGCATCCTGCTCGCCGGCATCCTTTCGGCGCACCTCGCGCTAGTGCACGTCGGCTTCGGCTGGGCCGGCCTCGCGGCGCTGGCCGTCGTCTCACTCGCGGCGTGCTTCTGGCTCCTGCGCGGAAGCGAGCAGCCGGGCTGGCCCCGGCCGGGCTGGATTCACGTCGCGGGGGTCATCGCGGTCGCTGCCGTCATCGCCGACTACGTGCGCGCTTTCCGGGTCGCCCCGCTGAACCGCTACGACGCCTGGGCGATCTGGGCGCTCAAAGGCCATGCCCTGTATGCCTTCGGCTGGGCCGATCCCACCGTCTTCGCAGGCGCGGCCTATCGCTTCGCGAACCTCGACTACCCGTTGCTGCTGCCGTCGCTCGAAGCGATCGCCTTTCGCTCGATGGGGGCGTTCGACACGCGCCTGATCCACGTGCAATTCCTCTTCTTTCTCGTAGCAGCGCTTGCCGCACTCTTCGCATTGCTGCGTGACCGGGCCCCAGCTGTAGTGCTCTGGCTTTCTCTCTTCTCGATCGCGGTCGCGCCTGCGGTGTTCGACCAGCTCCTCACCGCCTACGCGGATCTCCCGCTCGCGCTCGTCTTCTGTGTCGGAGTTGCAGCCTCAGGGCGCTGGCTGCTGGCGAACGAGCGCTGGGCGCTCGCGGTTGCGACGTTCTGTTTCGCCGGCGCATTGCTGATGAAGAACGAAGGCTCCCTTTTCGTTCTCGCGGTGTTCGTCGGGCTGCTGGTCGTCGCTCACCGGCGCTGGCGCGCCCTCGCGGTCGCGGCTGCCGTCGACCTCGTGCTCCTGCTTCCCTGGCGGATCTACGTTCACGTCCACCAGCTCCGCGACATCAACTACAGCTTCGGCGACAGCTTCGACTACGGCCATCTGCACGGACGCTTGGGTGTTGGCCGGATCGCGTTCCGCACACTTGGCGGCCAGATGCTCGATCCGCAGCAATGGGGTTTCCTGGTGCCGTTGTTCGCCGTGCTCGTCTTGGCGGCGTTCGTCGCCGGGAGCCGCGCCTTGCCCATCTTCGGTCTCGTGTGGGCCGGGCTCGCCTGGCTGGGATTGAGCTGGATCTACGTGATCTCGCGCTTCGAGTACAGCTCCTACCTCGACTCGACGAAGGAGCGCGTGGTCGCGACGATCGTCCTCGGGAGTGCCGCGCTCGTTCCTCTGCTGGCGGCCGAGACCTGGGCCCGGCTCAGCGCTCGCGAGCGAGCCCCGCTTCGGACCGGTGACGGAGCAGCTCCTTGACCTCCCGGAGGAAGCGCGAGCAGTCGGCCTCGTGTTCGTCGGAGACGAACTGCCCCGGCGGCGCGGGCTGGTCTTGTTTCGGGTCAGGCTGCGCCTGACCGTTGTTCCCACGCAACGGCTCTTCTCCACCTTTGAATTGGCCCTGTCACGCGCACCGCGGGCTCGAGGGCTAGGACCGCACCGAACCGTCGTACGCCGCCGCGAGTCTAGAGCGTCGGGCGCGAACGACATCACTCGAAAGGGTCAGGCGCCGCGACATCTCCGCAAAGTGGGAACGAATCAGACGAGCGCGAGCTGGCGATGGCTTGCCAGACCCGAGACGCCGACCCCCACCAGCCGAAGCGCACCCGGGCGGTCGGTGAGCGCGCGGTCGAGCAGTCCGCACGCGAGCTCACCGATCTGCTCGCCGTCATCGATCCCCACGCGCAACGACGTCGACCGTGTGCGGATCGAGAAGTCGGTGTAGCGCAGCTTCGTCGACACGGTGCGACCCGTCCTTCCGGTGTCACGGAGGTGCTGCGAAAGCCGCTCGGCCATCCGGCGCAGCTCCGCGTGCAACTGCGTCCTGTCGGTGAGATCGCGTTCGAAGGTGTTCTCGATGCTGATCGAAATGCGCTGTGTTTGCTGGTCGAGCCCGCGGGGATCGGTTCCGCGGGCGCGCTCCTGCAGCATGCGTCCAACACTCCCCGGCAGGAGGCGCCGAAGCTCTCCCTCCGGGAGCGCAGCGAGCGAGCCGATCGTCTCGACGCCGGCGGCGAGGAGGCGCTGCTCGGCCTTTGGTCCGACACCCGGGAGCCGCCTGACGTCGAACGGCGCGAGGAAGTTCGCCTCGTGGCCCTCGGGAACGACGGTGAGACCGCCCGGCTTACGGTGGTCACTGCCGATCTTCGCCACGACCTTCGACGTCGAGACTCCGATTGCACAGGTGAGGCTCGTCGCAGCTCTGACGGCGATCTGCACCGCCTCCGCGACCTTGCGGGCCTGGAGAAACGTCGCGGCCACCTCGCCGACATCGAGGTAACCCTCGTCGAGCCCCGTCTTCTCGACGGTGGGCACGACGCCTCGCACCGTCTCCCAGACGTGCTCGGAGTATTCGCGGTACAGCGCGTGGCGAGGGCGGAGGAAGACCACCCGGGGACACCGCCGCAGGGCCTCCGCACAGCTCATGGCGGAGTGGATGCCGAACTTCCGCGCCTCGTAGTTCGCTGTCGCGACGACGCCCCGACCGTGTGGATCGCCGCCGACGACGAGCGGCTTCGTCCGAAGGCTCGGGTCTTCGAGCTCCTCGACCGCGGCGAAGAAGGCGTCGAGATCGAGGTGGGCGATGATCATCGCTCGAAAGCCTAGACGGCGGACCTTCCGGCACCCGCCTTGCCGCCCCTTACGAGGTACACGTGCGCGCGCGCGCGCGTCCCCACCCGGGTGGGGGTCTTCACCCACCACCCACTGCGCTCGATGCTACTCCGGGAAGGCGAAACGGTCTGTGCCAATCTTGCGCCGAAACGCAGCGCTTGCACCTCGGTCAGGCAAGGACCCATTTGTCGCTGCGGATGATCGGGACTGCGGTGCCTCCGGCTTCGAGTCCGTCGACTTCGACCTCGGGGCCGCCGATCATGAAGTCGGTGTGCACGCTCGACGTGTTCGCCGCGCCCTCCGGAAGCTCGACCTCGGGGTTCCGTGTGAAGGCCAGGCCAGCGCCGTACGCGATGTGGCAGGTGGCGTTCTCGTCGAAGAGCGTGTCGAAGAACGTCACGCCCAGCTGACCGACACGCGAGGAGCCGTCGACAAGCGCGACCTCGCCCAGCCTCGTGGCGCCGTCATCGGTCTCGAGTTGCGAGCGCACGACGTCTTCGCCCTTGGACGCCTTCACCTCGACCACGCGGCCGCCCTCGAAACGCAACTCGAGATCCTGGACCATCACGCCTCCGGCCAGTCCCAGCGGTCGCGTCGAGCGCACGATTCCCTCGGTGCGGCGCGCATCAGGCGCGGTGAAGACCTCTTCGGTCGGCATGTTGGGCACATGCGTGCGGCCGTCGGCCGTCTCGAGCTGTGCGGCACCCCAGTTGAACGCCGGTGTCAGCCCGATCGTCAGATCGGTGCCCGGACCTCGGAATCGGAGCGCGTCGAAGCCGCGCTCGGTCAGCGAAGCCGCCCGAGCGACGAGCCGCCCGATGTGGTCCTGCCATGCCTGTACCGGATCGGGCTCGTCGAGCCGGACCGCCTTCGCGACGTTCTCCCAGAGTCGATCGACGTCGGGCTCGCCGAACACCTTCGTCGCCCAACCTTCGTTCGGGAACGCGACGATCGTCCAGTTCATCCGGCGATCCTCGAAGATCACTTCGAGCGCCCGTTGCGAATACTCCTTCGGGCGTGCCTTGCCGACGCGCACACCGTCGAGGTCCGAGAGCAGCTCCGGGTTCGGATCTCCGGTGATCGCGATCTCGGCGCCGCCGACCTCGGCGAAGTGCTCGAGCTGCGCGAGTTGCCACGGTGGCGACCACTCGAGTGTGTCGTCGTCGGCATGCTGGATCAACTCACGCTTGAGGTACGTGTCGGCGTAGTCGACGGCGACGTAGCGGGCACCGGCCTCGTAGGCCGCAGCGGCGAGCGCACGGGCGAGCGGTGCATGCTCGACAAAGCACCTGATGAGAACATCCTGGCCCTCGCCGACGTTGGCTCCCACGCGCACCGCGAGATCGGCGTATCGCCGCAAAAGGCCTTCGTCGGGCATCGGCGCGATTGTAGGCTCCTGGTCGTGGCGCTCCTCCATTCAACCGTCGAACGAGACGAGACCTTCGAGCGGCGGCGAGACCGGATGGAGGGCCTCGTCGGCGAGCTGCGTGAGCGGACAGCCCTGATCGCCAAGGGCGGTGGCGACAAGGCGACAGAACGTCACCGGTCGCGGGGAAAGCTGCCGGCACGCGAGCGCATCGACCGCCTCGTCGACCCGGGCGCAGCCTTCCTCGAGCTGAATGCGCTCGCCGCCTGGGATCTGTACGAGGGGCAGGCGCCGGCCGCCGGGATCGTGACCGGCATCGGTGTGGTCGAGGGCCGCGAGTGTGTGATCGTCGCCAACGACGCAACGGTGAAGGGCGGCTCGTACTTCCCGCTCACCGTCAAGAAGCACCTACGTGCGCAGGAGATCGCGGAGCAGAACAACCTTCCCTGCATCTACCTCGTCGACTCGGGCGGTGCCTTTCTGCCACTGCAGGACGAGGTCTTCCCGGACCGCGACCACTTCGGCCGCATCTTCTTCAACCAGGCGCAGATGTCGGCCAAAGGCATCCCTCAGATCGCCGTCGTGATGGGATCATGCACTGCCGGCGGGGCGTACGTGCCCGCGATGTCGGACGAGACGGTCATCGTCCGCGGCACCGGGACGATCTTCATCGGCGGGCCGCCGCTCGTGAAAGCGGCAACCGGTCAAGACGTGACCGCCGAGGAGCTCGGCGGCGCGGACGTGCACACGCGGCACTCAGGCGTCGCCGACCATTACGCGACCTCCGACGAGCACGCCCTCGCCCTGGCACGGCAGATCGTCCGCAACCTGCAGGGACGCACGCCCGACCCGCCGTGGGAGCCGGCCGAGCCCGAGCCTCCGGCGGCCGACCCGGCAGAGCTCTACGGACTAATTCCCGAGGACTTCCGCCAACAGGTGGATGCACGCGAGCTGATCGCGCGGATCGTCGACGGTTCCCGCTTCGACGAGTTCAAGGCGCTGTACGGCGAAACGCTCGTGACCGGCTTCGCCCACGTCGAGGGCTGCCCGGTCGCCATCCTGGCCAACAACGGCGTCCTCTTCGCGGAGTCCTCGCAGAAGGGGGCGCACTTCATCGAGCTCGCCACGAAGCGGCGCATCCCGCTCGTCTTCCTCCAGAACATCACGGGCTTCATGGTCGGCCAGGAATACGAGGCAGGCGGAATTGCCCGCGACGGCGCGAAGCTGGTCATGGCGGTCGCGAACGCGCGGGTGCCGAAGTTCACCGTGATCGTGGGCGGTTCGTTCGGCGCGGGGAACTACGCGATGTGCGGCCGCGCCTACGAGCCGCGACAGCTGTGGATGTGGCCCAATGCGCGCATCTCGGTGATGGGCGGCGAACAGGCGGCCACCGTCCTGACGATGGTCGGTGACGCCGACCCGGACGAGATCCGCGCCAAGTACGAGCACGAGGGCAGCCCGTACTACTCCACCGCACGGCTGTGGGACGACGGGATCATCGACCCGCTCGACACACGTCGTGTGCTCGCGCTCGGACTGTCGTCGGCGCTCAACGGTCCCATTCCCGAAACCACCTTCGGCGTCTTCCGAATGTGATGCGTCTCTTCAGCAGGAAGCCGAAGCAGCGGCTGAGGGAGCTCGGCGAGTCGGAGGCGTATCACCATTCCTACGGCGAGCCGCCGCGAGACGTGAAGATCGTGAAGCTCGAACCACGACGCCCCCGCTATCGACAGGTCCTCGCAGACGGCGAACGCATGCGACAAGCTTTCCTGCAACGACTGGACAACCGAGACAAGGAGGAGCAGTAGTGGCCGGATACGACGTCGCCGATGTCGGCGAACTGGAGGCGGAAGGCCCGGGCGGGATGGTGCGGAAGGTTCGCCGGGCAGTCGACGGAAAAGCCTTCGGCTTCAACTACTTCATCCTCCCTCCGAATCAGGAAGGCCGCGAGCACGAGCACAGCGACACCAACCAGGAAGAGGTCTACTTCGTGGTGAAAGGGTCTGGAACCATGCGTGTCGACGGCGACGAAGTCGAGCTGGTACCAGGTCGCTTCGTTCGTGTGGATCCCACCGTAGTCCGCGTGGCCGTCTCCGGGGCCGACGGGCTCGAGTTCGTCACGTTCGGCGCGCCAATCGACACGCAGTACGAACCCCCTTCATGGGGCTAGGAGGCGTCATGCACTCAATCGAGCTGTCCAACGAAGAGCTGCGGCTCTTGCACGCAGCACTGCACTCGTATCTCGACGACTTCGGCCACGAAGAGGCCGACCTGCTGCGGAGCGTGAAGGCGCTACTCGCGAAACTGCCACCTCCCGCGTGATCCTTCGGTTCGTCCTCTGGAATCTCGCGGACTCCAAGACGACGATCCAGGAGCTGCGCCGCTACCTCCGCGACGAGTCTGCGGACGCCTTCGCCGACGTTCCAGGCCTGCGCTTCAAGGCCTGGGTCTCGGACGAAGTGACCGAGCGCTGGGGCGCCGTGTACCTCTGGGAGTCCGCCGAGGCCTCCGAGCAAGAGCTGCCGACCCGGGCCGGTGAGCTGATCGGCAAGGATCCCGATGTCGCCGAGACGTTCGACGTCGAAGCGACCATCGAGGGTCGTTACGTCAACGAGCAGCTGTCGCGGCTCGGGCTCGCCTTCGAAGCGGGCGGCTAGAGAATCAGACTTTCAGGAAACGTGATCTCGCTCGAGAAACGATCCAGCCGGTACGGCGACAGATCGAGCGACGACTCTCCGTGCACCAGCTCTTCCGCCACGGCGCGGCCGACAGCAGGCGACTGCATGAACCCGTGGCCGGAGAAGCCGCAGGCCGCGTAGAGCCCGTCTCCGACCGGCCCGATGATCGGATGCGCATCGGGAGTCATGTCGTAGAGCCCGGCCCACGCGCGTGCGATGCGGGTCTCGCCCGCCGGCGGATAGCGATGCGCGAGACGCTCGAGCCGGTCGCCGAAGACCGTCTCGTCGACGACTTGGTCGAAGCCCCAGCGCGGCACGGCATCGGTCATCGCGATCCGGAGGCAATCGTCGCGTCGCCTGAAGTGGAAGCCGGTCTCGGCCTCGATCACCATCGGCAAGTCGTCCGGCAGGTCCGCAATCGGCTCGGTCTCGAGCAGCTGCCGTACGAGCGGGCGGATCGGAAGGCCGACACCGAAGTCACCGGAGTACGCTCCCGCCGCGATGACGAGAACGTCGCGCTCGAGCTCGCGCGCATCGGTGTGCTCGCGCAGCTCGACGCCTAGCTCGACGGTTCGCCGGACAACCTCCCTGGTCAGCGCGGGCGGATCGGCGACCCCGTCGGTGGGACAAAACGCCGCGCCGAGAATGTCATTCGCTTGTAGTCCGGGAACCGAGCTCGGATCGACACGCCTGACCGGCACGCCGAGCTCCGCCTGCAGCTCCCTTCGTGCCTCGAGCTCGTCACGACCTTCGGCCGTCGTCGCAATGAAGAGATAGCCGACCTGCTGGAACCATTCGGCGCCGAGCTCCTCGAAGAAGGCGATCGACTCTTGCGCGAGACGCACTTCGGCCGCGGTCGAGAACTGCTGCCGCACGCCGCCCATTGCCTTGCCGGTCGACCCCGACGCGATCTCGGACCGATCGGCGAGCACGACGTCCTCCGCACCGAGGAGGGCGAGGTGATACGCGATGCAAGCTCCTACAGAGCCGCTACCGGCGACGACGATTCGAGCCATCGCTCGAGCTCCTTCTGCTCCGCGTGTGTCAGCGTGCGCAACGGCCGGCGAACATCCGGCCCCAGCGGGACTCCACGTCGTGCCACCACGAACTTCGCCGCGGCCTGGAACGGGAACCGCTCGAGCGCCGCACGCACAGGACCGAGGTCGGCACTACCCGGATCGCGCACCGCCGCCGCGACGAGCTCGGGAAAGGCGGAGCCGAGCGCGGACACTGCACCGACGGCGCCACCCGCAAGACCTTGCGGCAGCAACGACTCCGGCCCGACGAAGATGTCGAGGCCCTCGATCAGGTACGGCCTGAAACTCTCCCAGGGCGTGTCCGACACCTTCAGCCCGCGGAAGTTGGGCGCCGCGTCACGCAACCGCTCCAGGACTGCCGGCGGAACTGCGTAACCACTACGCGCCGCGAACTCGTAGACGTAGAAGGCCGTCGGGTCGCATGCGCGTGCCGCAGCCGTCAGATGCGCCAACAACTCCGCCTCGTCGAGCGTGAAGTAGGGCGGCGGCATGACAGCGACGCCGGCAACGCCGAGATCCGCCGCGTGAGCCGCAAGCTCCACCGTGTCCCACGTCGACTGCGCTCCGCAGTGCACCGCAACGAGCAGGCGTCCGTTCGCCGCCTCGACAAACAGCTGAGCCGCGCGCATGCGCTGCTCAACGGGCAGCAGAAAACCCTCGCCCGTGGTGCCGAGCGCCAGAAGCCCGTCGACTCCGCCGGCCGCCAGGAAATCGACATAGGGCGTGAACGCGTCCTCGTCGAGTGCCTCCCCCGCGTCGCGAAGCGGCGTGAGAGCCGCGGCTATTGCTCCTCGCAGCATCGAACGAACTCTAAGCTCCAGACGTGGCAGGCCTCCAGATCAAGCGCGACGGGCGCGTACTCCGGGTCACGCTCGCCCGGCCCGAGCGGCGGAACGCCTTCGACGCCGAGCTGATCGCCGAGCTCACGGAGGCCTTTGCCGACGTCGGGGACGCACGGGCTGTCGTCCTCGCCGGGGAGGGCCCGAGCTTCTGCGCCGGCGCGGATGTAGAGTGGCAGCGCTCGGCGATCGACCTCTCGCTCGAGGAGAACGTCGAAGACGCGCTGCGGCTCCACCGCATGTGCGAGACGATCGACCGCTGCCCGGCACCGGTGATCGCGCGAGTGCAGGGCTACGCCCTGGGCGGCGGCTCGGGCCTCACCGCCTGCGTCGATGTCGCCATCGCAGCGCCGGACGCGGTCTTTGGGTTCTCCGAAGTGAAGCTCGGGATCATTCCCGCGGTGATCTCGCCGTTCGTCCTGCCGAGGATCGGCGCACACGCGAGGCGTTACTTCCTCACCGGCGAGCGCTTCGACGCGGAAACGGCCTTGCGCATCGGTTTGATCGAAGAAGTCGCCGCTGACCTCGACGCTGCTGTCGACCGCGTCCTCGCGGACTTCCTGAGCGGCGGACCCGAAGCGGTGCGTGCGGCGAAGCGGCTGATCCGTGAGCAGCCCGGTGGCGAAGAAGCGGCGAAGACAGCCGCACGGCTGCGCGCCGGAGACGAAGGGCAGGAAGGCTTGCGTGCATTTCTCGAAGGACGAACGGCACGCCTACCTGACGGCACCGAGTGGGGCGTTCAGCGCGCAACTCGCAAGTTGGAGTAACGAGGCGGCTCGTGTTCACCGTTGAGCAGCGGGATGCTCTCCGCGAGCACGTGCTGCGGCTTGCGAAAAACGACGAGCGCGTCGTCGCCGGAGCCGCCGTCGGCTCGCTCGCCGTGGACAGCGGCGACCGCTTCTCCGACTTGGACCTCACGTTCGGTATCGCCGACAACGTGCCGGTCGCCGAGGTGCTTGACGACTGGACGAGTCGGCTCATCGGCGAGCGGGACGCGGTGCACCTTGTCGACCTCGAACGCGGTCCAACCATCTACCGCGTGTTCCTTCTGCCGGACGCGCTGCAGTTCGACCTGTCGTTGACGCCGGCGGTTCAGTTTCGTCCAGCGGGGCCACGATTCCGGCTTCTGTTCGGCGCTACGGCTCCGGACGACCCCGAGATTCGCACACCATCGGTGGCGGGGAATCTGTTCATTCCCACGCCGTTGGTCCCGCACGACCTCTTCGGGTGGGGCGTCATCTACGCGCTCCACGCGCGCGCGTGCGTCGAGCGGGGGCGTTTCTGGCAGGTCGAGCATTACGTCGGCGCCGTGCGCGACCACGCACTCTCGCTTGCCTGCCTCCGCCAGGGACTGCCCGCGGTGCAGGCGCGCGGCTACGACGACCTCTCGGCCGAGACCCTTGCTCGGTTCGGGGCTGCGCACGTCGCCGCCCTCGAGCCTGGAGCGCTCCGCGCAGCCCTGACCGCGTCTGTTCTTGCGCTCATGCGCGAGGGCGCGGAGGCGCGCCTACCGCACGCAGAAGCCGTTGGGCAGCGCATCGAGGGGTGGCGCTAGCAGCCTTGCCGGTACGCAGGCTGCTGATCCTGACGGGCGCGATCGTCCTCGTCGACACGATGTTCTTCGCGGCGCTGACGCCGCTGCTGCCGCACTACGTCGACGAGCTGGGCCTCGGAAAGTCCGGAGCCGGCGTCCTGCAGGCCATGTATCCAGCGGGTGCACTCGTCGCGGGAATTCCGAGCGGCATCGTCGCCGCGCGACTCGGTGTCAAGCCGACGGTGTTGATCGGACTGTCGCTGATGGCATTCACGACGGTGGCCTTCGGTCTCGCCGATTCGGTCCTGGCGCTCGACCTCGCGCGTTTCCTGCAAGGAGTCTCGAGCGCGTTCTCGTGGACCGGCGCGCTCGCGTGGCTCGTCGCCGCAGCACCCGCCGGCCAGCGCGGCCGCCTGATCGGCTCTGCCTTCGGAGCAGCGATCGCCGGCGCGCTCTTCGGGCCGGTGCTCGGCGCCGTTGCCTCCTTCACCGGAACCGGGGCCGCCTTCGGTGCGGTCGCCGCCCTTGCGGTCGTTCTCTTCGTCGGGGCAGCGACGACGCCCGCCGCGGCGCCCGGGCGTCCACAGCCGATCAGCATGCTCTTCGACGCCATTCTCCGCGACCGCCGGATCCAGACCGGCGTCTGGCTCTGCCTCCTCCCTGCCCTGTGCTTCGGCACGCTGTCCGTGCTCGCGCCGCTTCGTCTCTCGGACCTCGGCTGGGGTGCCGCCGCGGTGGGCGGCACGTATCTCGTCTCGGCGGCCGTGGAAGCAGCGTGGGCGCCGGTACTCGGACGGATCTCGGATCGACGCGGCCGCATACCGCCGCTTCGTGCGGCGCTCGCCGGGTCCGCGCTCGTGGCGGTTCTCCTACCTTGGCCGAACCGCGCCTTGGTGCTTGCGCTGCTCGTCGTCTGCGCGGGCTTTGCGTTCGGCAGCTTCTGGACTCCGGCGATGTCACTGGTCACCGATGCTGCGGAGGAGCGAGGCCTCGACTACGGGTACGCCTTCGCCCTCGTCAACGTCGCCTGGGCGCCGGGGCAAGCCGGCGGCGCCGCATTGGGAGGAGCTGTCGCGTCGGTCACAAGAGATGCGGTGCCGTACTTCGCGCTCGCCGTCTTGTGCCTGCTGACGCTCGCGGCGCTTTCGCGCTACAGGGAAACGGCGGCACCTGTGACCGCCGATTCGTAGAGCGCCTCGATCGTGCGCGCCTGACCAACGGCGTCCTCGCGCCCCAGGAGAGGATCGGTAGTCCCCCGGATGGCGTCGCTGAGGTTCTCGAGCTCGAGCCGATACGAGTCGGCGCGCTCGAGCTCGATTCGTTCCATCCCATCGTCGCGGCGGAGCTCGATCACCGGCTCGAGGCAGTGCCATGGATCGTCGAGGAAGAGCGATCCATCGGTTCCGATCACCTCGAGCTCGTCACGCTCGGGAAGGGCGGTCCCGCAGTCGAAGAGGGCGAAGACGTCGCCCGGGAAGCGCATCGTGCCGGTGAAGACCCAGTCGGTGCCGCTCGCGCCGACAAGCTGCTGCCCGTACACGTGCTCGGGCTCGCCGCCGAGCAAGCGGGACCCGCTCACGCAGTAGCAGCCGACATCCATCAGGCTGCCGCCCTCAACCTCCGGCTGCAGGCGAATGTTCTCCGTGTCGTACAGCGAATAGCTGAAGCAGGAGCGGACGAGCCGCACGTCCCCGATCACGCCCTCGTCCACGAGCTGACGGAGCCGTTTGGTCTGCGGGTTGTGGCGGTACATGAACGCCTCCATCAGGATCCGCTGCGCCTTCTCGGCTGCGTCGAATGCCGACTCGACGTCGACGACGTGCCTACTCATCGGCTTCTCGCAAAGCACGTGCTTTCCCGCCTCCACTGCACGGATCGACCACTCGCAGTGCAGCGTGTTCGGCAGCGAAATGTAGACGGCCTCGACATCGGCGTCCTCCAGCAGCGCTTCGTACGAGCCGTACGCACGGTCGATCTCCCATTCGCGGGCGTACTCCTGCGCCCGTCCTAAATCGCGGCTCGCCACCGCGATGAGGTCGACCTGCTGTGACGCGTGGGCGCCGGGAATGACCTTGCGGTTGATGTCGGCGGTCGAGAGGATCCCCCACTTGACGGCTGCGTCTACCCCCATGACGCCTCCGTCATCGGACGGAACGCGGTCTCGAGAATGCGATGGTTGCGCGGCCGGGTGAGCACAAAGAGGACGACGTCCGCGACGTCGTCCGCACTCATCATCCCCGCGAGCGCGTCGTGTGTCCGCCCTCGTCCCGGTTCGAGTGCGAAATCGGTCGCCACGCCGCCAGGGCAGACGTTCGTGCAGCGGACGCCGCGTTCACGCAGCTCATGGTCGAGCGCGCGCGTGAATCCGACCTGCGCGAACTTCGAGGAGCAGTAGACCGCCTCGAGCGGAAGACCGCGACGCCCCGCCTCTGACGCGAGCGTGACGATGTCAGCCTCGCCGCTCTCGAGCAGGTGCGGGAGCGCGGCACGGACGGCATACAGCGTTCCTTTCACGTTAACGTCGATCATCTCCTCGAGGAAGTCGGGCGCAAGTTCGAGGAAGGGACCATACGCACCGACGCCGGCGTTCGGGACCAGGATGTCCAGCCGGCCGAAGGCGTTCACGGTCGCGGAAACGATGTCCTCCACCTGCGCGGCATCGCGGACGTCGCAGGGCTGCGCGACCGCGTCTGTAATGCCGAGGTCGTCCCCACTCCGGGACGCAAGTCCCAGCTTGACACCCTCCTCCGCGAGCCGTCGTGCGACCGCGGCCCCGATGCCGCGGCTTGCCCCGGTGACGAGGGCAACCTTTCCGTCGAGCGTCGTCATGCGTCCTCCAAAGGTCGAAGGGCTGGATAGAGCAGTTGGAAGCGGCGGTAACCATGCTCATAGGCGTCAACCCACTGAGGGTCCGGGTCGACCGGGTCGAGCAGACGGACACAGGTGGAGACCGCCTCGTGCACATCGCGAAAGACTCCGGCGGCCACGCCGCCTAGTAGCGCCGCTCCATAGGCGGAGCCCTCGTCGACCGTGGTGCGCCGCATGGGCAGGCCGAGGACCGAGGCGAGAATGCGAAGCCAGAGCTCACTGCGGGCTCCGCCACCGGAGACGTGGCCTGCGCGCGGGTCGACCCCGAGCTCGCGCAGCAGCTCGAGCGAGTCGCGGAGGCCGTAGGCGACCCCCTCCAGGAGGGCGCGGACGAGCGCCCCGCGGTCGTGGCGAAGCGTGAGCCCGGCGAAAGCGGCCCGGGCGTGCGGGTCCGCGTGGGGCGTCCGCTCACCGGAGAGGTAGGGCAGGAAGGTGAGCCCCTCGGTGCCCGCCGGCCATTCCTCGGCCGCCGCGGTCAGCTCGTCATACCCGCCCCGGGAGCCGAGAACGTCACGCAACCAGCGCAGCGACCCCGCCGCGGACAACATCACCCCCATGGCGTGCCAGCCGCCCGGAACGGCGTGGCAGAACGCGTGCACGCGCGCCTGCGGATCGGCGGCGAAGGCCGGCAGCGCAGCAAATACGACGCCTGACGTACCGAGCACTACCGAGACCGGTCCCGGCCGGTCGACGCCGACGCCGAGTGCCGCCGCCGCTTGGTCGCCGGCACCCGCGGCGACCGGAATGCCGGCGGCCGTCTCGCCCGAGACCTCCGGCGACTCGAGGGCTCGTGGGAGCCAGGCAGCGTCGACCTCGAGAGCCTCGAGCATTTCCCGACTCCAGCGCCGCCTCGCAACGTCGAACAGGAGGGTCCCGGACGCGTCCGCGGCGTCGATCGCGTGCTCGCCCGTTAGACGCAGGCGGACGTAGTCCTTGGGCAGCAGCACGTGTGCGACCTGCGCGTACGTCGTCGGCTCGTGCCGGCGCAGCCACAACAGCTTCGGCGCGGTGAAGCCTGTGAGCGCACGATTCCCGGTCAGCTGGATCAACCGGGTGAGCCCGACCCGCTGCTCGATCTCGACGCACTCTGCTTCCGTCCGCTGGTCGTTCCACAGGATCGCCGGCCGAAGTACGTGATCTCGATCGTCGAGAACGACGAGGCCGTGCATCTGACCCGAGAGGCCGATCGAGGTCGTTTCGCCCCCGAGCACGGCCAGCGCCCGCTCGGCTGCCCGCCACCAGTCTTCGGGATCCTGTTCCGCCCACCCGGGGTGCGGGGTCGAGAGCTCGTAGCTCTCCTCGGCCCGGGCCAGCACATCGCCTTCCGGCGAAAGCGCGAGCGCCTTGACACCCGTTGTGCCGACGTCGAGACCGACGAGCTGAGTCACTCGCCGAGTGCCGCGTAGACCAGCTCGTACGCGGCGACGGCGTCCTTCTCCCTCTGCGCCGCTCGCAGCGCGGCGTCGTCAATCCGCGCCGCGATGGAGTCGATGAAGCGCCACTGCAGCACGCTGCGCCGTGTAGCGGCCACTGCGTCCTCCGTATACGGATACAGATCGAAGCCGAGCCGTTCGCCGTTGTCGCCGTAGCCGGCACGGCGGAGCTCGACCGCGAGCTCGAGCGTCTCCATGAACCGGATCGTGCCGACCATGTTGTCGTCGTCGAACGTGCCCCAACCGTCGTTCGCGTGCTGGTGCCCGAGTAGTCCTTCGTCGGCGAGCAGCGCCGCGTTCTCCGCGAGGCTCTCGCCGTTCATGAGCAGGTGCTGCCAGTCCATGTTGACCTGCACGTTGTCGATTCCCTGCGCACGCAGCTTGTGGATCACGTGCAGCGTCATGCCGACGTTGCGCATGAGGATCTTCATCGCCGGCTCCGAGTTCTTGTGCTCGAGGAAGATCTTGATGCCGTGTTTCGCCGCCCGTTCGGCGGCCAGTCCGACACCCTCGATCAGCCACTGCCACGACTCTCCGTACGGGCTCTGAAACGGGTAGTTGTAGCCCTCGATCCCGGGCCAGATGATGAACGGGGCCCCGAGCTCTCCGGCGAAGTCGACCGCGTCGAGCGTTCGCTTCACGGCCTCCGCGCGCGTCGTGTCGTCAGGCGAGACGAGCCCGCCGCGGCCGAAGCGCGGGTCGAGGTGGAGGCCTGTCGCGACCGCGTAGATGTCATGACCGTCAAGGGCCGCCCGCACCTCGTCGAGGTTGTCGGGCGACAGCTCTTGCGGGTAGTGGAATTCGTAGCCGTCCATCAGGTCTCCGAGACCTTCGACAGCTCGCCGCACACGTTCGCTGGTCGTCTGGTTCGCGAGCTCGGGCTTGTAGCCGGCCGGAACGAACCTCGTCGCCATCGAACCGAACGCCCAGATTCCGAGCGAGGTCTTCATGTCGCGCCCTCCTGAGACATTTGGGGCTCACTGTTGCCGTGCGCAGCCTAGTATCACGTCGTGACCAAAAGCGAGGCGCGCGAGCGGGCGGCGGCCATGCTCGACGAGGCCGGGATCGTGCTGACGCCGCGTGAGCGTGAGAGCATCGAGATTGCGGACTTCGGTCTCGGCCGCCTCGAGGAAATCGGACTGCAGATCGTTGTCTACGTAAATACCGACCGCGTGTGCGCAAAGGAGCTCGTCCTGTTCCCGCACCAGCGTTGCCCGGAGCACCGACACCCACCGGTCGAGGGCGAGCCGGGCAAGGAGGAGACGTTCCGCGTCCGCCGCGGTGCCGTGCACCTGCACGTCGACGGCGCAGGCGAGATTCTGCTGGGGCCGGGCGAGCAGTACACGGTCCCGCCGGACACGCTCCATTCATTCGAGGCGGGCGACGAAGGCGCAATCGTCTCGGAGTTCTCGACGACGAGCCGCGACACCCTCGACGTCTTTACCGACCCGGAGATCGTGCGTTAGCGAGCCTGCAGGTGAAGTACAGTCGACGGGTGACTGAAGCGCCGGTCGACGCCCTCCGCCGACGGGCCCGCACCGAGTTGCTCGAGGGCGCCGAGCGTGCTCCTGCACGCGCGCACTTCCGAGCGATGGGCGTCGACCCGGCGCGGCTCGGCGGACCGATCATCGGCGTCGCGTCGACGTGGACGGGAACGATGCCCTGCAACCTCAACCAGCGCGAGCTAGCGGACCGCGTGAGCGAGGGCGTCACCGCCGCGGGCGGCCTTGCGCTTGGCTTCAACACGATCGCGGTTTCCGACAACCAGTCGCAAGGAACCCCGGGTATGCGGGCTTCGCTGATCTCGCGCGAGGTGATCGCCGACTCGATCGAGCTGATGGTTCATGCGCATGACTTCGACGGGCTCGTGTGTCTCGTCGGTTGCGACAAGACGGTTCCTGCCGCGCTGATGGCGCTCGCACGCGTGGACAAGCCTGCGGTGCTCGTTTACAGCGGTCCAATGCGCGCCGGCCGCTGGCGCGAACGCGACGTGACGATCCAGGACGTGTGGGAGGCGGTGGGGGCGGAAGAACGCGGGCTCATGTCGCGGGAGGACCTCGACGAGCTCGAGCGCCTCGCCTGTCCGGGCGCGGGCACGTGTGCAGGACACTTCACCGCCAACACGATGGCCGTCGCGCTCGACTGCCTCGGAATCGCGTGCGTCGGGGATGCGCTCGTGCCGGCGGACGAGCACGAGCTGAAAGGGGAAGCAGCTGCCCGCGCCGGTGCCCTCGCCGTGCAGCTCGTCGAGCTGGGCGTGACCGCACGCCGTTTCCTCGACCGGCGCGCGCTCCTGAACGCGATGGCCGGCATCGCAGCAACCGGCGGCTCGGCGAACGGCGTCCTTCACCTGCTCGCGATCGCCCACGAAGGGAGCGTGCCGCTGACGCTCGAGGACCTGACAGGCGTCGCGAGCCGAACGCCGGTGATCGCGAACCTCGCGCCCTCAGGACGCTGGATGGCAGCGGACCTCCACCGTGTTGGCGGCACGCGTGCCGTGATCCGCGAGCTGGTGCGCGGCGGGCACGTCGACGGTGCGGCGCCGACCGTCGACGGGAGGACGCTCGCGGACGCCACCGTGGACGCGCCACAGCCAGACGGCGAGGTCGTCTCCACACTGGAGGAGCCGTTCGAGCCGACAGGCGCATTACATACGCTCCGCGGCAACCTTGCGCCCGAGGGGAGTCTCGTCAAGCTCTCCGGAACGAAGCGGCGCTCGCATCGCGGCCCCGCACGGGTGTTCGAGAGCGAGGAGGCATGCACCGACGGCGTGCGCGCGGGACTCGTCGCGGAGGGCGACGTGCTCGTCGTACGCAATGAAGGCCCCGCAGGCGGGCCGGGTATGCGCGAGATGCTGAGCGTCACGGCGTCTGTGGTCGGCGCCGGCCTCGGCGAATCCGTCGCACTCGTCACCGACGGCCGCTTTTCCGGCGCGACCCGCGGGCTGATGGTCGGCCACGTCGCGCCCGAGGCCGCACGCGGCGGACCGCTTGCGGTTGTGCGAGACGGTGACGTGATCGCAATCGACGTGGACGAAGGCACGCTCGTCGTCGAGCTGGACGAGCGCGAGCTCACAGAGCGGCTCACCGGTTGGCAGCCCCCTCCCCCGCGCTATGACTTCGGAGTGTTCGCGCGCTACCGAGCGCTCGTCTCTTCCGCGTCCGAAGGCGCCGTTCTGGTTCCGCCCTCGTGAAAGACGTGTGCCGGCGGACCACTCACTCCCGGCTGCGTGACGTAGACGTTTCCGTCGGGCGCCGCCGTCGTCACGAAGAGCGAGCGTCCATCGTCCCCACCGAAACAGCACGAGGTGACATTCTCCGCCGGCACTGCGAGCACGGCGTCGAGGTGGCCGCTCTCGTCGTAGCGATGAACGCAGCTCCCTCCGTAGAGCGCCACCCAGACGCCGCCCTCGTCGTCGACGGTGAGCCCGTCGGGGATGCCCTCATTCTCGTCGATCGAGACGAACGGCCGCCGATCGTCGACACGGCCCGATGCGAGTTCGAAGTCGAAGATGTCGACGCGCTGCACGGGCGAGTCGATGTAGTACATGCGGGTGTCGTCTCGCGTCCAGCCGATTCCATTCGAAAGCGTCACCTCGTCGAGCACTCGCTGGAGCCTGCCGTCGTAGCGGTAGAGCGCGCCCGCGCCGGGCGTTTGGTCGAGCCCCATCGTTCCGATCCAGAAGCGGCCGGCAGCGTCGCACGCGCCGTCGTTCGAGCGCAGCGCCGACCCGTGCGGCAGCCGAACGAGGGTACGCACCGACTCGTCGGCCAGATCCACGAGCGCCAGACGGTCGGCCAACGCGACCAGCACCGCGCCGCTGCTGGTGGGCGCCGCCGCGCCCACCATTGCGTCGAGGCCAATCGCGCGGTCCTCCTCGCTCTCGAGAATGTGCAATTCGCAACCTTCGATGTCGACCCACAGCAGGCGCCGTGTGGCGGCATCCCAGCGTGGTCCTTCTGCGAGCTTCGCGTTCGCGCGTACAGCGATCTCCACCTCGGGAGAATCGCATGATCGTGATGCGTTTCGCCGGCAAGCGTGCGCTCGTCACAGGCGCCGGGTCGGGGATCGGCGCGGCGGTCGCGCGCCTGCTCGCTGCCGAGGGCGCAAAGGTCGTAGCGGCAGACCTCACCGGAACCGAGGTCCACCTTGACGTCCGCGACGAGGCGGAGGTTGCTGCTGTCGCGTGTGATGTCGACGTCCTCGTCAACGTCGCAGGCATCGGTTCGACGACCAACGCACCGGAGACACCGATCGACGTTTGGGAGGACGTTTTCGCCGTGAACGTGCGCGGGACGTTCCTTTGCTGCAAACACGCGATTCCGAGCATGATCGCGCGCGGCGGCGGGTCGATCGTCAACATCGCGTCCGTCGCTGCGCTCGTGGGCCTTCGCAACCGGGCGGCGTATTGCGCGTCCAAAGGCGCGGTGGTCTCGCTGACTCGTGCGCTCGCAGTCGACCATGTGCACGACGGCATCCGCGTCAACGCCGTCTGCCCGGGAACCGTCGACTCACCGTGGGTGCGGCGGCTCGTCGAGGAGGCAGGCGAATCGCTCGAAGACCTGACGGCGCGGCAGCCGCTCGGCCGGCTGGGGACACCTGAGGA
>DATHGN010000087.1:0-2622 GCA_035317565.1 Gaiellaceae bacterium
GACGGCCTCCCGACCGCGACGGTGATCGCGAGCGAGGACAGAGAGCTCGCGGAGCGTTTGCAGGAGGCGATCAACTCGCTGGTCTTCCGCGTCTATGTCAACGACGACCTCGTCGGCGTCGAGCTGTGCGCAGCAGCGAAGAACGTGATCGCCCTGGCTGCGGGCGGCGTGGACGGGCTCGGGCTCGGCGACAACGCGAAGGCCAGTCTGATCACGCGGGGTCTCGTGGAGATGTCGCGGCTCGGCGAGGCCTGCGGGGCACAGGCGGAGACGTTCTCGGGCCTTGCCGGTCTGGGCGATCTCACAGTCACCTGTTATTCCGGCTATGGACGAAACCGCAAGGCGGGCGAGCTGATCGCCCGCGGCGCCACCGCCGACGAGGCCGCCGCCCAGATCGGACAGGTCGTCGAAGGCCTCACAACGGCGCCCGTTCTCAGAGATCTCTCACATCGGGTCGGCGTGGAGCTTCCGATCACCGAAGGCGTCTGCCAGGTCCTCGGCGGCGAGAGTCTCGACGGGCTCCTCGCCAGTCTGATGGGTCGCCAGCCGACCGCGGAGTGAAGGCTACGATGGGGAGCGATGCGCTCCGCCGCCGCAGCGCTCGCACTCGGTCTCCTGCTTGTCGCATCAGGCTGCGGTAGCAGCAGCGCCGCAACCCGGACATCGTCGGGCACCGATGCGGCGAGTCTCGTTCCGGCGAGCGCCCTTGCGTATGTGAGCGCCGACGCGAATCTCGACTCGGCGCAGTGGCAGGTTCTCACCGACGTCTTCGGACCCCTTCCGAGCAAGCTCGACTACAAGAACGACGTCCAGCCGGCGCTCGGCGACCGCGTGAACCTCGCGGTGCTTGGCATCGACAACGGCGAGCCCGAGGCGGTTGCGCTCGTCAGGCCGACGGACGAGGCCAAGCTGACCGCGCTCGCGAAGAAGTTCGACCAGGGAAGCGAGCACTACACGGTCGAGCAGATCGGCGGCTGGTCGGTCGTCGCGGATTCGGCGGAGGCGTTCCAGGCCGTGCGCAACGCCGACTCGGGCAGCTCGCTTGCGGACAGCGCAAACTTCAAGACCGCCATGTCGCAGGTCGGCGACACCGGATTCGCAACCGTGTATGCGTCGGGCTCCGGTGTGCAGCAGCTCCCGGCGAAGGTGCAAGCGCTTGTGCGAGTGGCGGGTTCGCCGCGCTGGATCGCAGCGGGCATCACGGCGGACAACACTGCGCTGCAGATCAAGGCTCGCGCCGCCGGAGGAACGTCGCCGGCGGCCTACCAGCCGGCCCTGCTCCACGACGTGCCCTCGGGCGCGATTCTCGCGATCTCGTTCAAGGATGTGAACCAGTTGCTCGCGCGCGTTCAGAGCGAGCCGTTGCTCCGTCCGTCGCTGCCACCGTTCGTCACCGGCCTGCGCTCCATTGGCGGCGAGGGCGTGCTCTACCTCCTGCCGGGCACCCTCATCCCGGTCGTCACGCTCGAAGTTCATCCGAGTGATCCTGCAGCGGCGGCAACGGCACTTCGCGGAGTCGCCGCGAAGGCCGGGAACATGCTGCCGCTGCACGTCGAACGGCATGGGAAGGTCGTTCTCCTCACCAACGCCGCTCCCGGCGCAAGCCCCGGCAGTGGGTCGATCACCGACGATCAAGCGTTCAAGGATGCACTCGCCGCGGCCGATGTTCCCGCCAAGGTCACATGGCTGGCGTACGCAGACATCCAACGGCTCGCACCGATCCTGCAGGCACTCGCTTCGCTGACCGGGAACGGACAGGCGAAGCCAGGGACGACCGGAACGCTCGACAAGTTCCAGACGCTCGTCGCATTCGGCGGCCGCTCCGGCTCGACGAGCAGCGTCGAGGCCAGGCTCACGCTCCGCTAAAGCTCGCCGGACTGCTCGCCGTCGCCGCGCTCGCACTCGCCGGCTGCGGCGGTACGACGAACCCGACCTCCGGCGCCGCCGACCTCGTGCCGGCCTCGGTTCCGCTGTTCGTGGCGATCGATTCGGACCTTGGCTCGTCGCAATGGCAGCAGGTCGACGCGCTGGCGAACAAGTTCCCGGACAAGCAGAAGGCGATCGACTCGATCAAGGGGCAACTGCAAAAGAAGGGCCTCGACTGGGAACACGACGTGAAGCCGGCGCTCGGTCCGGAACTGGACGTGGTCATGCTCGACCTTGCGCACCCGGACGAGACGGTGGGGCTGCTGCAGCCGAAGGACCAGGGTGCGTTCGAGCGTCTCGTGAAAAAGGGCAACACGATCGACCCGTCGAGCAAGCTCCTCTACCACCAGTTCCACGGCTGGACCGTCGTCTCCGACAAGCAGACCGCGATCGATGCGTTCGAGCACGCGAGTGACTCGGCGAAGCACACGCTCTCCGCGGACAAGACGTTCTCGTCGGCGATGGGCAGGACGGCAGACGGCATCCTGCGCGCTTACGTCAATGGGCCCCGCGTGATGGCGGCGGCGCGAAACGTCCTCGGCCCGGATTCCGCGCCCTACTTCAAGAAGCTCGGGACGCTCGACTGGCTGCTGATGAACGTGCGCGCGAAGTCCGACGGCATCGCGTGGGACACGACGGTTCACGGCACGCCCGGCAAGCAGAGCGTGACGGCGCACGGGTCCGACGGCAGCCTGC
>DATHGN010000088.1:0-5549 GCA_035317565.1 Gaiellaceae bacterium
CGAACGCGATCTCGTCAGCTACGTCGACCAGCTTCAGGGCGTCATGTCCGGAAGCGACAACGCAGCCTGGTGGTCCCGCCCCGCCGGCGGCGACGGCGGCGTGCGCTAGGTGAGCCGCGCCTCGTACTGCCTGTCGTAGTAGTCGCGGTAACCGCTGCTGCGCTTGATCGGCTCCCACCAGTCACGATTGTCGCGGTACCAGTCGATGGTGGCACGGACGCCTTCGTCCCAGCTGCGACGAGGCTGCCAGCCGAGTGACCGGATCTTCGTCGTGTCGAGCGAGTAGCGGCGATCGTGGCCGGCACGGTCCTCGACGTGGCGCACGAGAGTGTTGTCCGCGCCGAGCTGTTCGACGATGAGGCGCGTGAGCTCGACGTTCTCGTGCTCCTCTCCCGCACCGACGTTGTAGACCTCGCCTGCTTCACCCTGCCGAAGGACGAGGTCGATCGCCGCGCAATGGTCGTCGACGTGCAGCCAGTCGCGTACCTGGCGGCCGTCGCCGTAGAGCGGTAGCGGCTGTCCGTCCAGGGCGTTCGTGACGAAGAGCGGCAGCACCTTCTCGGGATACTGGTTCGGGCCGTAGGTGTTCGAGCCGCGTGTGATCGATGCGTTGACGCCGAAAGTCCGAACCGCCGCCAGCACCTGCAGGTCGCCGCCCGCCTTGGACGCGCTGTACGGGCTCGACGGGCGGAGCGGGTCGTCCTCGCGCGACGACCAGCCCGGCTCGACGTCGCCGTAGACCTCGTCGGTGGAGACCTGCACGAACCGGGCGCTCTGCTGCTCCGCCGCCTGGAGGAGCACGAGCGTCCCGAGCACGTCCGTCCGCACGAAGTCCTCGGGGCCGAGGATCGACCGGTCGACGTGGGTCTCTGCAGCGAAGTTGACGATCGCATCGAGCGCGCCGCACTGGTCGACGTCCTCTCGGACCGCGATGTCGCCGCGGCGGCAGTCGACCTCTCCGGGCAGGTTCGCCGGGTTGCCGGCGTACGTGAACTTGTCGAGCACCACGACGTCCTCGCCGGCTGCGAGCATCCGCTTGACGAAGTGCGAGCCGATGAACCCCGCACCCCCGGTCACGAGAAGGCGCACGGCGCCACGGTATAGACTTCATCCGTCAGCAAGGCAATGGAGCCTTGGGCGCGACGTCCGCGCCTGAGGCTTTTCGCATTTCAAGGGAGGATTCATGGCGCAGGTCGAGACAAAGAACAGAGCCACGTCGAGCGAGGACTCGCGCAAGCGAACGCTCGCCCGGATCGAGAAGGAGGGCATCGAGTTCGTCCTCCTCTGGTTCACGGACATCGAGGGTCACCTCAAGAGCTTCGCCGTCACGCCCAGCGAGATCGAGGCGGCGCTCGACGACGGGATGGGCTTCGACGGCTCCTCCATCACCGGCTTCAACGCGATCGAGGAGTCGGACATGGTCGCGATCCCCGATCCCGAGACCTTCCAGCTGATGCCGTGGAAGCAGGGGGAGACAAAGGTGGCGCGGATGATCTGCGACATCGTCACGCCCGACGGCAAGCCGTACGAAGGCGATCCCCGGTACGTCCTGCGCCGCGCTCTGGACCGCATGGCCTCTCTCGGCTTCGACACCTTCAACGTCGGCCCCGAGCTCGAGTACTTCCTCTTCCGCGACGACAAGGGAACCGAGACGCTCGACGAGGGCGGCTACTTCGCGATGACGACGCTCGACGCGGCCAGCGAGCTGCGCCAGGAGACCGTCCGCGCCCTCGAGGGCATGGGTATCCCAATCGAGTACGTGCACCACGAGGTCGGGCCGTCGCAGCACGAGATCGACATGCGGTTCTCGGACGCGCTCTCGATGGCGGACCACACGGTCACGTACCGCCTGATCGTCAAGGAGATCGCGAAAAAGGCGGGCTACCACGCGACCTTCATGCCGAAGCCGATCTTCGGCGAGAACGGGTCCGGGATGCACACGCACCAGTCGCTCTTCAAGGACGGGCGGAACGCGTTCTTCGACGGGGACGACGAGTGGAGCCTCTCTGACGCAGGGAAGGCGTTCATCGCGGGCCAGCTTCGCCATGCGCGGGAGATCAGCGCGGTCTTCGCCCAGTGGGTGAACTCCTACAAGCGGCTCGTGCCCGGGTACGAAGCTCCGGTGTACGTCGCCTGGTCGCGGCGGAACCGCTCGGCTCTGATCCGAATCCCGCTCTACAAGCCCGGTGCCGAACAGGCAACACGGGCGGAGATCCGCTGTCCCGATCCCGCCTGCAACCCCTACCTCACATTCGCAACGCTTCTACACGCGGGCCTCGAGGGGATCGAGCAGGGGTACGAGCTCCCGGATCCGATGGAGACGAACCTCTATCACCTGACCCCGGAGCAGCGGAAGGAGCGGGGCATCGTCTCGCTCCCGGAGACCCTGGGCGAGGCGATCGACGCACTGGCCGAGTCGGACCTGGCCCGAAAGGCGCTTGGGCCCCACATCTTCGACCGCTACGTCGAGCTGAAGCGGGGCGAGTGGGACGACTACCGCGTCCAGCTGACGGATTGGGAGCTCAAGAAGTACCTCGCTGTTCTCTAGTCCCCCGGTCAGGGCCGATAAGAACTTGTAGCCGCTCCGAGAAAGAGAGAGAATGAACCCTGATCTCGTGAGCTCTGCGGCCTACGAGATCCAACTGACGGCCGACTGCGAGCTGCTGCATTCTTGCGCAGCTCGTGGTCGTAAAACGGGGGAAAGAGCACGGGGGAAACCATGTTTCCCCCGTGGGCCCCCTTCTTCTGGGGTCGACGAGGCTTGCGGTTGGTAGCGTTCCCGGCGTGACGCGGTCACGCCTCCGCGCGCGGTTTGGCGCCTCACCCAGCCGGCTGGGAAAAGCTGCCTGGTTAGAGGAAGCGGCGGATTGTCTCGCGGGCGACTCGGAGGCCGACGACCTTGCTCGTGCGGTCGACGTCGGCGATCGTGTCGGCGGGGACCAGGCGGCGATGGCGTGAGAAGAAGCCTGCGCGGACGGAGAGGGCGTCGGGCACGTCCGGCAGCGTCCCGTACATCGGACACTCGACCTTGCCGATGACGCGGCCGCGGTTGTCGGCCACGAGGAACCCCGCCGTGTCCACGAGATTCAGAGGGAGTGCGGACATGGTCTGAACCTATTCCCCGTCTGCAAGGAAAATCCCCTCCGGAGGGTAAGGGTTGTGTTAACGGGGTTCAATCCGGTTTCGTGGTCATCGCCCACATCGCGACGAAGAGGGCGATCAGGTAGAGCCCTGAGATCACCGCAACGGCTCTGACGGGCCAGCGGCGTTCCGGGCGGCGCAGGCCCCACCATGCGATCAGTGCTGTAACCACCAGGAGAACGAGCCCGGCGTCTCCGACGATGAAGCCGACTCCGAGCCAGGCCGGGTCCCCAGGGATGTCTTCTCGAGAGTCGATCCACTGTCCGGCGAAGCGCATCAACACCCACGCCGGAATCACGCAAAAGCCGATCGTCCGGACGAGGAGCCTCCGCAGGGCGGGAGCGCGAGTCGCGATGATCACCGTCGCGCCGACCGCGCCGACGAGCACCCCGGCACCGAGCACGTGGAGGAAGAGCGGGAAGTTCCAGCTGTCTGGACGGACGAGTGCGAGCATCACGCGCCCGGCTTCCAGATCATCAGGGCGAGGATCGCGATCACGACGACCCCGCTGCCCCAGCTCAGGGCGAGCCACATCGGGTCGCGTAGGCGGGCGGACAGTTCCTGGCTGGGTGCGTCGCCCTCGAGGGCGAGTCGTTCCGCGAGCTCCCGTGTCCGCTTCTCACGCCCGCCGCCGACGCCGCCCATGGCGTTCGCGAGCACCCAGAGCACGAGCGCGAGGACGATCCAGGTCTCCCCCCAGCCGTACCCGACGTTGTGCACGAGCCAGAGCCCGAAGACGAGCGTGAGCCCCATCCCGGCTCCGATGGCGACCACGGCGACGCGGGCAAGTCGGAACAGGGCTGCGATCTCGCTGGGACGCTCCCGTTTCAGGGCCGCGAAGTTGAAGATGCCTGCCATGGCGGCGCCGCCGAGGACGAAGAACGCCCCGGTGACATGGAGGAACAGGAGCCAGTCGTACTTGTTCACGGCGACTAGCCTAAGACCTCTGGTGGACGTACGAGCACGTCACCTGCGCCTTCTCACCGAAACGATCGCCGCGGTGAACTCGACGTTGGACCTCGAAGAGGTGCTGGCTCTGGTGGCAAGCAAGGTGGCGGACGCTCTCGGCACCGAGGCCTGCTTCGTCTACCTCTATGACGAGCGCGCCAACGAGCTGGTCCTCCGCGCCACGCACGGGACAGGCGTCGAGGAGATGACAAAGCGGCCCCGCATGCGGCCCGGCGAAGGGATCACCGGCACCGCTGCTGCGGACCGGGCCCCGGTGATGATCCCCTCGCAGGCCCACCTCGACCCGCGCTTCAAGCAGTTCACGAATCTCCCCGAGGACGACTACGAGTCGATCCTCGCGGTGCCGATCCTCGCGCGCGAGCAACTCGCCGGCGCGCTCAACGTGCGAACGCTCGAGCCGCGCGAGTTCACCCAGGACGAGATCGAGCTACTGGTGGCGATCGCGGACCAGGTCGCCCAGACGATCCAACACGCCCAGCTCTACGCACAGGCCCAGAGCCGGGTCGCCGAGCTGGAGGCGCTCGCGAAGATCTCCGAGGCGGTTTCCGAGTCGCTCTATCTCGAAGAGTCGCTCGAGGCGATCGTGAAGACGACGATGGAGGCGGTCGGCGCGACCGGCGCGGCGCTCGTGCTCGAGGACGGCAACATCGCGTGGCCCGAGGGGCGGCCGGGGGCTCACAACGTCCGCCTGCCGCTGCGCTGGAAGCGGCGCCAGATCGGCGAGCTCGTCTGCGACCGCGACACGCCGTTCACGGATGAGGAGCGCGCGTTGCTCGCGTCAATCGCACATCACGCCGCGGTCGCGCTGGAGCACGGGCGGGCCGTGATGCGAGGCGTCCTGGCGCAAGAGATCCACCACCGCGTCAAGAACAACCTTCAGACGGTTGCGTCGCTCCTGCGCCTACAAGCACGAGCGCCCGGCACGGACCCCCGGAAGGCGCTCGAGGACTCCGTGAATCGCATCCTCGCGATCGCTGCAGTGCACGAGGTCCTGACGGAACAGCGCGAGGAGGTCGTCGAGCTGCGCGAGCTGCTCGAGCGGCTGCGCGCGATGCTCGTGCAGGGCCTCGCCGCCGGAAAGGAAGTCCATGCAAAGCTCGACTCGGTCTCGATCGCAGGCAACCGTGCAACCGCCCTGGCGCTGGTCTTCAGTGAGCTCTTGCAAAACGCCCTGGAACACGGCGGCAACAGCGTGAGGATCGAGCTCGCACAAAAGAACGGCCAGGTAGTCCTCGCAATCGCAGACGACGGCGAGGGAATCGACGGCGACGCCACAGGCACGGGCCTCTCCATCGTGCGAGCCCTGGTCCGAGACGAACTACAAGGCCGCCTCGAGCTCAGCAGCAAAGACGAAATGCGAGCCGAAGTGACCTTCCCAACTTAAACAACCGAAGGAACCGCCCGACCAGCAGACGACCAAGGCCGGAGGCTAAGACCAG
>DATHGN010000089.1:0-10147 GCA_035317565.1 Gaiellaceae bacterium
GCGGCGCTCACCTCGTAGCGCAGACCGTCCCAGACGATCGGATTGCCGCGTTCGTCGAGCCAGTGGTACGAGATGTTCAGGCCGCGCCAGGGCGCGCTGCCTGCATTCTCGAGCGCGACGCGTGCACGGTTGAGCGCGCCCGCCTGCGGCGGCTCGACCTCGTAGGCGAGCCAGCGGACCGCGAGCGGGCCGGCAGGTACGTGATGCTCGCCGACCGTTTCCAGTGCGCGACTAGCCTACGTTGTCGTGGAGCCGCTTCTCGTCAGGGCGTGCCGCCGTGAGCCGGTGGAGCACACGCCGGTGTGGTTCATGCGCCAGGCAGGCCGCTCGCTGCCCGAGTACCGCGAGCTGCGGAAGCGTTACGGGCTGTTCGAGATCGTCGCCGAGCCGGAGCTCTGCGCCGAGGTGACGTTGCAGCCCGTCCGCCGGCACGACGTGGACGCGGCCGTGATGTTCACGGACATCATGTTTCCCGTTCTTGCGATGGGGGTTCAGGTCGACCTCATCGAGAACGTCGGGCCGGTGATCGCCGAGCCTGTGCGGAGCGTGGCCGACGTGGAGCGCCTCGTCGTGCCGGAGCCCGAAGAGTCGGTGCCGACGATTCTCGAGGCTGTGCGGCTCGTGCGTGCGGCACTGCGCGACGACCAGGCGGTGATCGGATTCTGCGGCGGACCGTTCACCGTTGCCGGTTATCTCATCGAGGGAAAGCCGAGCCGCGAGTTCGCGACGGTGAAGAAGCTGATGTATCGCGACCCGGCCATCTGGCACGCCTTGATGGAGAAGTTGGCGGAGACGTTCGCGCGCTACATCGCCGCGAAGGCACGTGCCGGCGCGGACGTGATCCAGGTCTTCGACTCGTGGGTGGGGGCGCTGTCGCCGTCCGACTACGAGGAATTCGTGGCGCCCTACTCCGCACGCATCCTCGCTGCAGTCGACGTGCCGACGATCCATTTCGGCACCGGGACGGCGACGCTCCTGTCGTCGATGGCGGAGGCGGGCGGCGACGTGATCGGGCTCGACTGGCGGATTCCGCTCGACCGTGGCTGGTCGGAGGTCGGTGAGGACCGGGGCGTGCAGGGGAACCTCGACCCGGCCCTCCTGCTCGGCCCGTGGGAGCGAATCGAGTCCGAGACCCGCGCTATTCTCGCGCGTGCCGGAGGGCGGCCGGGTCATGTATTCAACCTTGGGCACGGTGTGCCACCCGAAACAGACCCGGCAGTTCTCGGGCGTCTGACCGAGTTCGTCCACGAAGCCACCGTCGAGGCTCGGGTCTGAGCACAACGGGGCGGCCCGGGACAGCGCCGCCTCAGCCACGTCAGGGTGTCGGACATCGTGTCGTGGATCTGCCACGACTGAGGGACCCGGCACCGCACCCCGTACGCAGAGCGACGTCCCGGGGCGGCACAGCGGCCACGTCCCGGTGTCGGACATGGTGACCGAAGTGTGACTTTCGTTTCACAGCCGTCGGCTAGCGTCCTGCCGATGAAGGCCGTGGTCTTGATGGCGTACGGCTCGCCCGAGCGGCTTGCCGACGTTCCCGACTACTACAGCGACATCCGCGGCGGGCGGCCGATCAGGCCGGAGCTGCTCGAGGACCTCGTCGAGCGCTACCGCAGACTGGGCATCGACGAGGGCTCGCCGCTGAACGCGATCACCGAGGAGACGCGCGCGGCGCTCGAGGCCGAGCTCCGAGACGTACCGGTCTTCACCGGCATGAAGCACTGGACGCCCCGCATCGCCGAGGCCGCGGACGCGGCGGTGTCCGCCGGCGCGGACACGGTCGTCGGGCTCGTGCTCGCCCCCCACTATTCGGCGATGTCGATCGCCGGCTACCGCACCCAGCTCGAGGAGGCTCTCGACGGTCGAGCCGAGCCGGCCTTCATCGACAGCTGGCACGACGAGCCCGGGTTCGTCGAGCTGCTGGCCGAACGCGTCCGAGGAACCGAGGCACACGTGGTCTTCACCGCCCACTCGCTGCCCGCACGGATCCTCGAAGCCGGAGATCCCTACAAGGACCAGCTACTCGACACGTCGAGGCTGATCGCCGAGCACGCCGGGCTCGAGGACTGGTCGTTCTCGTTCCAGAGCGAATCGCAGACCGGTGAGCCCTGGCTCGGGCCGGACATCCTCGACCACCTCGAGGAGCTGCACGAGCGCGGGATCACCGAGGTCCTCGTCTGCCCCGTCGGGTTCGTCGCCGACCACCTCGAGATCCGCTGGGACCTCGACCACGAGGCCGCGGAGAAGGCGCGGGAGCTGGGGCTCAACTTCAGCCGCATCGAGATGCCGAACGCCGACCCGGCGTTCATCGAGGTGCTCGCGGGGCTGGTGCGACGGGTGCTCGCGGTACCCTCGGAAGCGTGATCCGACCAGGGGAAATCGAAACCGAGCACGCTTCGCGGCACTTCAAGGTCTATCCCCGGGAGGCCCGGCGGCTCAAGGACGCAATCGTCGCCCGCGGCAGGTCGAAGCCGGCCCAGGTCGTGGCGCTCGAGGATGTCTCGTTCCGCGTCGAGCCGGGCAGCGCCATCGGCCTCGTCGGACGCAACGGCTCCGGCAAGACGACCTTACTGCGGCTCCTCTCGGGAATCATCAAGCCCACCTCCGGCCGCGTGGACGTCGGTGGACGCGTGGGCTCGCTGCTCGAGCTCGGCGCCGGCTTCCATCCCGATCTGACCGGGCGTGAGAACGTCTTCCTCAACGGGTCGATCCACGGCCTCACGCGCGCGTACGTGCGGGAGCAGCTGGACGAGATCGTCGCGTTCGCGGGCCTCGAAGAGTTCATCGACCTGCCAGTGCGAACCTACTCGTCGGGGATGTACATGCGGCTCGGGTTCGCGATCGCCGCACACATCGATGCAGACGTGCTCTTGCTCGACGAAGTCTTCGCGGTGGGCGACGAGCAGTTCCAGCGCAAGTGCTTCGGCAAGATCTTCGAGTTCAAGCAGCGCGGCGGCACGATCGTGTTCGTGTCGCACGACGCATCCGCCGTCGAGCGCCTCTGCGATCGCGCCGTTCTCTTGCGCGACGGACGAGTCGAGTTCGACGGCACGACCCACGACGCGATCGTCCGGTACCGGCAGCTGCTCGCAGGTGACATCGATCCCGCCGAGCGAGGCGCGGGCCTAAAGGAATGGGGGAGCGGCGAAGCGCGCATCGAAGCGGTCGAGCTGATCGGCCCGGACGGCGCCGCACGCACACAGTTCCTCGCAGGCGAGCACCTCACGCTGCGCCTGCGCATCACCGCCGCTCGCCCGCTACCGGCGCCGCGCCTCTCACTCGAGCTGCGCGACTCGTCCGGCCTGCTCGTCACGGGCTCCGGCCGTTCGACGGGTGACCTCGGCTGGGACGAGGCGACGACCGAGCTCGGCGCCCGCTTCGAGGTCGACCAGCTTCCGCTGGCTGACGGACGCTTCAAGCTACGACTCGGGCTGACAGACGAGAGCGGCGAGCGGCTCTACCACTGGCTCGACGAAGCGCTCACGTTCGTCGTCTATCCGGCCGGCGACGAACGCGGGGTCGTGCGCATGGACGGTCGCTGGACCGGGGAGGAGATCGGAGCGCAGGCAGAAAGGATTCCAACGTGAGCTCGCGCACCTGTCCCGATTGGCCGAAGCTGATGGAGTACGCGCCCGACCTGCAGTTCAAGCACTACACGGTCGCGGAGGCGAGGCTCCCCGGCGAGGCGCTGATGGAGATCCCGGACGTCGTGCTCGCCTCGGTCGCGATCTGCTGCGACCTCGAGCGCCACGTCTTCTACGCGGCGCACACCGACCCGCAGGTAGCGGAAGCGCTGCGTGCGACGCACTGGTTCGAGCTGGCGGAGTGGACGTCCAGCGGACCGGGCGCCGCGCTCGGTTAGACCACGGGCGACACCAGCGGCTCGCCCCGCTCGAGCGCGAGCACGTTGTCGACGACGAGACGGGTCATGGCCTCGCGTGTTTGTCGCGTCGCGCTGCCGAGATGCGGCGTCAGGACGACGTTCGGTAGTTCGAGCAATTCCTCGGGGACGTGAGGCTCGTGCGCAAAGACGTCGAGCCCCGCGCGCAGACGCCCAGACACGAGCTCGGCGGTGAGCGCCGACTCGTCCACGATCTCCCCGCGTGCCGTGTTGACGACCGCAGCACCGTCACGCAGCAACGCCAGGCGCCGCGCGTCGAACAGCCCGTGCGTCTCCGGCGTCAGAGGAGCATGGATGGTGACGAGGTCAGACTCTGCGAGCAACTCGTCGAGCTCTCGAAACTCGCCGAGGTCCGTCTCCGCACGTGTTCTCTGCGTATACAGAACATGCAGCTCGAATCCCTGAGCGCGCCGGGCGACCGCCTGCCCGATACGGCCGAGCCCGATGATGCCGAGAGTCGAGCCGGTGAGCTCCTCCGCCAGGAAACCGTCGGCCCACGATCCGCGCCACTCGCCACGACGAACACGCGCGTCACCTTCCACGACTCGCCGCCGTACGGCAAGGATCAAAGCAAGCGTCAGATCTGCGGTCGCCGCCGAGAGCACTCCCGGCGTATTGGTCACGGCGATGCCCCGGCGGCGAAGCTCCTCGATCCCGAGCCGGTCGTAGCCCACGCCGAAGTTCGCCACCAGCTTCAGCTCGGGCAGGAGATCCATGGGCACCGGCTCGTTCGCGACGAGCAGTGCCTCCACGTCCGGCCGCGCCGATTGGAGCTCCGCGAGGGCGCGAACCTCCACGTCTCCCAGCTCGTCGAACGCCGGGCCGGGGTACCTCCGCGTGGCGAGAACCTTCAAGGCACGAGTCTCCCATGCCGAAACGAGGAGCGATGAACGTGAGACTTGCGGCGATTCTCGGCGTTGCGATCGTGGCCTCCGCCCTGCCCTCCACTGCCGGCGCCTACCGGCTCGAGGGAGGACGCTGGCCGACGCGAACGATCCCGTACTACAACGAGGTTCCCGCCTACAACTGGGCCGTCGACACCGCCGCCTACGCATGGAACACGAGCGGTGCTCGAGTCCAGTTCGTCAAGAGCTCGCGGCGCGACGCGAAGGTGCTGCTCGGGATCCGCTGGTTCAAGGTCGCAGGAGACGCGAACGTCCAGCGGACGAACGGACGCTTCCTCGGCGCGCAGGTCGGAATCCGGAACGGCCAGGACCGCTACACGATGACGCTCGTCGTCGCCCACGAGCTCGGACACGTCCTCGGGCTCGATCACGAGGACCGCTACTGCGCCACCATGAACTCCTACCTCGTCGACGGCCACCCCGAATATTGCCCTGCCGCCCCCGCGGGCAAATGGATCTGCCGCCTGCTGCGCACGGACGACGTGCGCGGCGCGGTCAACCTGTACGGCGGCACCGTGCGCCCCATTCGCGGGCCCGAGTTCTGTACGAAGTAGTCAGCGCCGCCTGAGCACTTCGGACAGCGGCCGCGTGTTGACGACGTTCGCCGCCGTCGCCCAACCGCGACGTGCGGTGTGCACCGCGAGCCGCATGTTCTCGAGGCCGCGCACGGAGTGCGCATCCGTGGAGACGACGATCGGTACGCCGGCCTCGATCGCCTGCTTGATCTCCGGTCCCGACAGGTCGAGCCGGTCGGGCAGCCCGTTCGTCTCGAGCGCGACGCCCGTCTCCAGCGCAACCTCGAAGGTCCGCTCGAGATCGAGCTCGTTCGGCGGTCGGTGGTTGATGATCCGTCCCTTCGGGTGACTGAGCGCACGGACGGCGGGGTGCTGCATCGCCTCCGTCACCTTCCGGGTCAGCTCCTCCCGTCCCTGGCGCTGCCCTGCGTGCAGGCTCAGCTGCACCCAGTCGAGCTCGGCGAGCACGTCGTCGGGCAGATCAAGCGTGCCGTCGGCGCGAATGTCCACCTCGGTGCCGCGGAGCACGCGAAACGGTGCGAGCTCTTCGTTCACCGCCGCGATCTCCTCGCCTTGCCGCCGTAGATCGTCCGCGTCGAGCCCGGGAACGACGCGCACGTTCGGCGTGTGGTCGCAGATCGCCACGTACTCGTAACCCAGCTCCCTCGCAGCCGTCGCCATCTCGAGGATCGTCGCCTTGCCGTCCGACCAGGTCGAGTGCATGTGGAGGTCTCCGCGAATGTCGTCGCGTGTAAGCAAGAGCGGCGGCTCGCCGCGAAACGGCGCCTCCCGCAGCTCGGGCGGACACCACGGAATGCCGAGCGCTGCGTACACGGACTCCTCGTCGGGAGCAGCCGGAAGCTCGCCGAGGCCTTCGATGTACGTGCGCGTACCCGTGGCGACCAGCAGCTCGGTGCCGAATCGAGCAGGCTCGGCGACGACCAGCTCGACGGGCACGCCTTCGACCGTCACTCCGACGGCCCGGCGCGGCTCACGCTCGAGCACCGACACGATGGACGGGAGGTGCTCGAACTTGTCGAGCACCGGTTGAGGGTCCGCCGCGGAGCAGACGACGGCGAAGTCGAACGAGGCATCAGCCCAGCGGCGCGGATCGCCGGCCACCTCGCCTCCGAGCGTCGTCGCGATTTCCTCGAGCAGGGCCCGCGCTCTGTTCAGTGTCAAGCCCTTCTTCGGCTGCGGCTTGCCCTCCCGGTCGAGGGCGGCAAGCAGCCGCTGCTCCGTCTGTGGCCCGATGCCGGGCACGGACGTCAGCCGCCCTGCACGAGCCGCCGTCCTGAACTCCTCCGCAGTCGAGATCTCGAGTGCCCGGCCGATCTCGACCATCCGCTTCGGCGTGACCCCGAGAAAGCGGCCCAGCCCGACGAGCTCGGGCTGCACTTCGCGTTCGAGCTCGTCGAGCTCCGCGATCCTCCCGGTCTCGACGAGCTCGCGCAGACGTCCCGCGATCCCCGGGCCGATCCCGCTCAGCTCCTGGATGCGATCGGCCGCGACGAGCTCTGCGACCGGGGCCTGCATCGAGCGGATCGTCTCGGCCGCGCGACGGTACGCCCGGGAGGTGTAGAAGCTTGCGCCCGACAGGTCGAGCAGAGCAGCGAAGGCTTCGAGCCGTTCGGCGATGGTCGCGTTGTCCGGAGGGGTGGGCATGGCTGGTTAGTCTTGCCGCGTGGCGGCGTTCGTCATTCCTTATCGCATAGGCGGCAAGTCCCGGCTCGGCGACCCGAAGCTCGCGCTTGCGATGCTGTCCGACGTGACCGACGCGGTCAGCGAGCTCGCGGCCGAGGCGCTCGTCGTCGACGGCCCGGGCGGTCAGGGAGCGGCCGTCGCCGATGCTTTGGCAGGGCTTCGCGGCCCGGTGACGATCGTCAATTCCGATCTCCCGTGCGCCACGGGCGCCGAGCTCGAGGAGCTGACTGCTGCCGCGCCCGCGATCGTCGCCGCAGCGGACGGGACGACGAACGCACTTGCGCTGCGCGACGTCGCCGACTTCGAGCCGCTGTACGGGCCGGGCAGTGCGGCGCGATTCCAGGAACACCTTGCCGCCGTTCAGCTCGACCTGCCCGGGCTGCGTGACGACGTCGACACCTGGGACGATCTCGAGCGCGTGCGCGACCGCGTCGGCAAGAACACGCGCGGTTATCTCGAAACGTTGGCGCGCGCGTGAAGGTCGTCGTCCTCACCGGTGGCGTCGGCGGCGCGCGCTTCCTCCGCGGAATCGTCGACGCGATCGATCCTGCGGCAGTCACCGCGATCGTCAACGTCGGCGACGATCTCGAAGTCCTCGGGCTTTCGATCTCACCCGATCTCGACAGCGTTCTCTATGCGCTCGCCGGAGTCTCGGACGAGGAACGGGGGTGGGGGAGGGCCGACGAGACGTGGAACGCGCTTGCGACCGTCGAGGAGCTCGGCGGCGAATCGTGGTTCCGCCTCGGCGACCGCGACATCGGGCTGCACGTCGTGCGCACGAATGCGTTGCGCATCGGCGTGCCGCTCTCCGCAGTGACTGCACGGCTTTCCGCAGCGCTCGGTGTCGACACGACGATCCTTCCCGCCACGGATGACGACGTCCGCACGTGGCTCGACACGCCGAACGGCAGCTTCTCCTTCCAGGAGTGGTTCGTGGCGCGCGCACACCGTGATCCGGTCGACCGCGCGCGCTTCGAGGGCGCGACCGCGGCGCGACCTGCGCCCGGGGTGCTCGAGGCACTCCATGACGCAGACCTGATCCTGATCGCGCCCAGCAACCCGTTCGTTTCGATCGGCCCCATCCTCGCCGTCGAACGGATCAGGGCGGCGCTCGAACGACGCCGCGTGCCGTGCGTTGCGGTGAGCCCCTTGATCGGCGGGCGTGCGGTCAAGGGACCGGCGGCGGCGATGCTGCAGCGTCTGCAGGGTGGCACGACCGCCGCCCACGTTGCGCAGTGCTATCCCGGCTTGATCGACGCCCTTGTGCTCGACGAGGAAGACGCTGCGGATGCCGAAGCCGTCTCGCAACTCGGTGTGCGGCCGGTCGTCGCGCGGACGTTGATGCACGATCCGGCCGCGCGCAAGCGGCTCGCCGAAGCGGCGCTCGACGCGGTGGCATTCGCGTGAGAGTCGCGATCGTCGGCGGCACCGGCGCCTTCGGGCGAGCTCTCGCAAAACGACTCCACGAGATCGGCAAGGACGAGGTGCTCGTCGGCTCGCGCGATGCAGAGCGCGCCCAGGCGACCGCCGAGGAGCTCGGCGTCACGGGAGGCCCAAACGCCGACATCGTCGCCGGCGCCGACCTCGTCGTGCTCGCGGTCAAGTCCGATGCGACACTCGCGACGGCGAACGAGCTGGCGGGCGCGATCGGAACGACGCCGGTGCTCTGCGTCGCGAGCGACCTGCGCTTCACGGCTGAAGGCGTTCTTCCGGGCAGACACCAGGGCTCGCTCGCGGAGGAGGTGGCGAGGATCGTGCGTGGCCCCGTCGCGTCGGGATTGCAGTCGTTCGCGGCGGCGAACCTCGTCGAGGGCGACCCGGGCGACGCACTCGTCTGCGGTGGCGACGACCGGGCCAAGGAGCTCTCGCTGGAGCTCGCCGGCCGCGTGGCCGAACGTGCCATTGACGTCGGCCCGCTCGAGAACTCGCGGGCGCTCGAGGGCATGACAGCGGTGATCCTGAACGTGAACAAGCGCTACAAGGCGCACGCCGGCATCCGGCTCACGGGTCTCCCCTGACCGGCGAGCTGCGCATCATCCCGGTTGCGGACCTGCCCGAGATCGAGGCGGGCGACGACCTCGCCGAGCTGATCACGACCAGGATCGAACTGGAGGACGGGGACGTCGTCGTGCTGGCGCAGAAGATCGTCTCGAAGTCAGAGGGCCGCGTGATCGAGCTCGCAGCCATCGAGCCGTCCGCCGAAGCGATCGAAATCGCCGGCGACGACGACGACCCGCGCCGGATCGAGGTGATCCTGCGCGAGGCCGCGCGTGTGGTGCGCGTGCGCCCGCCGCTCGTGATCGCCGAGACGACGCACGGGTTCATCTGCGCCTCGGCAGGTGTCGACTCGTCGAACGCTCCCGCGCCCGGCATGCTCGTCCTCCTGCCGGTCGATCCCGATGCATCTGCGGCCCGAATCCGCGAGCGACTCCGCAGCCTCACCGGCAAGACCGTCGCGGTGCTGATCACGGACTCGTTCGGGCGACCGTGGCGCCAGGGGACGATCGACGTCGCGCTCGGTGCGTCCGGCCTCGAGGTGATGCGCGACCTGCGCGGTACGCGCGACCGGGTCGGCTACGAGTTGCATGCGACGCAGATCGCCGTCGCCGACGAGATCGCCAGCGCCGCCGAGCTCGTGATGGGCAAGGTCGACGGCATTCCGGTCGCGATCGTCCGGGGACTCGAGGTCGCAGGCGACGGCATCGCCCACGACCTCGTGATCCCCGAAGAGCGAGATCTGTTTCGATAACGCTCGCCGCTTCGTGTCGCGCTGATACCTAGAGCGTGGGTGAGACGGCCGCAGAGGCAAAGCCTCTGCGGCCTTTGTGCGGCATCGACAAGCGACGCCTTAGTCGCTAGCCCTCTGCGGTCTGCTTGAAGCGCTCGAGCACGCCGGGCCAGCCGTTGTCGTAGCCCACGCGACCCTCGCGCCGCTCGGCCGAGAGGCTCTCCCAGCCGCTGTGCTCGAGGACGACGATCGTGCCGTCCTTGTCGGCCGTGAACGTCACCTCGATCTCGGTCGGCTCGTCGCCGATGTCGCGGCCCGGGTGCCAGGTGAACCGCACGCGGCTTGCGACCTCGTACTCGAGCACCTCGCCCCACACGTTCTCGCGGCCGTCCTT
>DATHGN010000090.1:0-10776 GCA_035317565.1 Gaiellaceae bacterium
AGCTTCGTCGCCTGGGGAAAGCCCTCTGTCTCGACGAAGCCCGGGTTGACGGTATGCACGTGAATGCCGCGCGTACGCAACTCGGCTGCGGTCGCACGGGAGAACGCGAGCTGCGCGTGCTTCGACGCCGAATACGGCCCGGCGGGCGCGAAGGCGACCGTGCCGGCGACCGACACGATGTTCACGACGTCGGAGCGTCCGGCCGCCTCGAGCCCGGGGAGGAGGGCCCGGAGCATCCAGACTCCGCCGAGGTAGTTCACACGCAACACCTCCTCGAGGAGCTCCAGATCGATTGCCGCGAAGCTTGATCTACCCGGCATGCCCGCGTTGTTCACGAGCAGCTGGATCTGCGGGTGCCGTTCCAGCACCACAGCGGCTACGCGTTCCACGTCTTCGCGCTTGCCGACGTCGCACAGTTCGTACTCCGCACCGAGCTCAGCGGCGAGAGCGCGAAGCCGGTCCTCGTTCCGCGCCACCAAGAGGAGTTGCCATCCCTCGGCGGCGAGAGCGCGCGCGATCGCCTCGCCGATCCCACGCGACGCGCCGGTGACGACGGCTATGCGGTCTACCGGCAGACCCTCACGTGCCGTGTCGAGGCGAGCGTGCGCCCGGCGGCATCGGTTGCGATCGCGCGCAGCGCGTGTCGACCTGCGGGCGCGCGCTGCGTCTTCCATGAGCCTGCGAAGAGGTCGGAGCCCCCCTTCCGGTCGATGTCGATCTGCTTGCCGTCGACTAGGAACCCCACGGACGTGATCCGCTTCGTCGAGCTGGCAGCGACCAGGAGCCCCGCCGTCTTGCCGACGCACGCGTTCTCGGCAGGCGTCACCCAGGTGAGCGCCGGCCCCGAGACGCCCATGATGCGAACCGGCCGGAAGGCCGTGTTCGGCTGGATCTCGTTGCCGACCGAGTTGACGTTCTTCGCCTCCTGAAAGTCGGATCCCGAAAGAACCGCAGGGTTCCGTCCTGCCCGGATCCGCGGAGCCTGCGTCGGCAACGGGAAGATCGCCGTACCCGAGACCGGGTCGTAGAGGGCCGCGCCGACGAGCGCGCCGCGATACGCAATCACGAGCGACAGAGGATCGACGCCTGCGCCCTTGTCGACGACGCGCGCCACGATCGTCGGTCTCCCTGCGGCGACGCGTTTCGTGAGCACCTTGATCTTCGGTGGTCGCATGTCGTTGACCCACGAACGGAGGACGTAGGCGCCGGGCAGCGAGCGGTGTGTGAAGTCATCGGAGCCGGAATCGACCGAGACGTAGAAGCGCTGCACCTTCGGGAACGAGGCGCCGGCCGCGCCGATGTCGACCCCGAAGTCGTAGGTCAGTTCGCTGACGCTCACCGGCGTCCCGGCGTAGCCCTGGACGTCTCGCTCGTTCGGCGAGCCCAGGAACCATGGGTGGACGAGGCCGGTGGCGGCCTCGACGGCCACGCCGATGTTCGCGACCGGCTGGTTGATGCTCGTGACGTAGAGCGTCTCCGTTCCGGTCTCGTTCATCGTCGGCCCGACGTAGTCGGGCGGCGGTCCGAAGGGGGCAGCCGGGCAGCAGTACGCCGAAACCCGGTTTGGGCCGTTCACCGTTTCTCCTAACTGCAACTTCACGAGCCGCTTCGGTTGCAAGAGCTCGAGCTGCGGGCGGCCCACGAAGAACTCGTACGGGATCTTGCGCGTCACAGACCCGCGGTGCAGCAGGATGAACCCGTAGTCCTCGCCGGCCTTCGCAGTCGCGCTTCCGCGTGCGACGGCGACCAGGTCGGCCTCGCCGCCGGGCGGCACCACGACGGCCGGCGGAAGGTCGACCGACGCGCCCGGCGAAGTCGCCTGTGACGAGAGCTCGACCTGCCACATCCCTGCGCCCCCGCCGGCGTCGGTGATGCGAACCAGGAGTGCCCGGCTGTCGCTCCCTTTGGTGACGTTCAGGTCCTGGAAGGACAGCGACGCGGGCTCGGTGAACACCTTCGGTTTCGTCGCGTTGGGCAGGTCGACGAGCCCGCCGCCGCCGAGCGTCACCGGCGCCTCCTCCGTGCGGGCGGTGTTTCCCCACGCCGGGCCGGCGGTCGACACGAGTGCCGACTTCACCTGCTGCGGTGTCCACGCGGGGTGGAGCTGAAGCAGCAGCGCTGCCGCCCCGGCCACGTGCGGAGAGGACATGCTCGTCCCGTCGAAGACGGCGAACGGCGAACCGCCGGTGAACTCGGGCAAGGTCGACGACAGGATCTGCCCTCCCGGCGCGGAGACGTCGGGCTTGAGCAGGTGGTCGAACGCGGTCGGCCCACCGGAGGAGAAGTCGGTGATCACGCCGCTGCGCCCGGTCTCCACGCGCTCGATGGCATTTCCGATCGTCACGTCTGCCGCGCCGCCGTGCGAGGACAGATACGCGCGCAGCTGCGCTCCGTCGAGGTCGGTGATCATCCCGGAGGGGAGCGGCAGCTGGAGCGGGATCGCATCCGGGCCGCCAGCGCGGTTGTCGACGATGACGAGCCCGGCCGCACCTGCGGCCAGGGCGCGCACGGCCTTCGAGATGAAGGTGCAGTGTCCGCGGGAGATCAGCGCGACGTCTCCGGTCAGCGAGCCTGGCCGTAGAAACGTCTGGGTCGCGTCGTTCGTGTCGGTCTCCGGGCCGCAGAGCCGGCGGTCGACCGCGACACCGTTCGTCCCGGTGAGCGCGCCCACGTCGACGAGCCGGTGCGCGGTGAACGCGTAGCCCCCGGGGAAGAACGTGCCGGCTGCGCCTGCGATCGGGATGTGCTTGACCTCGGACGGAGCACCGCTCGCCGTCACCGACATCGTTGGAGAGAAGACGTGTGTGTTCGAAACGGCTGCAACCGTGATCGCATCGGGCGACGAGCCTGGGGAGCCGACGGAGCCAGTCCCGAACTGGTCGCGGTCGTTGCCGGCCGAGATCACCGGAACGACGCCGGCCGCGGTGACGTTTCGGATCACGTCAATCATCGCGTCGTTCGCCGGTTCGGTCTCGGCGCCGCCGCCCGAGAAGTTGATGACATCCATGCCGTCACGCACTGCGAACTCGAACGCCGCGGCGATCTCTGGCGTGTTGGCGATGTGGCCGATCGGGGTCGGCACGTTGAAGACGCGGTAGTTCCCGATGTACGCGCGCGGAGCGACGCCCGAGAGGCCGCACGTCGGCGGATGATCGGCACCGCCGGCCGAGCAGGTCCCGGAGTCGCCGGCTGCGATGCCCGCAACGTGCGTTGCGTGGAAGGAGGCGCTGCGATCGATCGGCAGCCGTCCGAGGCGTCCGGAGTGCGGGCCCGGGAAGGCGCGCGCCACGATCACCTTCGGCGTCGTCCACTTCAGGCCGCCTTTCGGAAACCCCGGAGGATACGAGTACCCGGCCGGGCTCAGGAACGGATTCGTGCTGTCGACGCCGTCGTCGACGATCCCGATCTTCATCCCGTCGCCCTTCGCACCGGTGAGCGTCTGCAACTCGGTCGCGCCGATCACCGAAGGGCTCGTGCTGGTGGAGAGGTGATACTGGATGCTCGGGTAGATCTTCCGGACAAAGCCGAGGCGGGCGAGGGCCGGCAGCTTCGTCACCGGCAGCGAGACCGTCAGGCCGTCGAGCACCACCTGGAAGCGCCGGCCGATTCGCGCCTGCGGGATCGCTCTCAGGAGTTGCCCGGCAGCAACCCGCTGTGAGGCGACGACCCGGGCCAGATAGCGCCGCGAGCTCTCACTTGCGAGGTCGAGCCTCCGTGTCGGTCTCGAGGCGGCGAAGCTCCTGCCGTAGCTCGCCGCCAGCGGTGGGAGCCGCAGACCGACGATCACGCGGACCCGGCCGGACGCCTGGTCGCGTGGGATCGTGAGCTTGCCCGTGCGGACGCGCGGCACGGTGACGTCGCCGAACGTGCGCTTGATGTGAACGAGCGAGGCGCCAGCCGGAAAGGCCGACACGAGCGCCGCCACCAACGCGAGAAGGCCTACAGAACGGTGCAAGGAGACCGCAATCTAGCCCAAGGGATTTATGCTCGTGGTCGTGACCACAACCTACGAAGGCAAACGCGGTTTGGTTCTCGGGGTGGCGAACAAGAGGTCGATCGCCTGGGCGATCGCGCGGCGGCTCGCCGATGCCGGGGCCGAGCTTGCTTTCACCTACCAGGGCGAGCGCATCGAAAAGAGCGTTCGGGACCTTGCCGAGTCGTTGTCCAGCCCGCTCGTGACCGAGTGCGACGTGCGCTCGGACGAGGATGTCGCGCGTGTCTTCCGCGAGGTGGGCGAGGCGTTCGACGGCGGCCTAGATTTGCTCGTGCACGCGGTCGCCTTCGCGGCGGCCGAAGACCTCGAGGGTCGCTTCACGGACACGCCCCGTGACCGCTTCTGGATGGCACTCGACGTGAGTGCGTACTCCCTGGTCTCGTGTGCGCGTGCCGCCGAGCCGCTGATGGAGGCGCGGGGCGGCGGCTCGATCGTGACGATGACGTACCTCGGCGGCGAACGGGCGGTCCCGCACTACAACGTGATGGGCGTCGCGAAGGCGACGCTCGATTCGTCGATGCGCTATCTCGCGTGGGATCTCGGCGAGAAGAACATCCGTGTGAACGCCATCTCGGCCGGCCCGGTGCGAACCCTCGCTGCGCGCTCGATCACCGGCTTCTCGTCGATGGAGGCAATCGTCGAGGAGCGCTCACCCCTTCACCGTCACATCGACGCCGACGACGTGGGGGCGGCTGCGGCCTATCTGCTCTCGGACGATGCGAAGAACGTCACGGGGACGACGCTGTACGTGGACTCGGGTTACCACGCGATGGGGATGTAGAGACCCGCAGAAGGTTCAGGCCGACCTTTCGCGTCTCTCCCGGCACGTCGCGCAGGTGGGGAATATCGACGGCGACGAGATGCCAGCCGCGGTTTCGGAGTCTGAGGCTCTCTCGTCCGTCGACGGTGACGCGACGCTGAAGCAGAGACGGGGCGAAGGTCAGTCGAAGCGTGCCGCTGCCGTAGATCCAGAAGGGCGCGTGCGTCTCGCTCATGTACCTGCCCGAGCCCGCCTCCATGGCGAACCAGCCCTGGCAGAAGACCGGCCGGGAGTGCGCGGGTTCGACGCGTGTCGGCGCGATCCCGACACCGCCGCGCTCGAAGACCCAGACGGGGCCGGCAGTGCGCTGGACGCGCCAGCCTTGTGCAAGCAGACCGCGTGCGGCGAACCAGCCCGTGCTCGGGACTGCGGGGTTGCGGATGAAGAGACCGCGGTGAAGAGCGATCGAGCCGACGCCGAGACGCCGGACTTCGTCCGCGAGCTTTCCGCTCCAGTCACCGCAGTTGAGCCGCTGCAGGCGGTCCGCGACGCTCTTGGCAGGCTTCGGTGCCGTCGTCGAGTAGCCGCCGGGTCGCTGTCTCTGGGCGGCCGTGTCGTACCAGAGATAGACGCTTCCGTAGTGGACGCCGGGATCGAACACGGGTAGCTCGAGCAGGCGTCCCGCCGCCGACGGCGCCGCGCCCGCAGGATCGCCGGGAGCGGACCTGCCGTACACGTGCACATGCAGGTCGACGAGGAGAAGCGCAACGGCGAGCACGGCGACGACGCTGCGCCGAGTCTGCGCGATCGCAAAGGCAAAGAGGCCCGCGATGCAGAGAGATGCGATCGGCAGCAGCCGCTCCGGCACGCGCGGAAAACGAAAAGGCGGCAGCACGTGCCAGATCGCGGAGTAGAGGGGCGTGTCCGTGCCGAGCGCCAGCACGACCGGCACCACTGCTCCGAGCCCGAGAATCGCGGCGAGCGAATAGCGGCGCGCCCGGAGCAGTAGAACGAGCCCGAGGATCGCGACGAGCGGGGTGGCCCACCCGAGGAAGACGAACTGCTCGCTCCGCGCGTGGTCGACGTGCCGCGAGACGAAGTCGCCCGCGCGGGCGGAGTAGAAGGAGATCTCGTCGAGCGAGCGGCCGCCCGCCTGGGTCGAATGCCTGATCACCAGCTGGCGGACGAGCGCACCGGCGCCGACCGCGGCCACGGCTCCTCCGACGGCACCGAGCAGGAGGCGCGGGTCGCGTGTCCGGAAGAGCGCGTAGGCGACGAAGAACGGGATCGCACCCAGCGCGAGATGCACCTGTCCGGACAGCGGGATCGACGCGAGCGCGGCGCCGGCGACGGCGAGCCACCAGTTGCTCCCACGCCGGGCCCGCTCGAAGGCCCATAGGGAGACGGGGATCAGGATCGAGATCGGCCCGAGCAGGTGGCCGACGCTCTGCTCGACCCGGTACGGCGCGATCGCGAACGCCAACCCTCCCGCGAGCGCGGGGCCACGCGGGAGGTCGAGCTCGCGGAGCCAGGCGCACGCCGCCAGCCCGGCGAGGACGTAGAAAAGGATCTGGAGGACATTCCAGCCCACGACGAGGCCGAGCGCGGCCCCAAGTGGCCAGAAGAGGATCCCGTAGGGCCAGCCCGAGAAGTTCGTTTGCGGCTTCGCCTCGGGGCGGAACGTGTACGGATCACGCCACGGAGCGCGTCCGTGTTCGAGCTGATGCCCGACGAGCCAGTAGTGGTAGAGGGTCTGCAGGTGATCGCCGGGCGACGCCTCGCCGTGGGCGGGCGCACCTCCCGAGAGGAAGTGCGAGCGTGCATCGCGGACGGCCGGCCACGTCGCCGCGACGCCCGCCGCGAGGTAGAGCGCGGCGCCGAGCGCTACATAGCCTGCGCGGCGCGAACCAGTTCGTCGAAGTCCGGCACCTCGGCCGTGTCGTAACGCCATGCGCCGCGGACCGTACCGTCCTCGTCGACGAGGAACGCCGTTCGATTCGCCACGCCCCGGTGGCCGCGGAACTCTCCCTCCACGCCGAACGCCTTCATCGCCTCCTTGTTCCAGTCGGAGAGGAGCGGGAAGTTCAAGTCGAGCGCCTGCGCCCAGGCGATGTGGGTCCACTCGGAATCCCCGGAGACGCCGAATGGGCGGATGCCCGCCTGCCGGAGCTCCGGGCCCCTGTCACGCAGGAGCTCCATCTCGTGCGTTCAGGTGGACGACCAGTCGAAGAGGTAGAAGACGAAGAGCGCGGGACCGTCCGCAAGGAGATCCGTGATCGTCCGGCGCTCGTTCGGAGCGGTCCAGACGGACGCAGCCGGGACCCTGTCACCTACCTCCAACATCGCGGCGCAGACTACTTCGCCGGCTGAAGGTCGGCCGCCACTTCCGTGGCGTCTGCAATTTCACTGACGACCTCGACGATGTCCCGGTTCGCGTTGAAGACGCGCAGTTGGCGATCGGCGCCGTTGCCGTTGCTGAGAATCTCTTCGATCCCCTCGAGCTCGCGGTCGGAGCCGAGCTCGCGGGCGTGGGGCTCGATCTCCTTGAGGGTGCGACGAATCAGCTGCGCAACGGCGACGCGGTTACGGCGTCCCGTTGCGAGATCCATGAGCGGCGCTTCGAGGCCGTAGCGTCCGGCGAGCCACTTGTTCTCCGTGGTGAGGATGCGGTGGTACGACGGGATCTCTTCGCCGCGATCGAATTGCTCGGAGAAGAGCTTCACGAGGGCCTGGCAGTACGCGACGATGGCGACGACGTGCTCGAGGCGGGTGACCGCATCGCAGATCCTGAGCTCGATCGTCCCGAGCCGCGGATGCAGCCTGATGTCCCACCAGATGTGGGTGTAGTCGGCGATGCAACCGGTCTTCTCGAGCTGGCCGACGACCTCTGCGTAGTCGGCGTAGCTCTCGAATCGCGGCGGCGGCCCCGAGCGCGGGAAGGCGGCGAAGATCATCTGGCGGCTGGAGCGCAGCCCCGTCGGCTCGCCCCGCCAGAACGGTGAGCTCGCCGACAAGGCGAGCAGCGGCCCGATGTGCGGCAGGAGGCCGTTGACGACCTGGATCGCCTTGTCGGGATCGTCGACCGCCACATGGATGTGCATGCCGAAGATGAGCTCGCGGCGGGCGACGTACTGCATCTGGTCGACGAGCGAGCGGTAGCGATCCCGAGCGGTGATCCGCTGGCGCTCGAAGAGACTGAACGGATGCGTTCCGGCCGAGCCGACGCGCAGGCCTTGGTCGCGCGCAACGCCGCAGACGTAGCCGCGGATCTTGCGGAGCTGATCCGCGACCTCGCCGGTCGTGTGGCACACGGGCGTCGCGATCTCGAGCACGGACTGCATCAGCTCGGCGTTGATCACCGGCTCGAGCTCGTGCCCTGCGACCGCGGCGAGCACCGTGTCGATGTGCTGCACGAGATCGAACGTCTCGGCGTCCAGGAGCATGTATTCCTCCTCCACGCCAAGCGTGTACGGGTCGCTCTTGCCGAAGGCGTGATCGAGCACGCTGCCTCCCGGCGCGAACCGAGAGCCTTTCCCCGTAATCGACTCCGGGTAGATCTGCTTGCCATCCATAGCGGAAGTCTTACTCCTCCGGGAGCAGCGCGTCGGCCTCGATCTCCACGACCCAGCGCGGATCGAGGAACGCCGAGACGACGAGCATGGTGCTCGCCGGGCGAACGCCGCCGAAGATCTCGCCGTGGGCGCGGCCGACTTCCGCCGCGTCTGCGGCGTCGAGCAGGAAGGTTCTCGTGCGCACCACGTGCTCCGGTGTGGCGCCCGCCTCGGCGAGCGCAGCCGCGATGATCTCGAAACAGCGCTTGGCCTGGCCGTACGCGTCGCCGGGGGGATCGCCGCCGTCCGCCATCACGGCGCAGGTGCCGGCAACGAGGATGTGACGGCCGTCGCGCACCGCGCGCGAGAAGCCGATCGTCTTCTCGTAGGGCGAGCCGGAAGAGACGAGCCTGCGGGTCACGCGTCTAGTATCGCCCGCCGGTGGAGGAAGCACTTCGGCAGATCGAGGGCTGGCCCGCGTCGTTCGCGGCAGCGGGTGTCGTCCGGGACGGCGACGTCGTCGCGACCCGCGGGGCGCGCGACGAGCCGGTGCGCTGGGCATCCGTGACGAAGCTCGTCACGACGCTCGCCGCACTGGTTGCCGCGGAGGAGGGTGTGATCGATCTCGACGAGCCGGCCGGGCCCGAGGGCTCGACGGTCCGGCATCTGCTCGCGCATGCATCGGGCCTGCCGTTCGAGCCGGGTGCGCCGGCCGGACGGCCAGGCCAGCGGCGGGTCTACTCGAATGTCGGCTTCGAGACGCTCGCGGAGCACATCGCCGCGCGGGCGGAGATCCCGTTCGCCGAGTATCTGGCCGCCGGCGTTCTCGAGCCGCTCGGGCTGCGAGCCGAATTGCGTGGCTCCCCGGCGGCGGACCTGCATGGCTCACTGAACGACCTCCTCGCCTTCGCGCGCGAGCTGCAACGGCCGACGCTGATCGCACCCGAGACACTCGCGGAGGCGACCACCGTGCAGTTCCCCGGCCTCGCGGGTGTCCTCCCCGACTTCGGCCGCTTTGACCCGAACGATTGGGGGCTCGGGTTCGAGCTCCGCGACGACAAGTCACCTCACTGGACCGGAGCGAACAACTCGCCGCGGACGTTCGGCCACTTCGGCGGCAGCGGGACGTTCCTGTGGCTCGATCCCGAGGTTGGGCTCGGGCTCGGAGTACTGACGAACCTCGACTTCGGTGACTGGTCGAAGGAAGCGTGGCCGCGCCTGTCGGACGCCGTGCTCGAAAACTGACTCAGGCGCCGTGCCGGCGGAGAAAGCCAAGGACGATTCGGTCGAATTCCTCCGGCCGTTCGAGGTTCGGCAGATGTGCGGCACCGGCGATGTGCGCACGCTCCGCGCCCGGAATGTCGCGGGCGAGCCGCTCGGCGATCACCTCGATGTCTTCGACGTCCTCGTCGCCGGTGACGACGAGTGTCGGGACGGCGACGTCGCCGAGCCGCTGCGACGCCGGAGGGTCGAGCCGCGCCGCCCGCAGGTCGTCATGACCCTTCGACTGCTCGAAGGCATGACGCTGCATCTCGGCAGCGAGCTCGCGAACCGCTGGATCGATCTGGCCCAGGGTGCGGCGGGGACCCGCGACCCAGAAGTCGACGTTCACCGTTACGGCACGTTCGAGATCGCCGCGCTCGAGAGCGGCTTCCTCTTCCGCGCCGTAGGCCTCAACCTGTTCCGACCACTCGTGGTCGTCGATGCCGGAGCCGACGAGCACGAGCGCCGACACGCGTTCCGGCGCATCGACTGTGAGCTCGAGCGCGGCCCTTCCACCAAGCGAGGTGCCCACGACCGCCGCTTGCGCGACGCCTGCAGCATCGAGCGCTTCGGCGATGGCTCCCCTGTACGAGACCGGATTGGTCTCGATCTCCGAGTGTCCGAATCCCGGCAGGTCGACGCGAATGACCGTGTGCGACTCCGAAAAAGCGTCAAGCTGCGGCTCCCACATCCGCGAGTCCGCAATGCCTGCGTGCACGAGCACGACGGCCGGCCCTTCGCCGTGGACGTCGTACCAGACGCTCATTCGTCGTCGACGAACAGCGGCCTGATGTACTCGGCGAACGTCTGGCGGTCGCAGCTCGCGAGCGTCACGGGTGTGAGCGCCCGCACGGATGCAGTGCGCGGCATGTGCATCGCCAGCGCGACTTCGCCGAAGTAGTCGCCGGGCCGCAGGACGCTCTGCGGGCCGCGGCTGCGCTGCGACACGGAGAGCATGCCGCTGAGCACGACGTAGAAGCGGTCACCGGCCTCACCTTCGGAGACGACGCCGGCGCCGGCAGGAAGCTCTTCGCGCGTCATCTGCGCCGCAAGCTTCGTGAGCGTCTCCCCCGAGAGGGTGGCGAGCAGGCCGATTCGCGACAGCTCGTGTTGCGTGGCGCCGGCGGCACGCGGGCTCACTCTTCGCGCTCCTCCTCGGTCGGTTCGGGCGGATCGTGCATGGTCTCTCCTATGAGTGCGCTCGACGC
>DATHGN010000091.1:0-2788 GCA_035317565.1 Gaiellaceae bacterium
CGGTTCGAGTCCGTCAGAGGGCTCTGCAAAGGCCCCGCAAAACGGGGTCTTTTGTATTCGGGCCGGCCTACACTCCCCCGGCTCGCTCGGGTGTGGAAAGCGTTTTGGAAAATCGGGTCCTTCGGCGCATACCCAGCCGCCACCTCATGATCGTGTCAGGCGGAACTCGAGCGCGCGGCAGCCGCCGCCTGAGGACGTCGAGCCGGGGACGGGCGACCGCCCCCGGCTCCTTGCTGAGCGGCTAGGCCGACGCCGCGCCCGCCGCGACGGCACCTGTCTTCTCGGGCACGCCGGCGATCCAGCCTTCGATCGCCCCTGCGATTTCGGCCCATTTCTCGGCCGCCATCATCAGGTGGGGCCGGCCGGCGAATTCGAGGTAGTCGGTCTGTGCCGTAGACTTCTCGTACTTCTTGAACTGCTTCTTCGAGACCGAGGCGGGGACTGTGTGGTCCTGGTCGGCGCCGATGATCAGTAGCGGTGCCCGATCCGCGTACGTGAAATGCAGCTCCGTGGGCGGGTGCAGATGGAAGTTCGCGAAACCCGCCTCGAAGAAGATCTGACCGGTCTCCGGGACGTAGTACTTCTCGTACGCGGCCTTCGCCTCCTCGGGCGTGAACGTGTTCACGAAGCCGTAGGTGAACTCCTCGAGCGTGAGCGGCACGACGCCGTGCCAGCGCGACTTATGTGCCAGTGCCGTCGAGACGACCTTGAGCGTTGAGAAAGGCAGGACGAGGATCCCCTTCGGCGGCGCAGGGCTCATCGCGACGCCCCCTCGGGCGAGCCCCCGATCCAGCAGGAGCTCGACGATTAGGCCGCCGAATGAGTGGCCGATCAGGATCGGCTCCCGGTCGAGAGCCCTGATCTGCGCCTCGTAGTGGTCCACGATCTCCGTCAGGCCGAGGCCCTCGATCGCTTCCGTTGCCTCGCGCAGCTCTTCGACGTCCCCCTGCTTGCGTGGCCATTCGGGTGCGGAGACGTCGTAGCCCCGCTCGCGGAAGTACTCGGCGAACGGGTCCCAGCTCCGCGATGAGAGCCAGGCGCCGTGAATCAGCATCAGTGGACTGCGGGTTGCGGCACGTTCCACGATGACCTCCCTGGTTGCTTGCGTTGCACGCTACTCCCTTGCGATCGGCCCGCTGCGGGCCAATGGACTCGGCCCGCTCAGATCGAATGACGCCTACCGCCGAACCCCATCGGTGCTCGGCTGAAATCGTTAAGCAACACCGTACGAGCGCCGGCCCGGACTTGTGGACGCTACTTGCGCTCTTCCTCCGAGGGCTCGGAGATCGCCCCGACGAGCTCCCCGGTCCTCTCGCTCTCCTTGAGCGCGATGTCAGCCTGCGCGACCATGCCGACGAGCCGATCGTTCTCGACAACGGGCAGCCGCCGAACCTGGTGGCGGGCCATCAGTCGGAGCGCCTCGTCGAGGTCGCTGTTCGGCTCGACGCTGATGAGGTCGCGAGAGTAGACGTCCCCGACTGACGTAGTCTCAGGGACCGCGCTTTCGGCGACCACTCTCGTCGTGATATCCCGGTCGGTGATCATCCCGACGAGCCGATCGTCCTCGGTCACCGGGAGCGAACCGATGTGCTGCTCTCGCATCAGTCGTGCGGCCTCGACGACCGACGCCGAGGCGCCGATCGAACGGGGGTCCGCCGTCATCGCGTCGCGAACGCTCTTGGCCATCTTGCCTCCTCTCCTCGTCCTTGTGCGATCTTAGTCCTGTTGCTCTTCTCGGGTACGCTGGCCCTCGTCTCTTGACCGAAAGGTGAATGGCGCATGAGCAAGCCGCGCATCTTCCTCGGGTCGTCGGGCAAGCAGGCGAAACTGCTCCAGGCGATCACGCGCGGGCTCGCGGATGTCGCCGACGTTGAGCCGTGGACGACCACGTTCAACCCGGGGCGGTCCACCCTCGACCGGCTGGTCGAGCTTTCCCAGGAGGTCGATTTCGCCGCGTTCGTGTTCGCCCAGGACGACTGGACGACGACGGATGCGTCGCAGGCCGGCCAGGCGTCGCCGCGCGACAACGTGGTGTTCGAGGCCGGGCTGTTCGGCGGCGCGCTCGGCATCCGGCGCACATTCATCCTCCACGCGAACGGTTCGAAGCTCCCGAGCGACCTGCTCGGGCTGACCTCCGTCCGCTACGACCCGGCCACCAGTCCGGCGGAGGTTCGCGCGATCAACCAGAAGCTCCGCAAGGCGATCGAGACCGAGGGTCGCCGCGGCCCGGTCGAGGGGCTGTGGTGGCAGCTCTCGCTCACCATGCGGAGCGAGGCCGAACCGTCGGCGGTGAGCCTCCTGCGCATCTCGCGGGACCGCGACGGTGGCCTGAACGTGACCGGCCGGTCCTGGCAGGAGGACGGCACCCTGTCGGCCCGCTACTGGAGCGAGGCTGCGAAGGAGCGCAGGGATCCGGCCGGCGTCTTCTACTTCTGGAAGGGCGAGCGCCCTCGGCACCAGGATGCCCCGCAGCTCGAGGGCACCGGCGAGATCAGGGTGGAGGCCGCCGACCGCGACCGCGCCACCGGGTACTGGACGACACGGTCGGATCGCGACCCCGGGCTGTATGCCCGTACCGCCGGCATCTACCTTCGAGCCGACCCCTCAGACCTCCAGGTGTTGGACGGCGGGAGCGAGGAAGCGCGGGCCCAGCTCATTGCGCAGCGCCTTCAGGAGTGGAAGTCGGCCGCGAACGCATTCTGAGCACCGACCGCGCAGCGTGAACGCCATGATGCGGGGCTCGGGGGACTGTAAGAACACTCGCGCGTACGACCGATCCTTAGCTTGG
>DATHGN010000092.1:0-8691 GCA_035317565.1 Gaiellaceae bacterium
GCAGCCGACTACAGCGTCGGAGGCGACGGACGGCCTGACAGCCGACGCCCTCCGAGCCGAAGCCTGGGCCGGCGAGCCCTTCCTCCGGGAGGGTGAAGACGCCGCCAAGGTCCTCGCGCCCGGCACTTCCCGCCGGCGCGCGCTCGACGACGCCCTCAAGGAGATCGAGGGAGGACGGCGCACACCTTCGTCCGGGTGGAAGGTCGAGTACGGCCTCATGCTCGGACTCGAGCGCGTGCTCGCCGAGGAGAAGCCGCACCTCGCATCCGGCACGGAGCTGCGGCGTCACCAGGTCGACGCGCTGGCCGGAATGCTCACGGAGCTGATCGCCTCGCACGAGCGGGAAGCCGAGCTTAACGGCAATGGCGCCGCGGCCGAGGTCGCCGAAGGCGAGCCTGATGTGGAAGAGGAGGACGAGCCCGCGGACGAGTCGGGCGAGGACGTCCTCGACGAAGAGGTGGAGGAGGAGGCCTACACGGGCCCGGATCCAGGCGCTGCGCGTCGTTACCGGTTCCGTCACCCGACCGCATCCGGCAAGACGATCGCCGCAGCGGGCTTCGTCGAGGCAGCACGCACGCTCGGCGTGCTGATCCTCACGCACCGCCGTCTGCTCGTTGCGCAGTTCCAACGGGACCTGACCGACGAAGGCTACGGAGAGCGCTTCGCGCCCGCGGTCGAACGTGGCAAGGAGCCGCCGACCGATACGAGCCCGCTGACGATCCAGACGTACGCGTGGTTCGCACGTCACCAGAACACCGTTTCGCGCGAGACGTACCAGCTCGTCATCTGCGACGAGGCACACACTGCGCTCGGAGAGAAGACGAGCGCGGCAATCCGTGCATTCCCGGAGCCGCTCTACATCGGCATGACCGCGACCGAGCAGCTGATCGCGAAGCAGGTCTCGGATGTGTTCCCCGCGTCGGTCGACGACCTGCCGCTGCAGGACGCGGCGCGTCGCGGACTGATCGCACCGCTACGCGACTTGCGCGTCCCGCCGGTCGCCGCGATCAACCAGGTGCCGATCGTCGGCGGTGACTTCGACCAGGAGATCCTCGCGAAGACGCTCGATCACCAGGCACTCAACCAGGCGGCTGCATCGCTCTACCGCGAACGGTTCGACAACACGCCCGGCATCGTCTACGCCGCCGGCGTCGACCATGCCTACAACCTGGCGAAAGAATTCCGGGCGGTTGGGCTCAAGGCCGAAGCGGTGTCCGGACGAACGCCGCCCGTGCGCCTGGCGGAGACGCTCGCCGCCTACGAGCGCGGAGAGATCAACGTTCTCATCAACGCCATGCTGCTCGCGGAAGGGTGGAACTCCCCGCGCGCGACGGTCTGCATGCACCTTGCGCCGACAGCCTCGCGGCGCGTCTACCAGCAGCGAATCGGCCGCATCATGCGCACCCATCCCCGCAAGGAAGCAGGCATCGTCGTCGACTTCGTTCCGAAGGCCGCGACCCACAACGAACGCGTCGTCTCGCTGCATTCCCTGCTCGACGCGGACTTCTATCGCGAAGGCGCGCGGGTCACTCCCGCTCCGCGCCGGCGCGTCCAACGCCGTGCACGGCGCAGGCTGACGCCGGCGCCGTGGCTCGTCCCGGTCACACCCGACGTCAGGCGCCGGCTCGCCGTGATCACCCGCGAATGGCAGCGCGTCGACCCGAAGTACCTGGACGAGGACGAGCAGCGCTACTGGGCGACGATCGCCGGCCGTCAGATTCGATTCGACGAACGGGCGGCGTTTGTCGAGAAGTTGACCGCGCGCGGTGCCTCGAAGGCATGCCTCGAGCAGTTCCTCGCAACGTGCGCGGCAGAGAACCCCAATCGGCGGCTGCGCATGATCGCATTGTCCGACCGAGTCTCGATGACCGTCGAGCGCGCGGACTTCGACGATCTCGTCACGCTCGTGACCCAGGCGCCCACGTGGGAGAAGGACCGCATGGGCGGGGTGCGCGTCCTGCTGCGCGCGATCGCGGAAGGAAAGGCCAATGCGCCCGACCAGATCCTGGCCCGCTGGACGTGGCGCCTGGCGCGCGCGTCCCGGAAACTGCAGGACCGGCGCGCGAGCGCGGAGTTCCCGGAGGCGAAGCGGCTCCTCGGAGCACTCGCCAACTCGCGAGGACACCGCCACGAGGAGAACGCCGCCAAGCTCGTGAACGCTTCGCTCGAGCTGCCGATCGCCGTCGGAGCCGCGCTACTCGCCTCCGCCGAGGGCTATACGCCCCGCGCCACGCAACTGATCGAGGCGGCGCGCGAGCGGCTCGGCACGGTACAGGAAGTCGCCGGGGCTCTGGCCGAGAATCTCCCGCAGCCGAAGCTCACGTCCGGACGCTCACGGCGACGGAAGCGGCGCAAGCGCAAGAAGAGCGGCACGCAGCCGCAAAACCAGCAGAACCAGCAGAACCAGCAGCAGGCTCAGCAGGCACAGGAGGGGCAGCAGCAGGAGCAGCCCGCGGAGGCGAAGAAGCCGAAGCCGCGGGCCAGGAAGAAACCTGCCCCCAAGGCAGCTGAGCAGGCGCCGGCTGAAACGCCGGCGGCCTAGGACCGACTACACAGAGTGCTCATCCTCGTCCCGATCGCGTTCGCGGCGGGCGTCATCACGGCGTTCACGCCCTGCATCCTCCCGGTCCTGCCGATCGTCCTCGCGGGCGGCGTCGGAGGTGCGACGAAGCGACGCCCCTATGCGATCGCAGCCGGGCTCGTCGCGACCTTCACCGCCTTCCTGCTCGCCGGCGCCTGGCTCTGGAGCCTGATCGGAGTCAGCCCGAAGCACCAGATCAAGATCGGCGCGGCTCTCCTCCTCGTGCTCGCCGTGATCCTCGTCGTGCCGAAGGCGGGCGAGCTCGTCGAGCGGCCGTTCGCGTTCCTCACCCGCCGCCGGGCAGGCGACCTCGGCGGCGGCTTTCTGCTCGGGGCCAGCCTCGGGCTCGTGTTCATTCCCTGCGGCGGGCCTGTGCTTGCGACGCTGACGGCGAACGCCGCCACGAATCGTGTCGGCGGTTGGATCGTCGTGATCGCGATCGCCTACGCTCTCGGCGCCGCGCTGCCGATGCTCGCGATCGCACGTGGCAGCCGGAGCCTGGTCTCGCGGTTTCGGCAGCATGCGCAGGCCGTTCGTGTGACCGGCGGAGTGCTGATGGCGCTGTCCGCGCTCGTGATCTACCAGGGCTGGGCGGAGAGTCTGCAGACGAAGGTTCCCGGCTACGCGAACTGGGTGCAGAACGCGATCGAAGGGAACTCGGCGGCGCAGAACCGCCTCGACCGCCTGGGCGGGCGGAGCAAGCCGGTGTTCGCCACCGGTGGACAGCAGCTCGCGACCCGCGTCGAGAAGGCGCCGTTGAAGGACTACGGCGCCGCGCCGGACGTCCACGACGTGTCCGCGTGGATCAACTCGAAACCGCTCAGCCTTCCCGAGCTGCGCGGCAAGGTTGTGCTCGTCGACTTCTGGACCTACTCATGCATCAACTGCCTGCGCACGCTTCCGTATTTGAAGGCCTGGGACGCGCGCTACCGCTCAGAAGGCTTGGTCATCCTCGGCGTGCACACGCCCGAGTTCGCGTTCGAGCACGATCTCGGCAATGTGCGCTCCGCCGTGAAGCGGCTCGGCATTCGCTATCCGGTCGCGCTCGACAACGCGTACGGCACCTGGAATGCATACGGCAACAACTACTGGCCGGCCGACTACCTCGTCGACCAAGACGGAAATATCCGTGACGTGCACTTCGGTGAGGGCGACTACGCGCAGACGGAAAGCGATATCCGGCTACTCCTCGCAGCGGGCAAGGCCGAACAGCTGCCCAAGGCTGGGCGCGACACGGACCACACGCCGAAGGAGCTGCGGACGCCGGAGTCCTACCTCGGTTACCTGCGCATCGGGAACTACGTGGGCTCGCCGCTTCATACCGACCAGACCGCGGCGTACACCTTCCCGGCATCGCTGACACAGGACTCGTTCGCGTATGCGGGCCTGTGGCGCGTCGAAGGCGAGCGGATCGTCGCGGCTGCCAACGCACGTCTGCGGCTGCACTTCCAGGCACGGTCGGTGTATCTCGTGCTCGGTGGGCACGGCCGCGTCGTGGTCAGACTGAACGGGAAGCTGCAACGGACAGTGCGGATCGACGGCGACCGGCTCTACCCGCTCGTGACGCAGCTGCAGGCAAAGGACGGCCTGCTCGAGCTGAAGTTCACTCTGGACCTCTCGGCCTACGCGTTTACCTTCGGCTAGAGCTAGGGCTGCTCGGAGGGGCCCTCGCGCTCAGGCCCACCGTTGCCACGCTCACGGTCCCGCAGGAACCGCGTCAGCTCCGCTGCGAGGGAATCACCGGAGGGAAGCTGCTGCTCGTCGTCCAGCAGCTCGGCACGCTCCTCGAGCTCCTCGACGTAGGCGGCTGTCTCGTCGTCCGAAGCAACGGCTTCGCTCACCTGCTCGCTGTAGCGCTCCGACGCTTCGTCGAGCTCGGCGGTGTCGATGCTCACACCGAGGATGTCACTGAGTCTTTGGGTGAGCGCGAGTGCCGCACGCGGGCTCGGTGCGAGCGAGACGTAGTGCGGGACTGCGGCCCAGAGGCTGACGGACGGGATGCTTGCGCGGTTGCAGGCGTCGTGCAGGATCCCGACGATTCCCGTCGGGCCTTCGTAGCGTGAACGCTGGAGGCCGAGACGCTCGATCAGGTCCGGGTCGGTCGCACCGCCGGTTACCGGCGAAGGCCGTGTGTGCGGCACGTCGGCGAGTAACGAGCCGAGGGTGATCATCAACTCGACGCCGAGATCCTGCGCGAGGTCGACGATCATCCCCGTGAAGGTCTTCCAGCGGAGGTTCGGCTCGATGCCGAGCAGGAGGACCGCGTCCCGGTCGAGACCGGGAATCGACGCATGGTAGAAGGCGTTCTCCGGCCACTCGATGTGGCGGGTCTGCCCCTCGACGAGCGAAACGTGCGGGCGGGTCGCCTGGAAGTCGTAGAAGTTCTCGGGCTCGATCTCCGCGAAGCGGTCCGCCTCCCAGACCTTGGCGAGGTAGCCGCCCGCGAGCGACGCGCCCTGGCCCCCGTCGTTCCAGCCACGGAATGCGGCGATCAGAACCGGCTCGCGCAGATTCGGCCGATCGGTGATGCGAAGTTCGTCAGCGATGCGCGAAGTCTACGTTCGGTCTGAAGAAGAGCGTCGCAAGGGCGACCGTGCCGATCCAGACCGTGGCGGCGAGGAAGACGTGCAGCAGCACGAGCCCCCATGGAAGATGGGTGCGCCACTGCAGCTCCCCCAGGCCCATCTGGACGAGGAGCAGGACGAAGACGCCCACGCCGAACGCGAAGAGCCGAGGCGCGTGCTCCCGTCGCGCGGCGAGCTGGCCGAGGCTGAACAGGAACGTGAGCAGAAAGATGCCCACGATCATGGCGTGCACGTAGACGATCGGCTGCAGGCGTCCGAACCGGTCGATCCTGTCCGCGGCACCACCGCCGGAATGCGGTCCCGCGGCGGTCGCGAGCGAACCGCTGACGATGAGGACGAATCCGGCGACAACGAAGGCGAGGCCGAGTCGGCGCAGTTCGAGCGGAACAAGCGGCTCCGTGCGGCCGACGACCGCCGAGCGCACCTCGAGCGCAAGCACTGTCGCAGCGGCAAGGAGCGCGATCGACAGCAGCAGGTGCAGCATCACGATCGGCCAGCGCAGATCGCTCGCGATCGCCAGCAGGCCGATCGGTGCCTGCGCGAGCGTGCCGAGAAAGACTCCGAGCGCAAGCCGCGGTGCCCAGCGCGGCAGTCCCGAGGTGCGGCGAACCGCGAGCCAGACGAGCAGTGTGAGCGCGATCGTGATCCCGCCGACCAGGCGGTTGCCGAACTCGACAAAGGCGTGGGCATTCTTCGCAGGAAGCGGATGCCCGGCCTCGCAGCCGGGCCAGTGGCGACAACCGAGCCCGCTGTCGGTCAACCGCACCGCTGCGCCGGTGCCGATGATCAGCCAGAGCGCGCCGAGCTGGGCAACCACGAGCGGAAAGATCTGCGCAGGGCTGAGGACGATCGTCCGGAGCCGAGCGAGCGCCGTGGGCTGGGCGTTCACGCTCCGAGTCTAGTGACGCGTCACAGCGGGTCGAGGATCGACGGATAGCCGTCGGCGCCGTCGAACGGCGTCGGCCTCGAGCCGAGGAAGAGCGGCCGATCGGCGGCGTTCAGCAGCACCGGCATCATGTCCGGACCGCGCAGGTGGCCGAAGATCCCGTCGGCGCAACTCGACTCGCCGAACTCGCTCACGCGGTCTGCGCGAACTCCCGGTCCGGAGACGACGAAGGGAACCGGATCGCCCGAATGGATGACGTCCGGGAAGGCCGGAGTCGCGTGGTCGCCCGTGATGCACACGATCGCACGGTCCACCGGCAGATCGCGGACGACTCCGTCGAGCGTCTCGATCATCGCCCGCTTCTGATTCGGATCCTTCGTGTGTCCCGCTGCGTCCGCGCTCTTCACATGACAGAACACGAACGTGTCACCGGCGTCGAGGCGCTCCTGCGCGAGCTTGATCCTGCCGCGCAGATCGGCAGCGGCGTCGTCCGTCTCGGCCTCTTCACGCGTGTTGAGCCCGACGGCCGTTCCGAGGCCGCGCAGGAAGGCCGAGCTCGCAATGAACGTCCCGCGCAGTCCGTGGCGTTCCTCGAAGGTGGGCACGTCGCGCGGGCGGCCCCACCACTTCAACGTGATCACGTTGAAGCGTTCGTCCTCGAGGCGCCGCATCACCTCACGGCTCCACGACTCTGCCGCCCGTGCGGTCCGCTCCGCCTCGGGCACGAGCGCCTGCGGGCGCAAGACGGGATGCCGGTCGCGGAAGAATGCGTCGCTGTCCGTGACGCGCTCATCCGCGCCCCCGGAGAGGCGGAGGATCGCCTCACCGCGCCAGACATGCTCCAGCGAGAAGGTGAGTCCGTCGATCGTGATGCCATCGCAGGCGCGAACGAGCCGCTCCGCTTCTTCCGCGTCGCGGTCCGGATTGGGCCGCCCGGTCAACCACCAGCCGTCTGCGCGCCGCTCCGCCGGCCGCAGCGCCGCATATGCGAAGACATGATCGGCGTCCACGTCCTGCCCACGCCCGAGCGCCTCGAAGACGGCACGCCCGGGAAACTCATCGGGCCTGTAGCCGAACATCGACCAGTGCGCCACCTCGCTCGAGGGCGCGCGGCCGGGGCCGATCGCGTAGAGGACACCGTTCGATCCCGACGCGCACAACCGGTCGAGGTTCGGCGTGCGCGCAGCCTCGAGACCGGTCAGGCCTTCGAGCGATTCATGGGCGCGGTCGGCGAGACCATCGAGGAGCAGGACGACGATCGGGTGCACTCAGGCCGGTATTCGCTGCAGGGAACGGATCACCCGTACGACGCCGGCGGGAACGAGCGCTTCCCACTCACCGCCCGAGCGGAGGGCTTCGCGCACGTCCGTTCCGGAAATCTGCTTCTCGGCGCCCTCGTCGAGGATGACGACCTCGTACCCGGCCTCGCGCATGCGCTCGAGCTTCGTGCCGCCCCATTCGGAGAACAGTCGGAGGTACTGCGTCACGCGCGCGGGCACGTAGGCGTTCCAGAGCTCCGGTTCGTTGACGGGAAACGGGATCACGTGTGCGCGGATTCCCTCGTCTTTCGCGACCGCCTCGATCATCAGCAGGCGCTCGACGTAGGTGAACGGGTTCGACTCCGGAAGGTGACGGAGTGGATCGGTCGCTTCTTCCTTGATCCGCTGCGGATCGGGGTTCGTGATCCCGACGAACACCTCGTCGGATCGCTCCGCTGCGCCGCGCAGGTACTCGAGATGTCCGTTGTGGAAGGGCTGAAAGCGACCGTGAATCATCCCCGAGCTCACTCGACGATGACTCCGGCGCCCTCCTCGACGCGGCCGATCCTCCGGATGAAGAGCCGGCGGCCCGCGAATTCCGCCTCGAGTGCTGTGCCCCGCTCGGCTGGGAGCGACACGAGCAGCCCGCCGGCGGTCTGCGGGTCGTAGCCGAGCGCCACGAGCGTCTCCGGCAACCCATCCGTCGTGACGTGACGTGCGGCGAAATCGCGGTTGCGCGGGTCTCCGCTCGTCCGCACGCCTTTCCGCGCGACGTCGAGTGCACCGTCGATCGCCGGGAAGCGCTCCGATTCGAGCCGGATGCACACGCCGCTGCGGTCGGCCACCTCGTGCGCATGGCCGAAGAGCCCGAAGCCTGTCACATCGGTGACGGCGTTCGGCTCGAGGCCGCGCAGAACCTCGGCTGCATCCTTGTTGAGCGTCCTCATCCAGCGGATCGCACGCTCGAGCTGCATGTCGCCGGCGTGACCTTTCTTGTACCCGGTCATGATCAGCCCGGTCCCGAGCGGCTTCGTGATGAAGACTGCGTCGCCGGGCTTCGCTCCGTTCTTCGGCCAGATCCCGTCGGGCCGCACGGTGCCTACCACCGCCAGCCCGTACTTCGGCTCGGCGTCACGGATGGTGTGACCGCCCGCGAGCAGCCCGCCCGCCGCGCGTACCTGCTGGTCCGCCGCCGCGAAGATCTCGGCGAGCATCTCCATCGGGAGCTCTTCGGGGAACGCCGCGATCGACAGTGCGAGGAGCGGCGTGCCACCCATCGCGAAGACGTCGTTGAGCGCGTTCGTCGCGGCGATCGCGCCGTAGTCGCCGGGGTCGTCGACAACCGGTGGAAAGAAGTCCAGCGTGAAGATGAGTGCACGC
>DATHGN010000093.1:0-24282 GCA_035317565.1 Gaiellaceae bacterium
GGCGCTGAACGTCGACCTGAAGATGGCGCTCCTGCTGCGGGACATCGTCGGCCTTTCGTACACCGAGATCGCGGACTCGCTCGAGATCACGCTCGCCACCGTCAAGTGGCGGATCTACAAGGCGCGCGAGGACGTCCAGCTTGCACTCGCCCGCGAGGGCATCACCTTCGGCGACGACGAACAGACCGTCGCCGAGCGCGCCGCGTCCTAGCAGCGCTTACATGCGGCGCCGCACGGTGTCCGCGATCTTCTCAAGCGCGTCCACCACCTCGTCCAGCGGCGTGCGCGTGTCGATCTCAGCCGTCGCACCCGCGCGCATCAGCGGCTCAACCTTCGCCAGGTCGTCGAGGATCCGATCCCGCTCGGCATCGCGCTTGCCGAACGCGTTCGACTCTCGACGGGCCACGCGCTCGAGGATCACGTTCGCAGGAGCCGTCAACAGCACAACGGCGTCGAAGCGCGGATAGAACTGTCCCTGGTTGGAAACACAGCCGGAGATGAACAACACTTCGTCGTGGTATCCGTTGAGCAGCGCTTCGATTCGATCCTCCCGCCACAGCTGCTCCCTACCGCCTGCCTTGGAACACGGCACTTCCTCGGAATACGCGCCGTAGTCGGTGTCCACGACCCGATGTCCTCTGCGCGCGAGCTCGGCGAGAGCCGCTGACTTGCCCGTCCCAGACATCCCGGTCACAAGCACCACGGCCACGACACCACCTCCTAGCGCGAGTACCGTCGTAGCCAGGCGCTGAGGTTCCGCGCCTCGTCCGCTGGCGTCGCTCCCCGGACCGGCGCCTCGATCGGCGCGGGCTGTTGTGTCGCGGCGGGCTTGCCGTCGCCGCCGAGGCTGAGCAGTCCGAGGACGACAGCGACGAGAGCGAGCGCGGTGGCGGCTGCAATCCAGAGCCACGCACTGCCCCCCGGAAGGCTCTGGTGCGGGCGCCCGCGCAGAGGCTCGCTGATCGCGGTCGCAAGGAGAGGTTCCGTCGGCAGCTCCGTCGCGGTTGCAAGCTCGTGGCCAAGTGCAGATGCGGACGCGGGCCTGAAGCGGGGGTCACGTGCCAGCGCGTGCATCACTGCGGCCTCGACCGGCTCGGGCACCGACGGCTCGAGGTCCCGGACCGGTGTGATCGCTCCACTCGTCTGCAGCGCGATCAATTCGGGAAGCGAGTCGAACTCATAGGGAGGGAGTCCAGTGAGGACCTCGTAGAGCACTGCACCGAGCGAGTAGACGTCCGCCGCCGCTCTGACCTCTTCGCCTTTGGCCTGCTCGGGGGCGAGGTAGCCCGCGGTTCCGAGGACGGTCCCATGCTGCGTGAGCCGTGTGAGCTCCGCCGCCCGGGCAATTCCGAAATCGGCGATCTTCAACACGTCGTCTTCGCGGACGAGCAAGTTCGCCGGCTTCACGTCCCGATGCACGAGCCCGGCCGCGTGAGCGTGCTGCAATCCGGCGCACGCCTGGAGCGCGAGTGGCACCGCGTCTTCGTATGCCAGCTTCCCTCGCTCGCCCAGCGTTTCGCCCTCCACGTACTCCATGACGATGTAGGGCCTGCAGTCGGCCTCGCCCGCGTCGTACACCTGCACGACGTTCGGATGCGAGAGCCGGCTCGCAAGCCGTGACTCCTGCAGGAAACGCTCGCGGAACGCCGAGTCGTCCGACAGATGCTCCGCGAGGACCTTGATCGCCACTAGGCGGCGCAACTCTTCGTCGTGCGCCAGGTAGACGACCGCCATGCCGCCGTACCCGAGGGTCCGCTGGATCCGGTAGCGCCCTTCTGCGAGCGTCTCGTTCAATCGTTCTCCTCGTTCTTCTTTTTCTTCTTCTCACGACCCTTGTGCTTGCCGCGGTCCTGCGGCTTCGCCGGAGGGATGCACTGGATTCGCGAGACGAGATCGCTTGCCGCGGACGCGAGGTGTTCCTGGAACGGAGTGGGCACGTGCCCCGCGTTGATCGAGGCGAGCGTCTCCTGCTGCAACTGCTGCGCGAGGCTCGAGGCTCGACAGGCATCGCCGGCGGCGAGAGCCTGTGCGACCTCGTCACTTCGTGCCGCAAGCGAGGCCGCCACGGCGGCTGGAAGCTTCGGCGGCGGAGCGGCCCGCGGAGTCGGGCCGCTCCCGCAGCCGGCGAGACAGACCGCGGCCGCGAGGGCCGCGATCAGCTCAGGACGTCTCGTTCGGGTCTTCCTCCGCTGCAAGCTTCAGGGAACCCTGCCTGACCTCCTCGAGGTGACGCTGCTGGATCGGGATTCCCCACTCGACGAGCTCCTGCACTCCGCTGTCCCGGGCCCGCTCGTTCAGTGTTTTGAGGATCTCCCAGTGCCCGACCTCGCCGGCCTCGGCCATCGTCAGGAACTCGAAGCCGTCGAGTGCGTCGGCGTCGCTGTCGAGGTAGTCCTGCATCATCTCGGTCGCCTTCTTCTTAACGTCGCGCGCCTCTTCCAGAATCGCCGTCTTCTTACCCTCGAAGCTGCCGGCTACGTCCGTCGCGCGCTCTTCTGCCTGCTTGGCCTCCTTGTGCATCCGCTCGAGTGCCTTCGCGAGCTCACCGTCGATCTCGTCGAGCGCCTTGACCTTCTCGGTCGCGCCCTGTGCCGCCATCGCGAGGCCGAGCACCTCGCCGAGCTTCGTCTCGAGATTCGTCAATTCCGCCACCTGATCCCCCTTGGTCGATTTACTCGCCACGCTCGAGCCGGGCTGCGAGGGGCTCGGGTAGACCCCGCTCTCGCATCTCGGCCTGCGTCTCGTCAATCGAGTATGGGACCCGGCGGAACGCAGCAAACCTCCGGTCGAAATCCAGTAGCAGCCAGGCGGCTCGTGGATCGCCGTCACGCGGTTGGCCGACCGAGCCGGGGTTGAGGAGCCAGCGGCCTTCGAGCTCGACCTCCGATCCCGCGGTGGCGACGCCTCCGGTGACCCAGCCGCCCTTGTCCGATAGCGCCAGCGCGACGTGACTGTGTCCAACGAGGATGAGTGAGGCGTCCGAGAGCTCGAACGTTCCGCGTGCCGCCTCCTCCGTGAGCACGTACTCCCACACCGGGTCGCGCGCGCTCGCATGGAAGAGGTCGACTCCCGCCACCTCGCCCGCCGGCTGGAGCGGCTCGAGGAACGCGCGTGACTCCTGCGTCAAGACCTGGGAGGTCCAGATCGCAGCCTCGGCGGCATCGTCGTTGAAGTCGCTAATGCTCAGCTCGCCGAGCACCACGAGGTCGTGGTTGCCGACCAGTGAGTAGGACGAGCGTGAGCTCACCGCGTCGCAGCACTCGTTCGGACGCGGGCCGTACCCGACCGTGTCCCCGAGGCACCAGATCGCATCGACCCTTTCGGCGTCGATCTCCTCGAGCACCGCCTCGAGCGCGCGGTAGTTAGCGTGGACGTCGGAGATGACTGCGACCCGCATTGGCAGACCCGCGACCTTAGCCGTCGCGGCGCTCGTCTGGGCAGTCGCCGCCATCCTGCTCTGGCGGACGAAGGTTCCGTCCGACCTGCCGCTGCCCTCCCTCGACGCACGTAGCGTGTTCGGCGCCTCGGCGGTCCGCGCGGGTGAGCGCTACGAGCGCTTCCTCGACTACAACTGGCTCCTCGGGACTCTCGCGACGCTCACGACCCTCGTGGTGATGGTGCGGCGCGCCCCGCGGCTCGCTCGCTCGCTCGGGCTCGGCCCTGTGAACTCCGGCATCGTCACCGGCATCGTCGTGACGACGGTCGTCTGGGCCGTCTCCCTGCCCTTCGGCATCGCCTCTGCGTGGTGGCAGCGCAGGCACGGCATCTCGAAGCAGGGCTGGGACGAGATCGTCTTCTCGCCCTGGGGCGTGCTCCTCGGCCAGACGGCGGGCACGGTTCTGGTGCTGGCGATCCTGCTGCTCTTTGCGAAGCGCTACGCCCGGAGCTGGTGGCTCGCCGCCGGCATCGTGCTCCTCGTACTGGGGTTCTGCCTGCAGTTCGTCCTGCCGTACGCCAACCGCCTCGGGACTCACCCGGTTCGGTCACCGCAGCTCGCTGCGGCGATCAAGCGGCTCGAGGCACGCGAAGGGGCGGGACACCCGACGGTCCGGATCCAGCCGGTGCACGATCAGACGACGGCGGCGAACGCCTACGCGATCGGGCTTGGACCGAGCAAGAGCGTCTTCATCTGGGACACCATGTTGGACGGGCGCTTCACCGCGCGCGAGGTGCACTTCGTCGTTGGTCACGAGCTGGCTCACCATGCGCGGCGGCATCTCTGGAAGGGAATCGCGTGGGGTGCGCTGATCGGCCTGCCGATCCTGGCGGCCGTTGCGTTCGTCACACGTCGGCGCGGCGGCCTGCTCGTGCCCGGCGGTATCGCCCTCGCCCTGTTGACGATCACGGCGCTGCAACTCGCGTTGTCGCCGTTCACGAATGCGGTCTCGCGGCGCTACGAGGCCGAGGCCGACTGGGTCGGGATGCAGGGGACGAAGGATCCCCAAGCCGCGAAGGGTCTCTTCAAGGAGTTCGTCGTGACCGACCTCCAGGATCCCGCTCCGCCCGGGTGGGTTCACATCTTCCTCGACGATCACCCGCCGCCGCTGACCCGGGTCGAGCAGGCGGCCGCCTTCGAGCGGCTGAACCGCTAGCGGTTCTAGTCGGTGCGCGGCGGTGCTTCGGGAAGGTTGCGAATCCCTTCCTGGGTCGACCACTTCGAGAAGGAGTCCTGCATCGCTGCAAGCAGCTCCTGGAAGAACTGCGCGGACATGTTGACGCGTGAGGTCACGACCCCCGGGACGTCGCCTTCTTCGATCTCGTGGTCGATCCGGGCAAACGTGAGCGTGAACTCGTAGGGCGAGAACGTCACGTTGGCGAAGTTCGCGTAGACGCCGGCCATCTGCTCGGGGTCGAGGTGGATGTTGAGCTGTCGCTCCTGGGCCTCGTCGTCCACGCCGCAACGATACTACGGCCATGACCCGCTCCCCCGACACGACCGGGAACGCCGTTGCCCGCCTCGCGGAGCGCCTCTCGGAGCTCGCCGGAGCACCGGTTGCGCTCGAACGGCCGAGCGATCCTGCGCACGGCGACTACGCGACGAACGTCGCGCTCCGGACCGCGCCCCAACACAAGCGCCCTCCACGCGACCTTGCAGCCGACCTCGCAGCTCAGGCGGCGGAGCTCGACGAGATCGAGCGGGCCGAGGTCGCGGGGCCGGGATTCCTCAACCTCTGGGTGACGACGGAGTGGCTGGCCGGCGCGCTTGCCGAAGTCGGGCCGGATTACGGAGCCGGCTCCCCCGAGACCCCGCAGAAGATCCAGGTCGAGCTCATCTCCGCCAATCCGGCAGGCCCGTTGACCGTCGGGTCCGCCCGAAACGGCGCATACGGCGACTCGGTCGCGCGGGTTCTCGACTACGCCGGAAACGAGGTCGAACGCGAGTACTACTTCAACGACGCCGGTCGGCAGGTCGATCTCTTTCGCGCCTCCGTCGAGGCGCGGCGGCGCGGGGAGGAGCCTCCCGAGGGCGGGTACCAGGGTGACTACATCGACGAGCTCGCCAAGGTCGACGGCGACCCGGTCGAGCACATGCTCGAAGAGATCCGCCGTGAGGTCGCGGAGTTCCGCATTCACATCGACACCTGGCGCCATCAGGGCGAGATCGAGAAGCACGTCGCAGAGGTGCTACCGGAGCTCGACACGTTCGAAGCGGAAGGGACGATCTGGGCACGCACGAGCGCGTACGGCGACGACAAGGACCGCCCGCTCGTGCGCTCGTCCGACGGCTCGTATCTCTACTTCGCGGCCGACGTCGCCTACGTCCGCGACAAGCTCGAGCGCGGCTTCGACCTTGCCATCTACGTGCTCGGCGCCGATCACCACGGGTACGTCGGACGGCTGAAGGCAGCCGCCGCGATGCTCGGCTACGACCCCGAGCGCATCGAGGTGCTGATCTACCAGCTGGTCCACATCGTCGAAGGCGGCCAGACGAAGAAGATCTCGAAGCGCCGCGGTGACGTCGTGTTCCTGCACGAGCTTGTCGACAAGATCGGGATCGACGCGTCGCGCTGGTACCTCGTCTCGCGCGGTCACGGTCAGCCGATCGACATCGACGTCGATCTCGCCGCGGAGCGGACGCAGAAGAACCCCGTCTACTACGTCCAGTATGCGCACGCGCGGATCGCCGGCATTCTGCGAAACGCCGAAGGCGCCGGCGCCGGCGCCGGCGAGACTCCCACGGAGCTCGAGGCCGAGGAACGGGACCTGATCAAGCGACTGCTCGAGTTTCCGCTCGTCGTCGCTGAGTCCGCGGAGCGGCGTGCACCTCACGCGATCCCGATCTACGCGATTCGCCTAGCCGACGATTTCCATCGCTTCTACCACGAGCACCGCGTCGTCGGCTCGGAGACGGAGGCCTTCCGGCTGACGCTCGCCCGTGCGACGCAGAGTGTCATCGCCCGGGCGCTCGACCTGATCGGAGTCGAGGCGCCCGAACGGATGTAGGGTTCCCGACGCAGGATGGGGGCACCTCCCGACCGAAACCTTGCGCTCGAGCTGGTCCGCGTCACCGAGGCGGCCGCGCTCGGCGCCGGGCGCTGGGTCGGGCGGGGCGACAAGATCGCTGCGGATCAGGCAGCCGTCGACTCGATGCGGGCAATGCTTGACTCCGTGTCCATGGACGGCGTCGTCGTCATCGGCGAGGGAGAGAAGGATGAAGCGCCGATGCTCTTCAACGGCGAATCCGTCGGCGATGGCACGGGCCCTCAGGTCGACGTTGCCGTCGACCCGCTCGAAGGCACGCGCCTGACCGCGCTCGGTCAGCCGAACGCGATCGCAGTCATAGCGGTCGCGGAACGCGGCACGATGTTCTTCCCCGGAGCCGCCGTCTACATGGAGAAGATCGCCGTCGGTCCGCAGGGCATCGACGTCGTCGACATCAACGCGTCGCCCAGCGCGAACGTCAGCGCGGTCGCCAAGGCGAAAGGAGTGTCGACGCGTGAGATCTCGGTTGTCGTGCTCGAGCGCGACCGGCACGAGGCGTTGATCGGAGAGCTGCGGGAGGCCGGCGCCAAGGTTCAGCTCATCCGGGACGGCGACGTTGCGCCGGCCATCGCCGCGGCGCAGAGCGGGACCGGGGTGGACATGCTGTACGGCATCGGCGGTACGCCCGAGGGCGTCATTTCGGCCGCGGCGCTCAAGTGCGTCGGCGGCGGCATCCAGGGCAAGCTCTGGCCGCGTGACGACGCCGAGCGCGCGCGGCTCCTCGACGCCGGGCTCGACCCCGAACGTGTGCTGACGACCGATGACCTCGTCGCCGGCGACGATGTCTTCGTGGCGGCGACCGGCGTCACGACCGGCTCGCTGCTGCGCGGAGTCCGTTACCTGCCGAACGGTGCAGTGACCGACTCGATCGTCATGCGCTCGAGGTCCGGCACGTCGCGCCGGATCGAGGCGAATCACCTGCTGGACAAGCTCGAGGCCCTGACGGGCCGGCAGTACCGCTAGACGTCCTAGGCCGGGACCGCCTCCCGCTCCATGTCGGGGGCGTAGGTGCCGGTCTGTGCTGCGCTATTCATCTTCGCCCGGTGGTAGTAGGCGCGCTGTGCCGCTTCGACGTTCTCCTCCTTGCCGCCCCAGGCCTTGAGCGCGGCCGCCTGTAGGGCACGGCCGTAGGAGAACGACAGCTTCCAAGGGTGCGGGCCGATCTCGTTCATCGCGTTCAGCCTGCTGGTCGCCTCCTCTTCCGACTGGCCACCGGAGAGAAAGACGACCCCCGGCACGGCCGCGGGGACGTGGCGACGGAAGCACCGCACGGTCTCGCGCGCGATCTCTTCGTCGGAGGCCTGCTGCGGGCACTCGTAGCCGGGCAGGACCATGTTCGGCTTCAGCAGGATTCCCTCGGGCTGCACGCGCTGGTCGCGCAATTCGGTGAAGACAGCATGCAGCGTTCGTGACGTGACTTCGAAGCTGCGCTCGATCGTATGGTCGCCGTCCATGAGGACCTCGGGCTCGACGATCGGCACGATGTTCGCCTCCTGACACAGCGCCGCGTAGCGGGCGAGCGCATGGGCGTTCGTCCAGATGCAGTACTCGCTGGGAATGTCCTTGCCGATCGTGATCACGGCGCGCCACTTCGCGAAGCGCGCGCCGAGCTCGCGGTACTCGTTCAGACGTTCGCGGAGCCCATCGAGGCCTTCCGTGACAGTCTCACCCTCGGCGAGCGCGAGCGGCTTTGCTCCCGTGTCCACTTTGATCCCGGGGACGATTCCCTTCGACTCGAGCAGCTTCGGGAACGGGGTTCCGTCGGCCGAGCTCTGGCGGAGTGTCTCGTCGAAGAGGATGACCCCCCCGATGTACTCCTCTGCGCCCTCGGTCGTAAAGAGGAGGTCGCGGTAGGCACGCCGCGCCTCTTCGTTCGACTCGACTCCGATCGAGTCGAAGCGTTTCTTGATCGTGCCGTCGCTCTCGTCCGCCGCGAGGATCCCCTTGCCGTCCGCGACGATCGCCTGGGCGGTCTTCTGCAGCTCCTGAACGTCCATGTTCCGGCCCTCCTGGTCTTTTTCCGGGAGGAAGTATCCCCTAAGATCATCAATCCGGAGGGGCTCCGCTGCGGCGGGCGCCCCTCCTTTTGCACGGGACCTTGGTAACTGCCGCGGCCGTAAGTACGATTCGACTCCGTTGATCCGCCGTCTGGCCCTCATGACCCTGGTCGTCGCCGCTCTCGCCCCGGCACTCCGTGGGGATGCGGCTCCGCCTGTGTTGATCGAGCCGGGCGTCACGCTCGCGGGGGTTCCGGTCGGCGGGATGTCGAACGAGCAGGCGCAGGCCGCGCTCGGACCTGCTTTTGCGCGACCCGTGCGCCTCGTTTACGGCGATCGGGCCTGGACCCTCCAACCGGCCCGTTTCGGCGCCCGCGTGACGATCTCCGACGGTGTGCTTCGTGCTATCGGCGCGAAGGCCGGCTCGGACGTCTCGCTCGTTCCGACAGTGGACACCCAGGAGGTGCGGCGGTTCGTCGGCGACCTGGACAAGCGCGTCTCGGTCGCGGCTACCGATGCGGAGCTCAGCGGGCTCAAGGGGCTTCGTCCGCAGTTCACGAAGGAACGGACGGGCGTGCAGGTACTGCGCCGGCTGACGGCACAGCGGATCGTGCGCGCGCTTCAGACACCGCAGATCCGTCGCATCCGGGTGGCCGTCAGGATCCTGCAGCCCGCGCGAACGGTTGCGCACTTCGGCCCGGTGGTCGTCATTCGCCGCGGCGCGAACCAGCTGCGCTACTACCAGGGCGCGCGTTTGGTACGGCTCTTCGGCGTCGCGACCGGCCAGGCGATCTATCCGACACCGACCGGAACGTTCAGCATCGTGGACATGCAGAAGAACCCGTGGTGGCTGCCACCCGACTCGGCGTGGGCGAAGGGCGAGAAGCCGATTCCACCCGGCCCGGGGAATCCGCTCGGCACGCGCTGGATGGGATTGTCCGTCCCGGGCGTCGGGATGCACGGAACCCCGGACGACACGTCGATCGGCTACTCGGCCTCACACGGCTGCATCAGAATGCACATCCCAGATGCCGAGTGGCTGTTCCAACACGTGAAAATCGGCACACCGGTCGTAATCACAGACGCCTAGGGAAGTCCTTGACGTCGCCGCCGATGCCGGCTTTGCCGGCGTCGGCCGGAAACGCTTCGGCTCGACACCGAACCGATCGAAGTCATCATGGCTCAGCGAAGCGGAGCCGGACTTCGATCGGGAGAAGCGGACGACGAGGCTCGAACTCGCGACCCTCAGCTTGGGAAGCTGATGCTCTACCAACTGAGCTACGTCCGCGTGCGCCCTGATTGTAGCTCCCGCCTGGGCAGGGTCTCTAAGCTCTGAGCGTGGACGTCGACGCCGTCGAGATCCGCGTCCTCGGCTGCCTGATCGAGAAGCAGCGGACGACGCCGGATGCCTACCCGCTCTCGCTGAACGCGCTTCGGCTGGCGTGCAACCAGGCGACGAACCGGGATCCGGTCGTCGCATACGAGGAACGCGAGATCAAGGCGGCGCTCGACCGCATGTCGAACCGTGGCTGGACGCGCTTTGCGAGTGGGGCGAGCAGTCGTGCTCTGAAATACCGGCAGCTGCTCGACGAGGCGCTTGCGCTCTCCGAGCCGGAGATCTCGCTGCTGGGCGTCCTCATGCTCCGCGGGCCCCAGACGGTCGGCGAGCTCAAGCAACGCAGTGAGCGACTGCACCGCTTCGGCTCGATCGCCGAGGTCGCAGAAACCCTCGACGGGCTCACTCAACGGGAGCTTGTCGCGCGGGTCGAGCGCCGGCCCGGTCAGAAGGAGGAACGCTGGCAGCAGCTGCTCGGAGGCGACGCCGAGGCAGCCGCCGAGCCTGTTGCGCCCGTGCCCGGCGAAGGCGCCGACCGCCTCGGCGCTATCGAGGAGCGGCTCGAGCGGCTCGAAGGTGCCTTCGACGAGCTGATCGCCCGCCTCGATAAGGTGCCCGACCGTGAGTGACGCGCTGGCACAGCTGAAGGAGCGACTCGGCAAGATCAGCGACCTCGAGCGGATCAGCCGGGTGCTCAGCTGGGATCAGCAGACGATGATGCCGCCCGCCGGTTCGGACCACCGCGCCGACCACCTCTCAACTCTGCGGCGCCTTTCACATGAGCTCCTGATCGATGACGAGACGGGTCGCTTGCTCGACGAGCTTCGTCCACTCGAAGACTCGCTCGAGCCCGATTCCGACGACGCGTCTCTCGTCAGGGTCACCCGGCGTCACTACGAGAAAGCGTCTCGCGTCCCGACGGACCTGCGCGCAGAGATGACGCGCGCCTCGGCACAGGCGCGTCCGGTCTGGGTCAAGGCGAAGGCCGAGTCGAACTTCGAGCTCTTCCTGCCCGTCATGGAAAGGACCGTGGAGTTGCGCCGCCGCTACGTCGACTGCTTCGACGGCGTCGAGGAGCCGTACGACATCCTGCTCGACGACTTCGAGCCGTACACGACGACTGCAGAGGTGCGCGAGATCTTTGCCGAGCTCAAGGCGGAGCTCGTCCCGCTGATCGCAGAGCTACGCGACATCGAGGTCGACGACTCGTTCATGAGCGGGAACTTCCCCGTCGACCGTCAGGAGCGAGTCGCGAAGGAGGTCGTCGCCCAGTTCGGCTTCCGTCCCGACACGTGGCGACTCGATCCCACGGAGCACCCGTTCGCATCGGGCGCGGGTGTCGACGACATCCGGATCACGACCAACTACGACCCGCAGACGATGAAGTCGTTCTTCTCGACGATGCACGAGTACGGCCACGGCCTCTACTCACATCAACTGCCACGACATCTCGAGCGGCTGCCAACCGGGAGCTCCTGTTCGCTCGGAATCCACGAATCGCAGAGCCGGCTCTGGGAGAACCTCGTCGGCCGAAGCCCGCAGTTCTGGCGGTTCTTCTATCCCCGGGTCCAGGAGGCGTTCCCCGATCAGCTCGGCGGGGTGGAGCTCGATCGCTTCGTCGCCGGTATCAACCACGTCAAGCCGTCGTTGATCAGGATCAAGGCGGACGAGGTCACGTACGGGATGCACATCATCCTCCGCTTCGAGCTCGAGCAGGACATCATCAATGGGCGCGTCGACCTGCGTGAGCTGCCGCAGGTCTGGAACGAGCGGATGCAGGAGTACCTCGGCGTCGACGTTCCCGACGATGCCCACGGCGTCCTCCAGGACACGCACTGGGCGTCCGGGCTGATCGGCTACTTCTCGACCTACCTGCTGGGCACGGTCATGTCGGTGCAGATCTGGGAGAAGGTGCTCGAGGACGTGCCCGACCTGGAGGAGCAGGTCGAACGCGGCGAGTTCGCCGCACTGCGGAACTGGCTGGGCGAGAACGTGCACGCGCATGGGATGAAGTTCTCGCCGCAGGAGACGCTCGAGCGCGCTACGGGCAACCGAATCGACGCCAAGCCGTACCTGGCGTATCTCCGCGCGAAGTACGGCGCGGGTGTCGCCGCCTAGTCCGGCCAGGCTTCCGCGAGCCGGCGGCGAGTCTCTTCGAGGTGCTCCGGCAGCACCTTGACGTCGGCCAATACCGGCATGAAGTTGGTGTCGCTGCCCCACCGCGGCACGACGTGCAGGTGGACGTGGTCGACGATCCCCGCTCCGGCCACGCGGCCGAGATTCCAGCCGACGTTGTAGCCCTGTGGCGCGTAGAGCTGCGCGAGTGCGGCCATGCCCGCGGACGCCAGCCGATGCAGCTCGAGCACCTCGTCGTCCTCGAGTGCGCTGTACTCGCCGACGTGCCGCTTCGGCGCGACCATGAAGTGGCCTGACGAGTAGGGGTACTTGTTCAGGAGCGCGATCGTCTTCTCGCCACGGTGGACGACCAGGCGCTCTTCATCGTCGCCTGCGACCGCAGCGCAGAAGACGCAACCGGGCTCCTCGTCGGCCGACTTGATGTACTCGAGGCGCCAGGGCGCCCACAGGTGCTTCACCTCGCCGAGTCTAGAGCGAGTGATCCAGGGGCTCGACCGGGACCGGCTCCGCCGCGAGTCGCTCGCGGAGGCTCGCCAGGAAGAGGAGCGATCCGACCATGGCCAGAACCATCAGGAGGGAAGAGGTGAGGAGGATCGCTTGAAGAGTGAGCATGTGTGTTCAGTGGAACGCGCCACGCAGGATTTCGGGTGCGCGGTCCCGACTCCTTCAGGGCGCAGCACGCCTTGACTAATCGGCGCGACGAGCTCAGCACCGTTCTGACGTGCGCGACAGGGCGCCGAAGACTGCGTCCGCGCGAGGACCATGGGGAGAGTGTCCTCCCGCCAGAGGCGCGGGCGCAGTCGACATGATTCGTACGCCGCGCCGCGGCGGTTCGGTCCGGCCTGCTTGGAGGGAAGGCAGACGCATACTTGTGACGAACTGCACACTTGCCCAGGGATCCGGCGGTCGCGTCCCAGCTCTCCCCGGGAAGCGGCCGATCTGCGGCGTGAGCTGTAGACGCCGCCCCTGGGCACTACCCACAGCACAAGGCTCGAGCTCGATCCCGGTCTACCCTAGCCGCCGCTTAGCCAGGGCGTTCTGTTCAGAGCCAGCGCTTGTACTTGAAGAAGCCGATCATCCCGACGATCACCCCGACCATCAGGCCGACGATCGCCCAGAACGCCGCGTGGGTGTGCTCGCCGGGGAAGAGCACGTTCATCCCGAAGATCCCCGAGATCAGGGTCAGCGGCAGCAGGATCACGGAGAACACGGTCAGGATCCTCAGGACGTCGTTCTGGCGGTGCGAGATCACGGACTCGTTCGTGCTCTCGAGCGCTTCGACCACTTCCTTGTAGTTGTCCAGCAAATCCCAGATGCGCTCGGACGCGTCGACGAGGTCGTCGAAGTAGAGCTCGAGGTTCTCCGGGAGGAAGCGCTCGATCCGCCGCTCCAATAGCCGCAACGCAGGACGCTGGGGCTTGATGATCTTGCGGTAGGAGATGATCTCCTGCTTCGCCTTGGAGATGTCGGTGACGATCTCCTCCGAGCGGCGGTCCTCGATGTCGTCCTCGATCGAGTCCAGCTTGTAGGCGATCTTGTCGAGGATCGGGAAGCAGTAATCGAACAGGTCGTCGAGCACCTCGTAGAGCAACCGGCCCGACCCCTTGCTGAAGAGCTGCTCGCGAAAGCGCTCATCCTCCTGCACGCGGTTGAAGAGGCGCGTGACCGGCAGAAGCTCGACGTTCGAGATCGTGACGAGATAGTCCGGGCCGAGGAAGAAGTCGAGCTCGCCGGAGTTCAGCCGCTGGACATTCTTGTCGTACGCGGGAAAGTGAAGAACGCCGAAGAGATAGCCCTCGTCGGCGTAGTCGTCGATCTTCGGGCGCTGACGCTTCGAGAGGACATCCTCGACGTCGAGCGGATGCCAGCTGAAGCGCTCACGGAGCGCGTTGACCGTCTCCGGGTCGATCGGCGGGTCGAGATGGATCCAGGTGAGGCCGTTGGCGCTGAGCTCAGCGACGCGTGGTTCCGGGCGCGGGGCTACCGCCTCCGCGAATCCGTGAGGCCTCGTCCGCCGGATGCGGGGCAGGCTGGGCATCGGTACTGAGAGGATCGTCGGTCGCTAGCGCCATGTTCGGCATGGTACCCGGGACGCCTGCGAGCGAATCTACGCGGGGGGTCCGGAGCAGCCGCGCAGGGATGCGTCGTTCGATCGCGAGGGCATAGGCCGATGCGAGCACGCAGACGGCGGCGGCAGCCGGCCAGAGCGCGAGCGGCTTGTGCTGGAGAACGAAGCCGCCGATCGCCGGCCCGGCGAAGAAGCCGATCTGCCAGGTGGAGCTCGAGAAGGCCATGTAGCGGCCGAGTAGCTGAGGCTCGGCGAGATCGACGACGAGCGGGGCATAGATTGCGCCGTGGAGGCACTCGGCGAGCGCGAAGACGGCGACGGCACCCCCGAAGACGATCGCAGCCTGAGTGCCCGTGAACCAGGCGCCCCCGACGAGCACCCCGAGGAACGCTCCTGCCCAGACGACACCCATCAACGCGAGGCCGCGCAGCCGCCGCTTGCCTTCGACGAGCTTGACCACGGGAAGCTGCCCGAGTGCCACCACCGCCGAGAAGACGAACCAGATCACGCCGATCGCAGGCTCGCTCACGTGCGCAGTGTTCTTTGCGAACGGCGGCAGGAGCTCGCTCATCACCGCGATGCCGGCTCCGATCAGGATCACGTTCAGAAAGACGTAGGAGATGAACACGCGGTTCCGTGCCACGTCCGCATAGCGCCCGGGCTCACGCCGCTCCTCGCGATGACGCGTCGACGGTACGAACTGCAACACGACGACGAAGACCAGGAACGTCACGGCGTTAAGCAGGAAGAGCAGGGTGAAGGTGCTCGGGTGGGCGGTGCGCGCGATTGCACCCGCGACGAGTGCGCCGAGTGCGAAGCCGACGTTCATCGTCATGCGCTGCTGGGCGAACGCGGCGTGACGGCGTCCGGGTGGTGTCAGCGAGCTCAGCAGGGTGGACTGGCTTGGCCAGAACGCACCCGTTGCGATGCCGACGAGGAGGTTCAGCGCAAACGCCTGCCACGTCTCGCGGATCAACGGAAAGAGTGCGAAAGCGATCGCGGCCAGCACGAGCGCACCGCTCAGCACGACCCTGGGACCGAGCCGATCCGACAGCGCGCCCCCGACGAATCCGGACGCGAACGCCGCCAGCGAACCGGTGGCGACGACGAGGCCGGCGATGCCGAGCGAGACACCCCGGACGTTGTGCAGGTAGATGATCAGGAACGGCCCGATGACGCCGTTCCCGAACATGTTCACGAGCCCGCCCGCCTGGAGGATCCAGACGTCCCGCGGAAGCTGCGGATTCAGGCTGCGAAGGTAGGCCCGCACGGATCGAGATTATGCGGGCAAGGCGGCTACACTGGCCCTAGCGCGTCTGTAGCTCAGGGGATAGAGCGTGCGCCTCCGGAGCGCAAGGTCGCAGGTTCGATTCCTGCCAGGCGCATAACGCCGGGAGATCCGGCCGCTTCGCGGCCATGATGATCTCCCGGCGGTTTTGATTCCTGCCGTTGCGGCCGACGCCGGCACAGCCGGCATCGGCGGCGGTACCAAGATCGGAGGCCGTTAGGGTTGCGCCTGTGGACGTCACCGCTCGCATCGCTCGGCTCGAGCTCGCCGAGACCTTTGTGATCTCTCGCGAGTCCACCGACGTCGCAGAGGTGGTGCAGGTCGAGATCCGTCACGGCCATCTCTCCGGTTTTGGGGAAGGAGCGCCCATCGACCGGTATGAGGAAACGGCCGAGTCCGCGCTTGCCTACGTCGAGGAGCACGCTGACGCGCTGGGAGACGATCCGTTTGCCCTCGACGAGATCGAGCACCGGCTGCCGCCCCGGGAATGGGCTGCGCGTGCCGCGATCGACGGAGCGCTGCACGATCTCCAGGGCAAGCTCGTCGACCTGCCGGTCTGGAAGCTGCTCGGTCTAGAGCGTGAAGGTCCGCCGACGTCTTGGACGATCTGGCTCGGGGATCCGGACGACATGGCGCGGCGCGCCGTCAAGGCGTTGGACTTCTCTCGCCTCAAGTTGAAGCTCGGGGGGCGCGACGGTCTCGACGTTGAACGAGTGCGTGCCGTGCGCGAAGTGACCCAGGCGTCGCTGCAGGTCGACGTCAACGAGTACTGGACGTTCGACGAAGCGCTCGACGCACTCCCACAGCTTGCCGAGCTCGGCGTCGATTACTGCGAGCAGCCTCTGCCCGCCGGCGACCCCGACGGTCCGCGCCTGAAGGCCGCGACGCCGATTCCGATCTACGTCGACGAGGACTGCCATCGACTCGCCGACGTTGCAGCCTGCGCGGAGCGTGCGCACGGCATCAACATCAAGCTCGCAAAGTCGGGGGGCATTCGCGAAGCGGTGAGGATGGCGCACGCAGCGCGCGCGCTCGGTCTCGGCGTGATGCTCGGCTGCATGGTCGAGTCGGGTCTCGGGATCGCCGCGGCCGCGCAGATCGCGAGTCTCTGCAACCACGTCGACCTCGATGGGAACCTGCTCCTCGCGGACGATCCGTGGCCCGGTGTGCAGTTCGACAAAGGCATTCAGTGGTCGTCGGAGCGACCAGGCCTTGGCGTTGCGGCCGCGGCTCGTGCGTGAGCAGCTCGTAGCCGGCCTTTCGCAGGACTACGGCGTTCATCCGTACGGCAAGTGGCGCGGCGCTTTCTGGCGGCTTGCGTCGCTCGTCGAGCTTGGGGTGACGAGAACCGACTCGATCGAGGCCGCGGCGGACAGCGTCCTTGCCTGGCTGGCGAATCCGCGACGACTGCGCTCGTTCCCGACGCTCGAAGGCCGGGTACGCCGTTGCGCGTCGCAGGACGGGTTGGCGCTGTACGTGATGAGCACTCTCGGTCTCGAGGACGAGCGGCTGCAGATCCTGGCCGACTCCCTCGTGGCGAGCCAGTGGCCGGACGGCGGTTGGAACTGCGACCGGCGCCCAGCCGCGGCGCATTCGTCCTTCAACGAGACCTGGGGTCCGACCTTGGGTCTCGCCGCACACGGCCGCGCCGCGGGTGATCGTCGCGCGACGGGCGCCGCCGAGGCGGCCGCGGAGTTTCTCCTCCGCCATCAGGTCTTCCAGTCGCACAGGACCGGCGAGCCGGCGCACCCTGCGCTCCTCAACCTCCGGTTCCCGCCGTACTGGCACTACGACGTGCTCGTCGGTCTCGTCACGCTGGCGCGCAGCGTCGGCCTCGACGACCGGCGGGTTGCAGCTGCGCTCGATCTCGTCGAGTCGCGACGACTGCCCGACGGAACGTGGCGCACCGAAGGCAAGTGGTGGAAGCGGCCCGGCTCGAAGGGCAGCAACGTCGAGGCCGTCGACTGGGGCGACACCGCGAACGAGCTGCTGACCGAGCGCGCCGTGGAGGTCTTGCAGGCAGGAGGGCGGCAGTAGGGTTGCGCGCGTGAGCGAGAAGCGCTACCTGATCCTCGCCGAAGAGTTCTCGCACGATCCGCATTACGCGAAGACGGCGCGCGGCGTCATGCGCTACCGGCGCGACGACGTCGTTGCGATGCTCGACTCGAAGCGAGCCGGAGAGTCCGAGGACGGCGTACCGATCGTCGGCACGGTCGACGAAGCTCTCGCCTTCGAGCCGAACACGGCGCTTGTCGGCGTCGTCACGCAGGGCGGTCGCTTTCCGGGCGACTGGCAGGAGCTGCTGAAGAGCTCCGTCTCGCACGGCCTCGATCTCGAGAACGGCCTGCACGTGCGCCTGCGGGACATTCCCGGCCTGACTGAGCTGGCGGCGGAGCACGGCGTCGAGCTCCGAGACCTGCGCGAGCCGCCGGCGGACCTGAGCACTGCGACCGGCGAGAACCTCGAAGTCGACGCGACGATCGTCCTCACGGTGGGCTCCGACTGCGCGATCGGAAAGATGACCGCGATCTGCGAGCTCGACCTCGAAGCACGCAGGCGCGGCCTGAAGTCCGTGTTCGTTCCCACGGGACAGACCGGCGTTGCGATCGCCGGCTGGGGAATCTCGGTGGACGCCGTCGTGTCGGACTTCCTGGCGGGCGCGGCCGAGCGCCTGGTCGTCGAAGGCGGCAAGCGCGGCGACCTGCTGTGGGTCGAAGGCCAGGGCGCGATCCTGCATCCGATCTACTCGGGCGTGACCGTCGGCCTCATGCATGGAAGCGCCCCTCATCTGTACGTGCTCTGCCACGAGGTGGGGCGGACCGTCGTCGAAGGAGACCCGACGGAGTCCCCGATCCCGAGCCTGTCGGAGCTGGTCGACCTGCACGAACGCATGTCGCTCAAGCTCCGGCCCGCGAAGGTGGCGGCGATTGCGCTGAACACCTCCACCGTGTCCGAAGAGGAAGCTAGGAATGCAATCGCGGCGGCCGAGGAGGAGACCGGCCTGCCGGCGGACGACCCGGTCCGGTTCGGGGCCGAGAGACTCCTCGATGCAGTGCTTATTCTCGTGCCCTGATCTGCCGAAGAGAGTGGCATGTGGCGGATCACTGCGGTCCTGGCGTGCGCCTGCGCGGCACTGACCCTTGCGGGAGGGGCCTCCAGCACCACCTTCGGCGTCGCCGACGATGCCGGCAAGTACTCGGAGGACAGTGGCGGCACGTTCTTCCACATGCTCACCGACCTCGGGATGACCGAGAACCGCATGGCCGTCTTCTGGGATCCGACGCAGCCGAACACGATCGTCGACCAGGCGTTCCTCGACCGGTCGGTGCCGCAGGCGATGCGCCGAGGCATCGAGGTGATCTTCGCGATCTATCCGCAGAAGGCCCGGTTCCTCGTCGACACGCCGAACGGCGTCCAACTCTTCGCCCAGTACGCGGCGAGGGTTGTACAGCGCTACCCGTACGTGCGCAAGGTGATCTGTCTCAACGAAGGCAACCAGCCGCGCTTTCAGCAGCCGCAGTTCGACGAAACCGGCAAGGGCATCTCCGGGTACGTGCAGGAGCAGGCGATGGCCGCCTGCTACGACGCGGTCAAGGCTGTCGACCCGAAGATCACGGTGATCGCCTTCGGCCTCTCGCCGCGCGGCAACGACGACTTCGAAGCCTCGAGCAACGTGTCACACTCGCCGATCAGATTCCTGGAAGAGGTCGGCGAGGCATATCGCGCGAGCGGGCGAACCAAGCCGATCGCGGATGAGGTGTCGATCCATTGCTATCCCAATCTGAACACGGATGCTCCCACCGTCGGATACGCGTGGCCGAAGATCGGTTGCGCCAACTTCGACCGGTTCAAGCAGGCCTGGTGGGACGCGTTCCACGGCACCGCACAGCCCCTCTTCCGTGAGGCAGGTGACTCGGGTGCCGGGCCCTACGTCCATATCTATGTCGACGAGGTCGGCTACCAGGCGAAGATCGCGCCCGAGAAGGCCTCGCTGTACACGGGCAGCGAGAACGTTCCCGTCCTCGACGAGGCGACGCAGGGGAACTACTACGCGCAGTTGATTGCGATGATGGCCTGCGATCCGAGCGTCGCACTCCTCAACTTCTTCCACGCAGTCGACGAGACGAGCCTGCCGGCCTGGCAGAGCGGGCTCGTCCTTCCCGACGGAACACGTCGCGCGTCGTTCACCGCTGTCAGGGACGCCATCATGGCCAACCAGGAATGCAAGGGGAAGCTGGTGGAGTGGCGTCACACGGACCGCGTCGTCGGCGCCGGTGTGAGCTTCAGGACCCTGCCGCGCTCGTTCCTCGTGCGTGCCGACGAAGGCTTTTCGTACGAGGTGAAGATCACGCGCACGAGCAGCACGCGCAGGCTGACAGGTGCAGTGGGGCAGGGCGAGGCGGCACGTGACCTGCTGTTCAAGCTGCCGCGCCTGAGTCGCGGTACCTACCGCGTCACCGTCACGCTTCACGCCGAGACGAACGCGCAACGCGTGACGACGTTCTCCCGCACGTTCCGCCGCTAGCGCCGGACATGTCCGATCTGGTCGCTTTCAAGGCGGTCGGGATGCGGTATAAGAATCGACATGACCGATCCGCGCGTGGCGAAACTGGCCGACCTGCTCGTCAACTACTCGCTGGAGCTGCAATCGGGCCAGATCGTCCGGCTCGACGGCGGCACCGTCGCGGCTCCGTTCGTGCGGGAGCTCTACCGCTCGGCGTTGCGCGCGGGCGCGAATCCTCGCACGCGCGTCGAGGTCGAAGGACTGGACGTGATCGCGGTGGGCGAGGCGACGGAGGAGCAGCTGACGTTCGTCTCCGAGATCGATCGCTTCGAGATCGAAAACGTGGATGCGATCGTTACCATCTGGGCCGATCGCAACACGCGCGCACTGAGTCAGGCCGATCCGGACCGCGTAAGCAAGAAGATCGCCTCGCGGCGGCAGCTCACGAACCGCTTCTGGGAGCGCATCGACGAAGGTAAGGCGAAGTGGGTCGGCACCCGCTTCCCGACCGAGGCGCACGCGCAGGACGCCGAGATGTCACTGCTCGAGTACGAGGACTTCGTCTATGGCGCATGCCACGTGCGTGCAGAAGAGGACCCGGTTGCCCACTGGCGCGCCGTGTCGCTCGCGCTCGACGCACGCGCCCGTGAGCTGAACACCTTCACCGAGCTGCGCGTCGTCGGGCCCGACACCGACCTGCGGCTGAACGTCGCCGGGCGCGAGTGGCTCGCCGCCGACGGCAAGCTCAACATGCCGGACGGCGAGATCTTCACGAGCCCGGTCGAGACCGAGACCGAAGGGGAGATCCGCTTCTCGTTCCCGGCGATCTTCCAGGGGCGTGGGGTGGACGACGTCCGGCTGCGCTTCGAGGGTGGACGCGTCGTGCACGCCGAGGCCGGCAACGGAAACGAGTTCCTGCAGTCGCTGCTCGACATGGACGAAGGCGCACGGATCCTCGGCGAGGTCGCGTTCGGGCTCAATTACGAGATCGACCGCTTCACGCGCGACATCCTCTTCGACGAAAAGATCGGCGGCACGATGCACTTCGCGCTCGGCTCGAGCTTCAAGATGCTCGGCGGCCAAAACGAATCCGGGCTCCACTGGGACATGATCTGCGACCTCCGCGCCGACGGCGAGGTCTATGCAGACGGCGAGCTCGTCTGGCAGGCAGGGAAGTTTCTGCACGACCCACGCGCGGTTGCCGAGCGCGAGCCGGTCACAGCTTCCTGACCCGCATCGCCGTCATCTCAGACACCCATCTCCCGCGCGGCACGCGGGCGCTGCCCGCTGAGTGTGTCCGCCAGGTGGCCAGGTCCGACCTCGTGCTGCATGCCGGCGACTTCGTGTCGTTGAAGTTCCACGAGGAGCTCGCGAAGCTCGGGCCGCCGCTCGAGGGTGTGGCCGGGAACATGGACGAGCAAGCGCTGAAGCAGGCGCTCCCGAAGCAACGCGTCGTCGATGTGGGGGGACTCCGAATCGGCATGGTCCATGACCCCGGGCCGCGGGAGCGGCGGGAGGCGCGACTCGCGGCCAGGTTCGAGGACTGCGATGCCGTCGTCTACGGCCACACCCACGTCCCGCAGATCGAGCGCTTCCAGCACCTCTGGGTGCTGAATCCGGGCTCGCCCACCGAGCGCCGGAGCGCGCCGACCCACTCGATGATGGTCCTGACCATCCAGGGGAGCCGGATCACTCCTGAATTGATCACCCTGTAACTGCCCTTGACAGGGCGAACAGATGTTCGGTACTCTACGAACACATGTTCCCTCGACTGGCAGTTCTCCTCCTGGCCATCTCCCTCGTGGTGGGCGTCGTCGCGCGGCCATCCGGCGGCGCGGGCAAGCCGATGCCCTACCTGGTGAAGCCGACGGACACCCTTTGGTCGATTGCGGCCGCCCACTACGCGGGTGATCCTCGAGAGGGGATCTGGAAGCTCCAGCATCGCAACCACCTCCACGGGACGATGCTCGTACCAGGGCAGCGGCTCGTCCTGCCGTAGAGAGGTTACGAGCTAGAACGCCGGCGCCGGCCGCGCCACAGAATCATCCAGGCAAGGAGGATCGCGATGAGGGAGACCAGGAGCGCGACGGCTCCGGCAAGTTGTGCGTCGACTTGATGACCGCCGAAGATGACGTACGTGTCTCCGTTACCGCCGCTGTCTCCGCGGTAGAAGACCGCAAAGAGTCCATAGACGCCGAGCAGCAAGCTCAACGCCAGCAGGGCGAGGCTGACCAGGGACCGCAGACGGCGGCCCACTACTGTTTGGCGAAATAACGGCAGACGATCCCGACGCCGCACTAGCCGCCTAGCTAGATCCCGTCGCCTCCAAACCACTGGCCGCGCTGAGCTGCGTCGGCCTCCGCCCTTCGGCGGGCTTCACGGACTTCGCGCGAGATCGCTGGCGCACTACTACCCCGCCGCCGACGACGGAACCGGCCAATTAACGCCCGGAGTTTGGCCATGCGTCCATTGTGCGCCTCTGTGCCGCGCTAAGCGAGTATTTCGCCAAATCCTCCTAGAGCTCGGTCAGCGGAAGCCCGGCGGTGTAGACCTTCTCCCCGCGGAACAGCCGCTGGGCCGGATCCCAGGGAAAGAAGATCGCGACTTTCCACGCGAGGCGCTCGCCTGACGGCGGGATGCCGAGCCACTCGGCCTGGTGCGTGCCGGTCACGTCTGCCTCTTCGCACACTCCCTGGGGTCCGATCACGATGTCCGTCAAGTCGAAGTGAATGTCGGGAAACGCCGAGAGCAACCCCATGTAGAAGCGCGCGGCGCCCTCGTGACCTTCCCAGCGGTGCCCGGTCTGCGCGAGCTCGTAGACGCAGTCAGGGGTGAGCGTCGAGATCAGACCAGGGAGGTCGCGCTCGTCCTCGGCGATCGAGTGCCGTTTCCAGAGCTCTCGGATCTCGTCGAGCTCGCCGGGGGACAGATCGCGGCGAATCAGGTCGCGGACGTCTTCGCTCACGCTCCCTCCCAGAAGGTGCGTAGTCGCTCGTTGAACGGCTCACCGAGCAGCTGCGGGTTGTGTGCTCCGGGGAAAATGGCCGACTCCGCGTCGAGCTGTCGTTCCAGCACGTCACAAATGGCATGGAAGATCGTCTGTCCACGTTCCTGAGCCCGCGACGGAGTCTTCGACCAGTCGCCTCGCACGACGAGTGTGCGCACTCCTCGCAGCTCTTCGAACGGGATCTGCGCTTCTGCAGGATTCCGCTCGCCCCAGGACGAGCGTGCTGCTTCAAGGCCGGCGCCCTCGAGCTCCAGCGGCTGGCCTGCGAAACCGAAGTTCCGTAGAAAGCGGGCGCGATAGTCGCTCGGATCGTCGGCAGCGCCCATTGCCTCGTCGACGCCGGTGATGAACGTTTCGACAAAGGGATCGCCACGGACGAGGCCAAGCGCAGGCGGCTCGATCACCGTCAACGAGCGAACTGCATCAGGGTGGCGCGCTGCGGCAAGGAGCGAGACCACACCACCGTAGGAGTGGCCGACGAGATGTGCGCCGCCACCCAGTACGTCCGCCACGTCGTCCGCGTCGCGGTCGAAGTCGACAGGCCCGTCGGGTGGACTGGCGCCGAACCCGCGCCGGTCGACGAGCAGCAGGCGATAGGAATCCGCGAGTGGCCGCTGCTTCGCCCAGGTCTCCTCGCCCCAGCCGAAGCTGCCGTGGACGAAGACGGCGGGCTCGCCTTCGCCCCAGACGGCCACGTGCAGTCCCGTTGTGGTGTGCACCCGCCGAGCCTAACCGCAGGAAGGCCGACCTAGAATCGCCCAATGGATCTCGACATCGTCTTCCTCGGCACAGCGGGATCGATGCCCACAGCGCAGCGGGCGCCGGCGGCGCTCCTCGTCCGGCGGGGCGGCGACCGGCTGCTCTTCGACTGCGCGGAAGGCACCCAGCGTCAGCTGCTCCGCTCGTCGGTCGGCCTCGTCGATCTCCCCGAGATCTTCCTGACGCATTTCCATGCTGACCACGTGCTCGGGCTCCCCGGCATGCTCAAGTCATTCTCGCTCCGCGGGCGCGAGCTGCCGATCGATGTCTACGGCCCTCGCGGGCTCGGCGATCTGATGTCGTCGCTGAAGCGGGTCGTCGGCAAGCTCTCCTACGAGCTGCGGCTCATCGAGCTCGACCCCGGCGACGTCCTCGAGCGTGACGGGTTTCGCCTGGCCGCTTTCGCAGTCGCGCACGGCGTCACTGCGCTCGGCTGGTCCCTGATCGAGGCGACCAGGCCGGGGCGCTTCGACGTCGCCGTCGCGGACGCCCTCGGCGTACCGAACGGGCCCGAACGCGGCCGGCTGCAGCATGGAGAAGCCGTGACGCTCGCCGACGGCACGACGATTGCGCCCGAACAGGTGGTCGGTCCGCCACGGCCCGGACGCAAGCTCACGATCACCGGTGACACGGCGCCGTCCGAGACGATCGTCGAGGCAGCCTGGGGAGCCGAGGTGCTGATCACGGAGGCGACGTTCTCCGAG
>DATHGN010000094.1:0-3085 GCA_035317565.1 Gaiellaceae bacterium
CAGGTCAATCCGCTCGCGAAGCAGGAGTACGACCAGGAGAAGGAGCGCCTCGTCGAGCTCGCGACACAGAGGGCGGACCTCGAAGCGAGCCTGAAGGAGCTCGAGACGCTGCGCGACGATCTCGCACGCACGGTCGAGGAGCGGTTCGCGGAAACGTTCGCCGCAGTCCAGGCGAACTTCACCGAAGTCGCCGCGACGTTGTTCCCCGGCGGCGAGGGAAGACTGCGTCTCACCGAACCCGAGGACGACGAGGAGCAACCGGGCATCGAGGTCGAGCTCCGGCCGGCGGGCAAGAAGGTGACGCGACTGTCGCTGCTCTCCGGCGGTGAGAAGGCGCTCGGTGCGATCTCGTTCCTCTTCGCGCTCTTCCTCGCGCGGCCGTGTCCGTTCTATCTCCTCGACGAGGTCGAAGCCGCGCTCGACGACACGAACATCGGACGCTTCGTCGAACTGCTGCGGCGCTATTCCGATCGCGCGCAGTTCATCGTCATCACCCACCAGAAGAGGACGATGGAGGCCGCGGATATCCTCTACGGCGTGACGATGGGCGCCGACGGGGTCTCGCAGATCGTTTCCCGGCGCCTGCCACGCGAGCAGGCCGCCGCGATTGCCTCGTAGCTGGGGGCAACTGCTCGGCGAGGAGGGCGCGGAGCCGGACACGGCAGCCGAGCGCGCGGGCCTGTTCTCGCGACTACGCGACTCGCTCTCGAAGAGCCGACAGGCACTCACGGCCGAGTTGGCGTCCGCTGCGTTCGATCCCGGCGACGCAGAGGCGTGGGAGCGGCTCGAGGAGGCACTCATCCGCGCAGACGTCGGCGTCCCCGCAACGGCTGAGCTCGTGCAACGCCTCGAGGCGCGTCCTGACCTGACCGATCTCAACGCGGCGCTCGCTGCCGAGATCGCGACGCTGCTCGGTGAGCCTGCGACACTCGACGTCCGTGCGGACCCGAGCGTGTTGCTCATCGTCGGCGTCAACGGCACGGGTAAGACGACCACGATCGGCAAGCTCGCCGAGCGCTTGCGGCAGCACGGACATTCCGTCGTGCTCGGCGCTGCGGACACCTTCCGCGCGGCCGCCGAGGAACAACTGGAGATCTGGGCCGACCGTGCAGAGGCGGAGTTCGTCGGCGCCGAGCGCGGGGCGGACCCTGCGTCGGTCGCCTACGACGCGATCGAGGCCGCGACCCGCGACGGGCGCGACGTCGTGATCGTCGACACCGCCGGCCGACTGCACACGCAGGCGAACCTGATGGAAGAGCTCGGCAAGGTGCGGCGTGTGATCCAGGGAAGGCTCGAGGGCGCGCCGCACGAGACGCTGCTGGTCGTCGACGCGACGACCGGCCAGAACGGTTTGCAGCAGGCGCGACTGTTCGGCGAAGCGGTCGGCGTGACCGGCGTCGTGCTGACGAAGCTCGACGGCAGCGCAAAAGGCGGCATTGCAGTCGCGATCGCGCACGAGCTGGGATTGCCGGTCAAGCTGATCGGCGTCGGGGAACGGCTCGAAGACCTCCGGCCGTTCGATCCGGACGATTTCGCCCGGGCGCTCGTCTCCGGCTAGGCCTCTAGCTGCGCTCCACCCCGAAAGCGATGTTCACCGTGGTGCGGTACACGCTGATGTGGTCGCCCTCGACCTCGGCGCTCATCGAGACGACTTGCGCTCCGCTGATGTCACGGACGGTCTTGGCCGCCTCCTGAACTGCGGCGTCGGCCGCCTTCGCAAAGCTCTCCGGCGACGAGCCGATAATCGTGATCACCTTTGCGATATTCGCCATGACTTCCTTTCTCGTGGACGTCTTGCCCACGTACCCGCTGCGGGACGTTCGACACCTTGAACTCTAAGTCGACGCGGAGTACGGTCGCACGATGAGCAACGGGGCAGAACAAACGCCATATCTTCGAAGGATTCTGAAGACGGTCGCGAGAAGCGACCGCCTTCGGCAAATCCTGTTTGACCCCCAGGGCGGTCCGGAGGCCGTGCTGAACGATCCGGAGATTGCACCTGACGCCGAGCACTTGACTCTTGATGTGAGAAACGCCGTCATCGCCGGTGATCTCTGCAAGATCCAGGAAGCCCTTGACCACGAACCTCACGGCGAGGATACGGACGCAGCTATACGGCCTTACTGGGCGCTCGTCCGCATCTAGCGTGGTCACGCGTCTTGACCGGGTAAGGGCGCCCTAGTACGGTCCCCTTGCTGTGGCTGCAGAACCAACCAAGTCCCTTGCCGAGTTTCTGCGGGACGTTGGACGGGACCACGACTTGCAGAGGAGGCTCTTCGACACCGACTTGCGGGAGGTCTGGACGGACAAGGGCGTCCAGGGGCTCTTACATGCAAAGGGTGTGAGGAGGCTCAGCCCAGAGAGTCAGGAGCTCTTCTCGATGGACCGCCCGCCGACTCTGCAAGAGATCCAGGATGCGCTCGTTCGCGAGGGGGAGGTGGAGGCGTCGCAGACGTTCACCACCTGCTGGGCGCTTGTCAGGATCTAGCCGGCGGTCGTAACGATCGCCGGGCGCGGCTCGCTCACCGTCGTCGGAACGGGAATTCGCGTCGGATCGCAACTCACTCCGGAGGCACGGACTGCCTTCGAACATGCCGACGCCGCGTTCTCGCTCGTGGCCGACCAGATCGGGGCCGGCTTGCTGGCCGAGGTCAATCCGCAGGTTCGGTCGCTCAACGACTTCTACGAGCCCGGGGTCCACCGCCTGGTCATCTACGACCGGATGACCGAGGCGATCCTCGCCGAGGTCCGGCGAGGTCGTTCTGTCTGCGCGGCGTTCTACGGTCACCCGGGGATCTTCGTGTCGCCGTCACACGAAGCCGTCCGCCGCGCGCGTGCGGAGGGCTTCCCTGCACGCATGCTGCCTGCGATTTCGGCGGAGGACTGTCTCTTCGCGGACCTCGGCGTCGATCCGGGTGCGACGGGTTGCCAGAGCTACGAAGCGACGGACTTTCTGCTCAGGCGGAGACAGGTCGACCCGACGGCGATGTTGATCCTCTGGCAGGTGAGCGTGATCGGCGAGCGGCTGTACTCGAGGGAGACGCCGCCGCGGCGGCTGTTGGTGCTGGTCGACTATCTCCTGCAG
>DATHGN010000095.1:0-4609 GCA_035317565.1 Gaiellaceae bacterium
CTGATCGGGCACATCGTCTGGTTCGTCAAGGTGCAGGGCGCGCTCAACCGCTACTGGGAATCGAAGGGCGCTCCGCCTCCTTAACGACTTCCGGATTGAGCTCCTTGATCGAATCCAGAACGACGGCCAGCGCGAGGACGTCCGGCGGCGGCGGGAAGGCGCGATTGGGAATCGCAACGACGTGCATACCTGCGGCATGGGCGGAGCGAATCCCGTTGGCCGAGTCCTCGATCGCGACGACATGCTGCGGCTCGACGCCGAGCCGGTGCGAAGCCTCGAGATAGACGTCCGGCGTAGGCTTCCCGCGCGCGACCTCTTCGGAGGAGACCGTCACGCGGAAGTAAGGCGCCAGCCCGGCGACCTCGAGCACGCGATCGATCAGTTCACGGTTCGACGACGACGCGACCCCCAGCGGCCAGCGGTCCGCGAGCCGCTTCACGGCCTCCACTGCTCCCGCGATCAACGGAAGGTCGTGCGAGTACCGGTCGAGCATGCGCCGCACGACCTCACGATTGATCTCTTCAGGCGGCTCCGGCAGGCCGACGACGTCGTGCATGTAGCGCGACCATTCGGTCGAGCTCATCCCCATCATGTCCGCCTGCGCCTGCTCGCTCCAGCGGCCGCCTCGTTCGCGCGCGAGTCCTTCTCGTACCTCGTCCCAGACCTGTTCGCTGTCAAGGATGACGCCGTCGAGATCGAAGACGACGGCCTCGATCACGCCGGGAGGAAGCCGCCGTCGCGGTACACGAGCCCCGGGCCCGTTCCGCCGAGCTCGGTTGACTCCACCTCGCCCACGAAGATCGTGTGGTCTCCCGCATCGTGCTCGGAGCTGGTGCGGCACTCGAGCCAGGCGAGCGCGTTCTTCACGAGGGGCCCCCGTTTCCCCTCGCGCACGTCGACTCCGTTCCACAGTGCGACCGGCGGAATCCCGCTCCGCGCGAAGTGCTGGGCGACATGCGCCTGCGTCCCCGAGAGCAAGCTCGCCGTCCAGGCGCCGGCTCGGCGAATCGGCTCGTGCGAAGACGAGTCCTTGCCGATCGAGATGCCGACCAACGCCGGTTCGAGCGAGAGCGACACGAGCGAGCCGACCGTCAACCCGAAGCGCTCAGCTTCGAACGCAGTCGTGACGACGGCGACCGGGGCAGGAAAGCGGCGCATCACCTCCCGTAGCTCTTCGCCGTTCATGAGGTCGATGATATGGGCGTGACTCGCCGGGACGTCATCGAGTTCGCGATCGGAGCGGTCCTCGTCGCCGTCGCAGCCACAGCGCACTTCGCTGACGCCACGCCCGTGCTGACCTTTTCGCTCGCTGCGCTCGCGATCGCCGCCCTAGCACGTCTCGTCGGTGACGCGACCGAGCAGCTCGGTAGTCGTGTGGGCTCATCCATCGCGAGCGTGATCCAGAGCGCGCTCGGGAACCTGCCGGAGCTCTTCATCGCGCTGTTCGCGATCCGAGAAGGATTGATCCGCGTCGTGCAGGCCGCGCTCGTCGGCTCGATCATCGCGAACAGCGTGCTGGTGCTCGGAATCGCATTCGTTGCCGGTGGACTCCGTCACGGGACGCAGAGGTTCGACTCTCCACGCGCACGGATGATCGCGACGCTGACGGCGATGGCGGCAGCGATCCTGTCGCTGCCGACACTCGCACATGCCTTTCATGCGCCGGCCGCCGCACACGAGAAGGCGCTCAGCCTCATCTGCGCAGGCGTGCTGCTCGTGCTCTTCTTCCTGACGCTGCCCTACTTCCTCATGGGTGGTGAGGGCGCAGCTGTGGAACCTGCGCGTTGGACCCTTCCCACGACGGTGGCCGTGCTTGCGTCAGCCGGGGTAGCCGCCGCCTTCGTGAGTGACTGGTTCGTGAGTGCGCTGCGTCCGGCGACGGAGACGCTCGGGATGAGCGAGGCCTTCGCGGGGTTGGTCGTCGTGGCGATCGCCGGCAACGCGGTGGAGAACGTCGTCGGCGTGCAGCTCGCCCTGCGGAACAGAGCGGAGTTTGCCGTCTCCGTGATCGTCAACTCTTCGCTCCAGATCGCGCTGTTCCTGACACCGGTCCTCGTCTTCGTGAGCCTCTTCTTTGCCACAACGCTCACGCTTGCTTTCCCGACCTTGCTCGCGATTGCGCTGCTGATGGCCGCAAGCATCGCCGCGCTCGTCGTCTACGACGGTGAGAGCACGTGGGAGGAGGGTGCGATTCTCGTCGGCTTGTACGTTGTGATCGCCGCGAGCTTCTGGTGGGGCGCCTGAGGAAAGACGAAGGGCGGTTCAGCCGAGGAGAAAGCCGACCACGACGGCTGCAAAGGCCGCCGCCCCCAGGCCGGCGATCTCGACGCGGTGGCGGGCGAGGAGGTAGCTCGTCCGTGATTCGGGGAGTGCGATACGCGGGAGAGACGCGAGTCCCAGCAGCGCGATCGCGAGCGCAAGCAGCGCGACGAGGAGCGGCTGAATTGCGCGGGCCGCCTTCGCGACCGTGGTCCCGAGCACCGCACCCGAGTGGGTGTTCGTGCCCTGAGCCGGGGCGGCGCTTGACGAGGGGTGACCGACGGAGAGGCTCGTGTTCGACGCGCCGGTCGACCGCGCCGCGGCCGAGGCCAGGCTGCGCACGGAGGTGCAGACGTTCGCGGCCCGAGCCGACGACAGCTCACTCGAGCTCGGCGTGCCGCCCTCGACGACGATGATCGTCACGCGCCGCAGGAGCCTGCCGGCCGGAGTGCGCACCGAGATCCGGTAGGTACCGGCCTCGAGCTGCGGGTGCGTTGCTCGTCCCGGATAGCGGACTCGATTGAGCCCGGCGTGCCCTTGCACGGAGAACTGCCCGGCGATCCGGCACGTCGGCGAGACCTGCTTGACGACCAAAACCACCCGCGCGTCGCGGGGAAGCACGAAAGTGAGCGTGGTGCCCCGTCGGCGCTTCGGCCCGGAGGTCGAAATCCACGTCCGTGACGAACGGAGGCTCTCGACCTGCAGGCCTTCGGGCCGGCCTCGACTCGACGAGCGGGAGCTCCCCGACGAGGATGGCGCGGTCGAGCTCCCGAGGATCGAGCCGACCGTCGAAGCAGCCGAGTCGACCGAAGAAGCGACGGTCGGCGCCGAGGGCGCCGAGCTGTTGCTCCCGGCACTCGGCGCAGGCACGGCCGGCGTAGGGACCTTCGGGGCCGCCGGCACCGTCACCTTGGGCACTGGAACCGGGACCGTGGGCACTGGAACCGGGACCGTGGGCACCGCAACGGAGACCGTCGGCATCGGAACCGGAACAGTGTCCGCCAGGGCGTGCCCTGCCACGAGGCCGGCTCCCAGCAAGACCGCCGTCGCTGCTACCGCCCGCATATCTGGATAACTCGCGACGGCCGGAATCGGTTGCGGCGTCTGCGCGGTAAGACACAATTCCCAAAGATGGCCGCCGTCGCCAAGAGGGACTACTACGAGGTGCTGGGCCTCCCGCGAAATGCGGACAGCGACGCGATCAAGCGCGCCTTCCACGGCCTGGCCCGGGAGTGGCATCCCGATGTCGCCGATGCCCCCGATGCCGAAGCCAGGTTCCGCGAATTGGCCGAGGCCTATGCGGTCCTCTCCAAGCGCGAGGCGCGGTTGCTCTACGACCGGTACGGCTACCGGGGCCGAGGCAACCAGGGCTTCGACGACGCACTCTGGGAAGCCCGCCCGCCCGCGGCGGCCCGGGGTGAGAACGTCCACGTCGAGATCGAGCTTCGGAACTTCGAGGCCGTGGAGGGAACCCGCCGGGTCGTCCAGTACGAAGCCGCCGTCCGCTGCAAGGCATGCATGGGGCGCGGCTCCCTCGGCCTGCCCGATCCGGAATGCGACGCCTGTGGGGGCTCCGGCCGGAAGCGCACGGTCTCGCACCTCGACGTTGCGAACCTGCTGCAGATCGAGCCGTGTCCTGCATGCGTCGGCCAGGCGTGTTCGCGCTGCGGGGGCGACGGCATCGTCCCGGCCGAGCGGCGAATCCGCCTGGTTGTTCCACCGGGCGTCGAGGATGGCGCGCAGCTCCGGGTCGGCGGCGACGGAAACGACGCCGGCGCGGGATCGATGCCGGGCGACCTGCTGGTGCGGGTCAACGTCTTGCCGCCACCGCGCGACCCGCGTGTTGTCCGTTACGCGGCGTTCGTGCTCCTGCTCGCGGCGGTGGCGACGCTCCTGCTGTACGTCGTCCGCTAGCTAAAATCCGTCGATGGAGAAAAAGCAGGAACAGCGTCTCGCGCTGAACGAGGCGCTCTTCAGGGATGTGAACGAGCGCATCCGTGAGATTTCGGACACCTTCGGTCAGAAGGACTCGACGTACGACTTCCTGTGCGAGTGCTCCGATCCGGAGTGTGCGGAGAGGGTCGTCCTGACTGCCGCCGAGTACGAGTTCGTGCGATCGGATCCAACCCGTTTCGTGGTCGCAAAAGGCCACGCGATGCCCGAGATCGAGTCAGTCGTCGACCAGGCGAACGATCACGTGGTTGTAGAGAAGGAAGGCGCAGCCGCGGACGTCGCGGTTCACCTGGACAAGTAACGCAGAAGGCCCGCCGTGGCGGGCCTTCCCGTCGATGGTGTGTGCGGCAGTTGCGGTCGGAAGGGGAAGATCGAAGCCTCTTCACGCGTCCTGCAC
>DATHGN010000096.1:0-19765 GCA_035317565.1 Gaiellaceae bacterium
GCGAAGGTGATGGAGAAGTTCAAGAACGTGCCGACGATCTCCGGCAACGTGAACTTCTCCCGGACGCTGCACACGGTGTTCGGCCGCCGCTACCGAATCATCAGGATCCAGGACAACGTTCCGAAGGTCGTCGGAACGATCGTCGCCAAGAAGGTTCCCAAGATCTAAGGCTCGCTTGGGACGAGCGAACCCGGCCGAAACGACGAGGAGGCCCGGAGACACACTCCGGGCCTCCTCCGTGTCGCGGTCATTCGAGGGTGTGCACGCTCTCCGCGACGTCACCCTGGAGCTGGGCCGGGCGGAGATCGCGGGGCTCATCGGCCCGAACGGGGCGGGCAAATCGACGCTGGTGAACGTCCTCAGCGGGTTCGACCGCCCAACGTCCGGGACGGTCGAGCTCGAAGGGCGCGACGTCACTCACTGGAGCCCGAGCCGCCGTGGCCGGCAGGGCCTGTCGCGCACCTTTCAACACAGTCACGCCTTTCGGTCACTCTCGGTGCGCGAGAACCTCGAGGTCGCGGCGCTCGGTGTCGGCGCGGTTGCCCGCGAAGCACGGCTCCGGGCGTCCGAGTTGCTCGAAACGCTCGGTCTCAGCGCACAGGCAGAGGCGTCCGCCGGCACGCTCGCGCAGGGTGACGAGCGGCGCCTCGGCGTCGCCCGCGCGCTTGCGACCAGACCACGCTTCGTGCTGCTGGACGAGCCGGCCGCCGGCTTGCCCGAGGCCGAGGTCCCCGACTTCGCCGAGGCGGTGCGCGGCGTTCGTGACGACCACGCTGCCGGCGTTCTGCTGATCGACCACAACATGGCGTTGATCATGGGTCTCTGCGACCGCATCTACGTACTCGACCAGGGGCGCGTCCTCGCGGAAGGGACGCCGGAGGAAATCCGCGCCAACCTCGACGTGGCGGCCGCCTACCTTGGCGAAAGCGCCGTTCACGACGTGGACGACGAAGGTTGAGCGTCCCGCTGCTCGCCGTCGAGGGCCTCGAGGTGCGTCACGGTGCCGTGACGGCCGTTCACGGCCTCTCCCTCGAGGTCGACCGTGGCGAGATCGTCGGACTGATCGGTCCGAACGGCGCCGGCAAGTCGTCGACGCTTCACGCGATCATGGGCGCGGTCCGGGTCGCTGCCGGCGACGTGCGGGTGAGGGGAGAGTCGGTGGTCGGCAAGCGTCCCGAGGCGGTCGCGCGAAAGGGAGTCGCCCTCGTGCCGGAAGGGCGGCGGATCTTCGCCGACCTGACCGTGGACGAGAATCTCAAGTTAGGTCTGGCCGGCCGGCGTTCCCGTGACGGCATAGCTGAGGATCTGACGCGCGTCTACGAGCTCTTTCCCGCCGTCAAGGAGTCCCTCCGACGGAAGGCCGGCACGCTCTCGGGCGGCCAGCAGCAACAGCTTGCAATTGCGCGCGCTCTCGTGGCCGACCCCGAGGTCCTGCTGCTCGACGAGCCCTCGCTCGGCCTGGCGCCGCGCATGGTCGACGTCGTCTTCGAGACGCTCGCGGCGATCCGGGACCGTGGGCTCGCGGTGCTGCTCGTCGAGCAGCGCGCGCAGCGGACGGTCGCGCTTGCGGACCGCTCGCACGTCCTTGCGAACGGGCAGCAGCGACTGACCCTCGGCCCGGAGTCGGCGGGGGACACCGCCGCGCTCGTCAGTGCGTACATGGCATGACCGTCGCCCTCCTCAACATCGACTGGCAGACACTCGCCGACGCGACCGGACTGGGGGCCATTTACGCACTTATGGCTGTCGGGATCGGGCTCGTGTTCGGCGTGCTGCGGCTCGTGAACTTCGCGTACGGGCAGCTCGTCATGGCCGGCGCCTATGCGCTCGCATTCGCCTCGGAGCGCGGCTGGCCGGTCTCGGTCGGCATCGTGCTGTGCTTCGCCGTCGTCCTCACTCTCTCGCTGATGATGGACCGGATCGTCTTCAGGCCCCTTCGCGGCCAGTCGCCTGCCGTGATGCTGGTCGCGACCTTCGCAGTCGCCTTCCTGCTCCAGAGCATCGCGCTGCTCTGGTTCGGACCGCTCGGCAAGATCGCGTCGTCGCTTGCGACGCTCAACCAGCCGGTCACCATCTCCGGCGTCGACATTCGCAAGATCGCCATCGTTGCGACCGCGCTTGCCGCCTTCTGCCTGCTCGTCCTCGTTCTCCTGCTCGGACGCACACGCGTCGGCCTGCACATGCGGGCGGCGGCCATGGACTTCCGCACCGCAGAGCTCCTCGGTGTGCGCGCGGGACGTGTGATCAGCGCGGCGGTTCTCATATCGGGCGTTCTTGCGGCGATCGTCGCGGTCATGCTCACGGTCCAGAACCCGCTGGTTACTCCTGACTTCGCGTTGCGCGACACGATCCTCGTTCTCGCGGGGGTCGTGCTCGGAGGGATGAACCGGCTCGTCTCTGCAACGCTCGGTGGGTTCGCGATCGGCTTCGCGTCAGGGCTCCTCGGCGGCGCGCTCCCGACGAACCAGAGCCAGTACCTGCCGTCCTTCCTGTTCGCGGCCGTGATCCTCGTGCTGCTCGTGCGTCCGGGCGGTCTCTTCACGCGTGAGGGACAACAGGCGGTGGAGCGCGTATGAGACGCCTCGACGCAGCACTTCAGCTACTTGCCCCGCTTGCGCTCGTCGCACTTGCCGCGCTCGTGGGAACGCTGGTCTCGACCTCGACCGAGACCTACGTGATCAACGCGCTCGTGAACGTCGCGATCGTCGTCGCCCTTTACGTCTTCATCGGCAACTCGGGCGTGCTCTCGTTCGGCCATATCAGCTTTGTCGCCGTCGGCGCCTGGGCGGCCGGAGTGCTCTCGATGCCCGTGCACGAAAAGCCGGCGATCATGCCCCACCTCTTCGGTCTGCTCGGCGACCACACGATCGGGAACGTCTGGTCGCTCGCGCTCGCGGCTGCCGTCGGAGCCGCGTACGCACTCGTGGTCGGGCTTCCGCTCATGCGGCTGTCGGGCCTTGCCGCAGGAATCGCAACCTTCGGCGTGCTCGAGATCACGCACAACGTGCTGCGCTACTGGGAGAAGATCGGGCCCGGCCTCAACACGTTCTCCGCCGTCCCGGAGACCACCGGGCTGATGCAGGCTGCTCTCGGCGCCGGGCTCGCCGTCGTCGTCGCATTCGCATACAGGCGAATGCGGTTCGGGCGGCTGCTCAGCGCCACGCGGGAAGACGCGGCTGCGGCAAGGGCCGTCGGCGTGTCGGTCTATCGCCAGCGTCTCGTCGCCTTCGTACTCTCCGGTGCAATTGCGGGCTTCGCGGGCGGGCTCCTCGTCCACATGCTTCCCGTGAACACCGAGTCGGTCTACCTCGACCTGACGTTCATCACCCTCGCGATGCTGGTGATCGGCGGGGCGACGAGCCTCTGGGGCGCCGTGGTCGGCGCGCTCGCCGTCAGTGCGGTCGACTCGTTCTTCGCCGAGGCGGAGAGCGGCATCCATCTGTTCGGTCGGTCGGTGGATCTGCCCGCCGGGACGCGGATCGTGGTCGTGGGCGCACTTATGGCTCTCGTCCTGATCCTGCGCCCGGCCGGCCTCACCGGCGGGCGTGAATTTTCGGTCCGGCTGGCCCGGCCCCGGCGCCTTCTGACAAAGTTCGCTCGATGACCGATCCCAGGTTCGCAGAGCTGCAACAGCGCCTCGCTGAGGTGACCGACCTCACGAAGGCCGCGACGCTGTTGTTCTGGGACCAGCGGGTGATGATGCCGCCCGGAGGGGCCGCGGCCCGTGCGGAGGCGATCGGCACCGTCAGCACCCTCGCGCAGGAGCGCTTCGTCAACCCCGACATCGGCCGGCTTCTCGAGGAGCTGCGCGGTCTCGAAGAGAGCTCGGACTACGACTCGTTCGAGGCCAGTCTCATCCGGGTGACCCGCCGTGACTACGAGAAAGCGACGCGCGTTCCCCCGGATTTGGTCGGTGACTTGAACAGGGCGTCTGCGGTTGCACTGTCGGCCTGGGGGCCAGCGAAGGAAGAGTCCGACTTCGAGGCGCTGCGTCCGTACCTCGAGACCAACCTCGAGCTGCGGCACCGCTACATCGAATGCTTCGACCCGGCTGACGAGACCTACGACGTGCTCCTAGACAACTACGAGCCGAACATGAAGACCGCCGACGTCCGGCAGATCTTCGACCAGCTGAAGGAGGAGCTCGTGCCGCTGATCCAGGAGATCGGCGCTGCCGGCGAGGTCGACGACTCCTCCCTCCACCAGGCCTTCGACCAGGGTGCGCAGCGGGAGTTCAGCTTCGAGGTGTTGCGCCGCTTCGGCTACACGGACGACGAATGGCGGATCGACCAGACACAGCATCCGTTCATGACGAGCCCGGGACACGGGGACATCAGGCTCACGACGAACTTCCGCCCTGACGACCTGAGCTCGCTCTTCGCGACGATGCACGAGTTCGGGCACGGTGTCTACGAGTGGGGCGTGGACGAGTCGATCGCAGGTACGCCGCTCGGCTCGGGTGTCTCGCTCGGTCTGCACGAGTCCCAGAGCCGGACGTGGGAGAACCTCGTCGGCCGGAGCCGCTCGTTCTGGCGTTTCTTCTACCCGCGCCTGCAGGAGACATTCCCCGGTCAGCTCCGCTCGGTCGACGAGGAGGCCTTCTATCGCGCGGTCAACAAGGTGCACCCGTCCCTGATCAGGATCGATGCGGACGAGGTCACCTACAACCTGCACATCATCCTCCGCTTTGAGCTGGAACAGGAGCTGATCGAGGAGCAACTGGCCGTGCGCGACCTGCCCGGAGCCTGGAACGCCCGCATGGAGGAGTACCTGGGCGTCGACGTTCCCGATGACGCACACGGCGTTCTGCAGGACATGCACTGGGCCGGCGGCGGCTTCGGGTACTTCCCGACGTACTCGCTCGGCAACGTCATCTCGGTCCAGATCTGGGAGCGCCTCAAAGAGGAGCTCGGCGATGTCGACGAGCGCTTCGAACGCGGCGAGTTCGGCGAAGTGCGTGAGTGGTTGCGAGACCACCTCTATCGCATGGGCCGGAAGTTCACGCCGCAGGAGACGATCGAGCGCGTCACGGGCAGCCCGATCGATGCGAAGCCGTACGTGCGTTACCTCCGCGAGAAGCTCGCGCCGCAGGCGGTTTGAGCGCCACGGCGCCGGCCCAGTCGCCGCTCGAGCGGCTGAAGGAAATCCTCGCCGAGCTCGCCGACCTCGGGCACGCGGAGCAGATCCTCGATTGGGACGCGCGCGTCTCGATGCCTCGCGGGGGAGCCAAGGCGCGCGCTGATGTGGCCGCAACCCTCGCGGAGTTTTCGCACCAGCGCTTCGTCACCGATGAGGTGGGTGGGCTTCTGGAGCGGCTCGCCGCGGAGGAGGATCCGGACTCTGCGGACGGAGCGCTCGTTCGCGTCACCCGCCGCGAGTGGGACCGCGCGCGAAGGATCCCGTCGGACCTTGCGGGCGAGCTGGCCCAGGCGAACGGCGTCGGTGTCGCGGCGTGGGACGACGCGAAGACGTCCTCCGACTTCGCGCTCTTCCGGCCGCATCTCGAGCGGCAGCTGGAGCTGAAGCATCAATACATCGCCTGCTTCCCGGAGGTTGACGAGCCGTACGACGCGCTGCTCGACGAATATGAGGAAGGGCTCACGACGGCGAAGGTCGAGGAGGTCTTCGGGCGGCTGAAGGGCGAGCTCGTCGAGCTCGTCGAGCGTCATCGCGACGACGTCGTCGAGGACCTGAAGGGCCCGTTTCCTGTTGCTGCGCAGCACGAGGCCGGACGGCTGGTGCTCGAGGCGTTCGGCTGGGATCCCAGCTCATGGCGGCTCGACGAGACACCGCACCCATTCGCGTCGAAGCCCGGGGCGGGAGACATCCGGTTGACGACACACACCGACGAGCGGGACATCACGTCACTCTTCTCGACGATGCACGAGTTCGGCCACGGTGTGTACGAGTTCGACATCGACCGCTCATTCGCGAGGACACCGCTCGGAGGGGGAACCTCGAGCGCAATCCACGAATCCCAGAGCCGGACGTGGGAGAACCTCGTCGGGCGAAGTGCCGGCTTCTGGCGCTGGTTCTACCCGCAGCTCCAGGGTCTCTTCCCCGACACGCTCGGAGAGGTCGGCGAAGGATCGTTCGTCCGGGCGGTGAGCGCCGTGCGACCCGGCCTGATCCGCGGGGACGCCGACGAGGTCACCTACGGGCTCCACATCATCCTCCGGTTCGAGCTGGAGCGTGAGCTGCTTGCAGGGACCGTCGAAGTGCAGGACCTGCCCGAGGTCTGGAACGCGCGCATGCGCGAGTACCTCGGCGTCGAGGCATTGGACGACGCGCAGGGCGTCCTGCAGGACATGCACTGGTCGGCGGGGCTCTTCGGCTACTTCCCCACCTATCAGCTCGGCAACGTCATCTCGGTCCAGATCTGGCGGCGGGCGGTGGCCGAGCTCGGCGACCTCGAAGAGCAGTTCGCGCGCGGCGAGTTCACGCTGCTACGCGAATGGTTGCGTGAGCAGATCTATCACCACGGCAGCCGATATTCGCCGCCGGAGCTCCTGCGCCGGGTCACCGGCTCGGAGATCGATCCGGATCCGTACCTCGAGTATCTCCGCGCCAAGTTCGCGTGAAGGTCTGCGTCATCGGTGCCGGTGCGATCGGGAGCCTTTTCGCCGCCCATCTGGCGACGGTGACAGACGTCTCCGTGCTCACGCGGCGGAACGAACACGCGGAGGCACTGAACCAGCACGGGCTGAAAGTGAGCGGGCGGCACGACTTCACCGTGCGGGTCACTGCGGTTGCTGAAGCGAGCGAGCTTCCCGAGTTCGACCTCGGCATCATCGCGACGAAGGCGACGGGGGTGACCGGAGCGGCCGCTTCGCTCGCGGGCCGGTTCCCCGGAGCGACGATCATGACCGTCCAGAACGGGCTCGGCGCAGAAGAGATCGTGCGAGCGCAGGGAAGCTGGCCCCTCGTCTCCGCTGTCACGTTCATGAGCGGGACGAAGCACTCCGACACGCACGTCGAGTACATCCTGGACACGCCGACATGGCTCGGACCCTACGCAGGGTCGTCCTACGAGCGGGCCCAGGAGATCGCGCAGCTCCTCCTCGACGCTGGGCTCGAAGCGGAGGCAATGGCGGACCTGCGGCCGGCCCAATGGTCGAAGCTGGTCTTCAACGCAACGGTGAACGGCGTGTCCGCGCTGACCGGCCTGCCACACGACGCCCATTTCGCGGCCGAGGCAGAGCCGTCCGATCTCGGCCATCTCGTACATGACCTGGTCGACGAGGGGAAGCGTGTCGCCGAGGCCGCGGGAGTGGAGCTGTACGACGATCCCTGGGAGATGAACGTCCTGGCGACGCGGCGAGGCAGCGCGCACTATCCGTCGATGCTCGAGGACGTGGAGGCTCAGCGGCCGACCGAGGTCGAGCTGATCAACGGCGCGCTCGTGCGCGAGGCGGCGCGCTGCGAGGTCGACGTGCCGCTGCACACGACGGTCTACCGGCTCGTAGCGGCACGCGAGGCGTCGTACTCGTGAGGGTCTGCGTCGTAGGCTGCGGCGCCGTCGGCTCGCTCTTCGCGGCAACGCTCGCACAGCTCGACGACGTCGAGGTCTGGGCGTACGACCTCTACCGCGAACACGTCGACGCGATCAACCGTGACGGCCTGCGGTTGAGCGGAGCGGGGGAGGCGCTCGGCCGGCCGAAAGCCACGTCGGACCCGGCCGAGCTTCCGGCCTGTGACTTCGGCATCGTCGCGACCAAGGCGATGCACACCTCGGCCGCGATCGAGGCGACGGCCGGAGCGTTCGCGGATGGTTGCGTCGCGACCGTACAGAACGGCCTGGGCAATGAGGAAGCAATTGCAAAACACACCGAGCGGGTGATCCGGGGGACGACGTTCCCCGCCGGCAAGCTGCTCGAGCCCGGCCACGTGCAGTGGGACGTCAAGGGCGACACGACGTTCGGGCCGTTCGAGCCCAAGCCGGCTCCGCTCCAGGAGATCGCCCGGCTGGCCGAGGCCTGCACCCGTGCCGGAATGCCGACCCAGGCCATCGAGGACGCACGTGGGCCCCAGTGGCGGAAGGTGATCTTCAATGCAGCGACGAACCCGGTCGGGGCGCTCACGCGGCTGACGCACGGACGCGTCTGCGAGGACCCCGAGCTGCGCCGACTCGTGAGCGGCCTCGTCGACGAGGGCAAGGCGGTCGCGGCGGCACAGGGAATCGTGCTCGACGCCGATCCCGAGGATCTGATCGACCACGCGGCGAAGCCCGAGATCGCCTACGGTCACAAGGCGTCCATGCTGCAGGACGTCGAGGCACGACGTCCGACCGAGATCGACTACCTCAACGGGGGAATCGTCCGGTTCGGCGAGGAGCACGGGATCCCGACACCGCTGAATCGCGCGATCTGGGCGCTCGTGAAAGGGTTGGAGCAATCGTGGTGAGCCCGGCCGAGATCGAACGGCGCTACAGCGCCATCCGCGAGGCGATGGCCGAGCAGCACCTCGATGCCGTTGTCGTCTGCGGCTCCGAGTACACCGGCTTCGAGGGCGCCGTCACGTACATGTCCGGCTTCGTGATCGTCCATCGCTACGCGTACGTGATCCTGCCGCGTGAAGGAGACTCGACCATCGTGTTCCCGGCAGAGGCCCGCTACGTCGGCGAGCACGCAACGTCGTGGATCGAGGACCAGGTCTTCGCGGAGCGGCCCGGCCAGTACATCGGCGAGCGGCTGGCCGGACAGCGGGTCGGGGTCTATGGGCTGGACTACGTGATGGCAGTCCGCGATTTCGAAGGGACGCACCTGCGGGTCGAGTTCGTCCCGTTCGATGTCGAGTTCGATCTGGCGCGCGCGGTGAAGAGCGAGAACGAGCTCGAATCCGTGCGCGATTCGGTGCGGATCAACACCGAGGGATTCTGGGCCTTCCTCGAGGCCTACGCACCGGGGAAGACAGCAGCGGAGGTTCTCGCTCCGGCGGAGAAGCTCTTCGTCGAGGAAGGCTGCGGCCGCCTGACGATGAACATGGTGCTCGTCGGCGCGGAGTTCGCGATCGCGCGGAAGAGCACGGTGCTGGGCGAGTTCTGCATCCCGTCACTCGAGATCGCCGGGCCGGGCGGCCACTGGGTCGAGGTGTCGCGTTCGATCGGTAAGCCGAACGCCGAAGTGAGCAGGATGGTCGAAGCCTACGAAGAGTATTTCGAGGCGGCCAAGACAGCTCTCAGGCCGGGTGCGACCTCTCATGACGTGCACCGCGCGGTCTCGCAAGGCTTCACCGATCGCGGCTACCACCTCGGACACGTCACCGGTCACTCGATCGGGATGACGATGATCGAGCATCCGAAGATCGGCGAAGCGATCGAGACCGAGCTGCGCGAGAACATGGTCTTCTCGATGCACCCGCATGTCATCGCCGACAACGGACAGGACTGTCTCTACATGCAGGACACCTGGCTCGTGACCGCAGACGGCGGTGAGCCGCTCGCGGGATTGCCGATGCGAATCTACGAGGCCGGCGAGACCCGGCCCTAGACTGCTTTCAGCCGACTTCGGCGTGAATGCGACCGGACGACTCTCTGAGCCGGCCGCCGTCGCGGCCGGCCCGCATGGCCATGATCTCCGCCAGCATGGAGATCGCCGTCTCGGCCGGCGTGTGAGCCCCGATGTCGAGACCGGCCGGACCGGAGATCCGGTCGAGCGCAGACTCGTCGACTCCCGCCTCGAGCAGGAGCCCGCGGCGTCGCTCCTGGTTACGACGCGAGCCGAGCGCGCCGATGTAGTAGGCGTCGGTCGTCAGCGTGCCGATGAGCATCGGAATGTCGAACTTGTCGTCGTGGGTGAGGACGACGACCGCCGTGGCGTGATCCGGCTGCACCTGCGCGAGCGTCTCTTCCGGCCACGCAACGATCACCTCGTGCGCATGCGGGAGCCGTTCCGGGGTCGCGAAGCGTCCGCGCGCATCTGCGACGATCGTGTGCCAGCCGAGACCGCGTGCCGCGGCGCAGAGCGCGTCGGCAGTGTCGACGGCGCCGTAGACGAGCAGTCGCGGTGGTGGCCCGAAGACGTCGGCGAAGACCCGCCTGCCGTGCAGCTCGACAACCTTGCTGTGACCGCCTCGAATCAGGTCGTCCGCAACCGGATCGTCGCCGTCCGGGACGAGCCGTTCGGTTCCGTCGTCGAGGTCCGTGAATGCGACTGCTCGGCGTTCCTCACGTGTGACATCGGCGAGGCGGCCGAGGAGCTCAGGATCGGGCTCGGACACCCAGACGTCGATCTCGCCTCCACAGGGGAGCCCGACGCTCAGCGCAAGGTCGTCGGAGATCCCGAAGGTGAGCAGCCTGGGCTCGCCGCCGGCGAGCACCTCTCGGCCTGCCTCGACGACCTCACTCTCGACGCAGCCGCCGGAGACGGAGCCTGCGAGCTCTCCGCTCTCGGACACGGCGAGCTTCGAGCCGATGGGCCGTGGGGCGGAGCGGCGCGTTGCGACGACGGTCGCCACGGCGATTCGCTCCCCGGCTGCGCGCCAGCGCTCGAGCTCCTGGAGGATCTCCCTCACAGCGAGATCGTAGCCTTGCGGTTCAGCCGAGAAGTACTAGTGCCCGCAGCGACAGACCGCTTCGCCGAGCTGGGAGCGCTCGAGCTTGAGGCCGCAACGGGCGCACATCGGCGGGGCGATCTTGGCCCGCACGAGCAACGCCCGCATGAGCGCGGCCCACAGGACCATGTAAGGGACGAGGAGCTGCCCGGTCATGTGCCTCGTATCGGCTCGAGCCGCTCCCGGGTTTAGCGCACGACGACGAGCAGGTCATGCCGGCCGGGTGCTGGCACCGGCCGACGGCGGGTAGAATGGGCCCGTGGGCTGGTTGATGATCGCCCTGCTGATCGGCACCGTCGCGGCGGTACTCGGCGCTGAGTGGCCGAGGGTTTCGGCGCGGTTCGGCAGCGAGGCAAGGCAGCGGCGCGAACGCACGCACCGCAAGAGTCAGCTGAAGCTGCTCCGGACCGAGACCGAAGAGTTCGCTGCGAGCGTCGAGCGAGACCTCGACCAGCTGCCGACGATCGAAGAGACAGACCGGAAGCGCTAGCGGATCACGAACGAGGTCCGCAGCGTCCGCGTGTTGGGGAGGATGCGCGGAACGTTTTCCATGTTCTTCGTCTCCTGGTAGTCGGCGACGGAGAAGGTCAGCGCATGCCGGCCGGCGGAGATCCCCGAGAGTGGCACTCGCACCCGTCCCGCGTGATACGAGACCGGCACGAAGTCTTCGTCGATGTGAGCTTGTAGCGACTCCGGATCGACGCCGGAGCCGCCGTCGCTCACCGCCAGCTCGAGAAAGCGACCATGCACCCCGAGGACCCGCGCGGACGGCGGAGTCGCGTCACCGAGCCAGAAGCGGAATCGAAATCCACCCGTCCTGCCCCCTGCCGGGGTGTCGAAGACGATGTCGTAGGTGCCGGGGCCGGGGAGAGCGACGCCGGCGACGAGGCGGTGGCGCCCGTAGCTGGCGCGGTAGGGATTCTGGTCGTAGGGCAGCGCCGTGTAGCCGGCGAGCCGGTTCTCGTCGCCCGCCCTCACCACGCGCGGCTCGACCTTGACGCCCCGATCGCGCGACGTGACCGCCACCCCGAGGTTCGCTATCCGGCGCCGAATCTGCACGCGATACACGACTTCGCGACCCGTGAGGCGGACGGGAAACGGCGCGTGGCCCGGCAGGACGTCGGGGTATCGGTACGACGTGACGCGGGAGGCGCCGCGGGACGTGTTGCCGGAGTAGTTCCCTGTTCTCGCGAGGGACGTGCGCCGGTCGAGCCGGAGCTTCGGCCGCTCGGTTCGGAACCAGAGCGCGATCCGCCGGCGCACGCCGCTGCGGGTGAGGACGACGAAGCCGGTGACGTCGCCTTCATGCGTGCCACGTGGCACGTTCACCGTTACTGGGAGCACGCCCGGCACGGTCACTTGCGTGGGGGCCGAGACCGGAGCGGCTCCATTGCTGAAACCGACGCTCCAGCTACCGGCGCCGCCGCCCGCATCCGACAGCGTCAGGCTGCGCGTTGCGCGTGAGCCGGGCTTGAGCAAGCCGAACGTCAACGCGGTCCGACTGGAGAACACGAGCGGCTCGTCGGCCTTGACGAGATCGATCCGCCCGCCGCCCTCACGAAGTGGGTTGACCTCGAACGTGCTCCCGTTGTGCACCGGATCGCCTGTCAGCGCCAGTGCCGATCTCACATTTTCCGGCGTCCAGGTCGGATGCCGCTGGCGCAGCACGGCCGCCGCTCCCGCGACGTGCGGTGCCGACATGCTCGTTCCACTGAGCTCGACGTAGCTGCCGCCGGGCGCGGCCGACGCGACGTCCTCGCCTGGGGCGGTGACGTCCGGCTTGAACGTCAGCGAATAGGGCGTCGGGCCGGCGGAGGAGAAGCTCGCGATGTGATCCACATCGGGACTGCCATGCCCACCGCTTGATGCGGCGACCGAGATCACCTTGGCCGCGTTGGCCGGTGACGTGATCGTCCCATAGCCGTACTGGTCGAAGTCGTTGCCTGCCGAAACCGCCGCAACGACGCCGGCGTCCGCGGCGGCGTTGAGCGCATTGACCACGGCGTCGCGGCGCGGGTCGATCTCCGTTTCCCCGAGCGAGAGGTTGATCACGTCCATGCCGTCGCGGACCGCAGCTTCGATCGCAGCGGCGAGCTCGGGAGAATTGCCGTTCGCACCGAACTGGCTCGGGATGCCGAGGGCCTTGTAGTTCCCGAGATAGGCTCGAGGGGCAATGCCGGAAAGACGCACGCCGGTCCGCGTCGCCGTGTTGTTGTCACCGGCTGCGATCCCGGCCACATGCGTTCCGTGATCGGAGAGCTCGGGATCGAACGGCAGCCGCGCGTTTTTGTATACGGGTGTCGCCGGCGCGAAGGCTCGCGCGACGATCACCTTCGGTGTCGTATAGGCCGTTTGACCTTTCGGAAAGCCCGCGGGATATGAAAAACCCGTGGGCGCGAAGAACGGATGCGTCTGGTCGATGCCGTCGTCGACGATCGCGATCTTCATGCCCTGTCCTGCGGTAGCGAGCGTCGGCCCCCAGACCTGGGGCGCACTGATGAGCTCTGGCGTCCTGTCGAGCAGCGTGTGGTAGGTCACACTCGGCCACACGTGCGCGACCCCGGTTATGCGGGCGATCGTCGAAACCCGGCTGCTGGGCACGACGACCGCGAAGCCGTTGAGAACAACGCCGTAGCGCCAGCGAACGTGGGCGCTGGGAATCGAGGCGCGAATCCGCGCCTGCACGACACGCTGCGCACGATCGAGGCGCCCGAGGTAGTCCCTGCTCGCCGGCGCGCCGAGCAGCAGGCGGTGCGGCCGCGCGAACGAGGAGTAGGCCAGCGTGCTCCGTTGTGCGAAGACCTCGGCCAGCGCAGGCTGCTTCAGGGTGACGAGCACCTCGACGTTGCCGGCATGTGCCGACGAGGCGAGCGCCAGACTCGCCAGACCGCAGATCAGGAGACCCCTCTTCAGGTCGAAAATGGTACGGCTAAACTGTTAAGTCGGGCGGATGTGGCGGAATTGGTAGACGCGCACGGTTCAGGTCCGTGTGGGCGCAAGCTCGTGGAGGTTCAAGTCCTCTCATCCGCATAGCCAGACGCGTCGTGAATTCGGCCGAGGATTGAGTTCCAGGACTCCACGGCCACGGATCGAAAGAAAGTCGAGGGGCGAGCCCTGTCCAAGCGGGGCGCTTCGCCGCAGTTGCGCCCTGCTTGTTTGCCGTCAGGGGCTCGTCCCTCGTCTAAGGAGACTCGCTCGGGGGCAAAACCCTGCTCTCGGTCCTGCCCCCGGTACTGCCGGCCGCCAGGGACGCGAGTAGACTCGGAGCCTCGATGCTTCGTCGGGGACTGGGGGTGGCTGCGGTACTGCTCGTCTTCGCGGCGCCGGCTGCGGCTGCCGGGACGCTCGGGCCTGCCGAGGTGCGCTCCGCGGATGGCACCCTGATCGGCAAGGCGGGAGCGGGGGCCTACGCCTATCCCGCTGACGGCTCCGTCCTTCGGATCGGCTCGTCGCAGGCCACCGCCGCCCGCGTCGTCCTTCAGGACGTCTCGATGTTCAACGGCCGCGTCACCGTGCGCCGGCTTGTGGTTCCCGCCCGTGGCCTCGCCGGAGCGAGGGTCGAAGGCCTCGTCGTCGACGGGACGAGCTACGTCGTCGGCCCGAACGCGATCATCCCGCTCCACGGTGGTAGCTACATCGTCGCGCTGCAGGAGGCGGTGTCGCCGGGACGCACGGGCTCAGGCCTCGTGGCGCTGCGCGCATTCGTCTCCGACCCGTCGCTTGGGCTGGCCCCCGGAACGCAGCTTCTCGTCGGCCTCGCCCGCGCAGCGCACCCGGACTCCGCGACGAGCCGCGCTGCCGCAGTGCTCGGCCTGCCGCAGCTGCCGGCCGCACAGGCATCGATGTCAGGCGTGCCGACGTTTCTCGAGCCGGAGATCCTGCCCTCGAACGCCACGCTCGGGGGACAGGCGGTCGCGCTTGCGTATCGCTTCCTCGGGGTGCCGTACGTCTGGGGCGGCGATTCGCCCGCGGGATTCGACTGCTCCGGGCTCACGATGTACGTGTACGGCCAGCTCGGGATCAAGCTGGGCCATTACACGGGGTTCCAGTATTACGCGGGCCTCCGCGTCCCTCGCGATCAGCTTCAGCCGGGGGATCTCGTGTTCTTCCGTGCGAACTCGGCCGGTGTTCCGCAACACGAGGGCATGTACATCGGCAACGGCTCGTTCATCCAGGCGCCGCATACCGGCGACGTCGTGAAAGTCTCGAGTCTGTTCGAGGCGCGGTACGCGCTCGCGTACGTCGGCGCGGTCCGTCCTTATGCCGCCGGCACCGGGTCGTCATTGCCGTCGTCGTCACCGCCGAGCTGGACCTCGGCGTCCGGATAAAGCACGCGCCAGACGCGCAGGTAGATCTCGAGCTCCGCAGGCGTCGCGCCCGTCGGTGAAAGGTCGACTTCGAGCTGCCCCGGCCCGGCCACGATCGCCGCCTGGCCCAGACTCCGCAGGAAGTTCGCCAGACGGTCCGTGTAGCTCGGGTCGGAGAGGCGAAGCTGCATGCGGGCCGCCTACCGAGCGTTCCATCCCGGCGGTCGGCTGGGATCACCCGACCGAGGGACAGTCCGTCCCTCCGCCGGGTGAATTTGTCAGTTGAGGGAGTCGAGCACCTCCGAAGCGTGGCCCGCGGGCTTGATCCCCATCATCGCCCTGGCGACGTTTCCGTCCGAGTCGATGATGAACGTTGAGCGCTTGATGCCCATGCTCTTCTTGCCGTAGGAGTTTCGCTCGCCCCAGACGCCGTACTTCTCGGCCACCTCGTGCTCGGGATCGGCGAGCAACGTGAACGGCAGCTCGTACTTCGACTTGAACTTCCCGTGCGAGGCGACGTCGTCCGGGCTCACGCCGAGGATCTCCGCGCCGCGCTCGCGGAACACGTCGTAGGCGTCCCTGAACTCGCAGGCCTCGACCGTGCATCCGGGCGTGTCGTCCTTGGGATAGAAGTACAGGACGACCGGGCGGCCCTGTAGGTCGGAGAGCTTCACGGTCTCGCCGGTGTCACTCTGGAGCTCGAAGTCGGGGGCGGGTTTGCCTTCCTCGATCACGACAGATCCTCTCTGTAGGGTGCGCTCGCGATGCTAACGGTGCATCACCTGCTCGCATTCCTGGTGATCGCGGTTTGCGTGCTCTCGGCCGTGCTCGCGCTGATCGCCTACCGGCGGCGAGGGAATGCCGGTGGGCTCGTCGCCCATGCACTTGCCCTCGCCCAGACCCTGATCGTCGCGCAGTTCGCCGTCGGCCTGCTGCTGCTCGCGAATCACCGTCATGCGGACAAGGGAACGCATTACATGTACGGGAGCCTCGCGGTGCTCACAGTGGCCTGGCCGTGGTTCTATGCGCCACCCGATCCGCCCCGCCGGCTGGCCTGGTTTGCCGGAGCTACCCTGTTTGCAGCCGTGCTCGCAGTCCGCGCCTACATGACCGCCTGAGTTGGGCAAGTTCTTTTCCGACCGGCCGACGCTCCGTGGATTTCTGATCATCGGGCTGATCGCGCTCGTCGTGGTCGTCCTCAACCAGTACACGGCGCTGCTGGCGATCGCCGCGCTCCTCCGGATCGCGTTCTTCCTCGCGGTCGCGTTCTTCGTCTATCTCATGTGGCGGGACCGGCGCAGCGAGATCGAAACCTGGTCGACGCGCGAGCGGGTCGTCTTCTACGGGTCGGCAGTCCTGATCGTCACCGCGATCGGCCTCTATTTCTGGCGCGGGCTGCCCGGCTACGAACAGCTCGGGTTCATCGGAGTCATCGCTGGAGCGGGTTACGCGATGTTCCGGATCTGGCGCGGTCGTCATTCGTACTCTTAGCTCAGGAGGCTGCTCGGAACGGCCGATGCGACACCGATGACCCTCAGGCGCCTTCTCCGGCCTGCTCCGCATCTCGAGCGAAACGCCGCGCAGCACGCGCTGCTCGTCGGCATCGGCGCCGCCCTCGCGCTCGGCGCGGCGGTCGGGATCGCCTGGGCCGCCGGCTTCGGCAGGGTCGTGCACGAGCTGCACCACATCAACCCGATCTGGCTCCCGGTGGCCTTCGGCATGGAGCTGGCGGCCTACTTCGGTTACGTCGTGGCCTACCGCGAGGTCGCGCGGCTCGAGGGGGGACCACAACTCGGCCTTGCGCGGGCCGGTGCGATCGTTGCTGCGGGATTCGGCGCGTTCGTCATCCGCGGCGGCTTCGTCGTGGACCGGCATGCGCTCGAGACCGCCGGGCTCCCGCCACGCGAGGCGCGCGCACGCGTGCTCGGCCTCGGGGTCCTCGAGTACGCCGTCCTTGCACCCGCTGCTGCGCTCGCCGCCGTGATCCTGCTCGCCCGCGGCGCGACGCACCCAAGCCTCGGATTCACACTGCCGTGGGCGATTGCGGTACCACTGGGCTTCGCCGCTGCCTTCGCCATATTGGCCCGGCGCAACCGTGTCGGCACCGAAGGTAGGTGGAGAGCGGCCCTGGGGCACGGACTCGACGCCGTTCAGATGCTCAAGCAGCTTGCGTCGCAGGGAGCCGTGCACGGAGGGGCGTTCCTGGGCACGACGCTCTACTGGGTCGGCGACGTCGGCTGTCTCTGGGCCTGCCTCCGTGTCTTTCACGATTCGCCGGACATCGCGGCGCTCATCATCGGCTACGCGACCGGCTACGCATTGACCCGGCGCACCCTGCCCCTCGGCGGTGCCGGGTCGGTCGAGGCGCTCGTCTCCTTCGCCCTGGCGTGGACGGGGATCCCGCTCGCGAAGGCGGTGCTCGCGGTCTGCACCTACCGGATCTTCAACCTCTGGCTGCCGCTGCTTCCGGCCGCGATCGGCCTGCGCCACCTCAAGCGCTGGCGCGACCTCGCCGCCGGCACGAGCTAGAGCGAACGGGCAAGGAGCACGCCCGCAGTGAGTGCGGACAGTCCGGCCGCCAGGCTGCCGAGCGAGTAGGCACACGCCACGACGAGATGACCGCGATCGACGAGCCGAAAGGTCTCGAGCGAAAGCGTCGAGAACGTCGTGAACGCGCCCAGGAAGCCGATCGTGATCGCAGGGCGTAAGGCTGGATGCGGATGAGCGTCGAGAGTCGAGACCACGGCTCCGAGCACGAAGGATCCGCCGACGTTGATGGCAAACGTGACCCACGGAACGTGATGAGCGTCGCGTGAGAAGAGCCTGTCGAGGCCGTAGCGAGCGGCCGCTCCGGCGGCGCCGGCAAGGGCGACAGTGAGAAAGACGGGCACGTTCGGCTCCCTTCGTCCATAGGAGCCATCAGCCGGATCGGCGGTTCTAGGCGAGCCCCATCGCCCGTCGAAGCGAGTTTACGCGCCGACGCGCGCGCCGGCGCCGTCCAGTGCGTCAAGCGCCGCACGGATGTCGACGTGCTGGCCGACAAAGATCGGTGTGTCGCGTTCCGTGTAACGGGACGCTTCGCTCTCGCGCAGCGTGAGCATCAGGTGCATGAAGTCAGCCGGCTCATCGCACTCGAACGCCGTCATGAACTCCTGGTCGTCGATTCCGAACGAATAGGTCGTGTGGTTGTGGATCGTCGCGAACTCCGCTCCGACGCGCATGTGCTCCTCCATCGCGCGCTGGCGATCCTCGGGCGGCAAGGCGTACCACGGCCGCAGCTTCACGAACGGGTACACGACCAGGTAGGGCGAGCCTTTCGGCACGACCTTGCGCGGACGGCGCGCCTTCGTGTACTCGGAAGCCTTCGTCGTTGCGAGGTAGGCGTACGGCGTCTCCAGCCAGCCGGCGAGAGGCGTTCCGTTGAGTGCCGCGCCAATCTCACCTAGGTCCTCGTAGCGCTGCGTGATCTTCCAGAGGAAGAAGTCCGAGTCGGGGCGAACGCCGGTGACCGTGTACGCACGAAGCGCGTCCATGCGCCCGGCCCAGTCTTCGATCACCTCGGCGAAGGCATCCTTGCCCGCGGCGCGCTCTTCGATCGGCAGCCTGCGCCAGGCCGGGTCGACCCGAAAGAAGCTGTAGGCGACGTACTGGCCCTCCATCTGGGAAATGCTAGCCCGAGGAGGCGTTCACGAGAATCCAGCCACCGAGCCCCGTCGGAATCTTGTCGGCAGCTGCGATGTCCGCCGGCGTCGCGAGCGACCAGCCGCCGGTCCCCGTGCCGACCGGAGGCTCGGCACATTCGAACGCCCCGGCGCGAATCTCGCTCATCGTCTGCTTGACGAAGGCCCTGGTCGACTTCGGCGTTCCGTCCACGTAGTAGACCCCTGACTGCCACCGGTTGTAGTCGTTCTCGTCGGTGACATGGAAGATCAGGAACCCACGGACGGTGGGCTGGCAGGCAGCCATCTCGAGCGCCGTGCGGTAGTACGCCGCCTGCACGCCTTCGCTCACGGGCTTGGTCGTCGCCGGCTCGCGGCCACCGTAGAAGCGGCGCTTGCCGTCGGGAATCTGGGAGTCGACGCCGTACTCGTCGTACACGATCGGCAGCTTCGAGCCGAGCTGGGGCGTGCCGTCGAAGGCCTTGCCGAGCAGCCCAACGAGCTTGTCGTAGTCGGCCAGGCCGAGCGACGTGCCGCTCAGGTGCGCGAAGGTGGGGGGCGTGCTCGAGTTCTCGCCGTAGGGGTGGATCGACAGGCCGTCCATGATGGGCCGGTTGCGCTTCAACGCCCGATACGCGGTGCCCATGTCGGCGATGAACGCGGTCGGCGAATGCGTGTCGCGGCCGGTGCCCGGTCGGTCGATGCCGCGCGGGGCCAGCGAGCCGCCGATGATGAAGACGTTCCGGTCCGCCGCCTTCATCGCGTCGTAGGTCCGGGCGAGCAGTTGCGTGTACGACGTTGCAGCCACGTCCTCGCCGTTCGGGCCGAACTGCGGCAGCCAGTAGCGGTTGAGGTTCGGCTCATTGCCGACGATGTACTCGCGGATTCCTGGGACGCGTTTGACGATGTCGGCGGCGAAGCGCGCGAACTGCGTTCGCGCTGCCGCCGTGAGCGGCGTCGTCTTGCTGCCGAAGTTCATGACCGACGCGACGATGCGGATGCCGAGGAAGTCGCCGGCTGCGCCGATCGCCTGCAAGGCGGCGAGCTGGTCCGCGGGAACGGCGGTCTGGCCGGGCTCCCAGATCGCCGAGACCCGGATGGTGTCGAAGCCGGCGGCCTTGGCCAGCTGCATCTTGGCCATCGCCACCGCGGGGTCGGAGTTCCGGCCCTCGTCCTCGGCTGCACCCATGTACATCCGGCCGCTGGCGAGCGCCTGGGTCGCCAGGACGAGCGCCGCGAGGGCGCAGA
>DATHGN010000097.1:0-3922 GCA_035317565.1 Gaiellaceae bacterium
CGTCGTACTGGTGGGCCGCAGACAAGAGCCCATCGCGGAACGTAGAAGGCCGCCTACCCGGGGGCATCCCCCGTTCGGGGAACCCTCAATCGATTCCCCCGAACGGGTGACCCCGGGTAGGCGCATGAGATTTACGGATCCAGCGTGCCTGCGAGGATCGCAGCGAGCTCGGCCGGGTCGATCGCACCCGCGTCGGGCTGAGCGGTCTCGTCGCCGGCGTTGTCGGCCCACGAGGCGCTTGCGAGGCTGAGATCGGCCCAGGAAGCCGCAGCCGTTGCCGTGTCGGCCCAGGAGGCCGAGGCGAAGCTCAGATCGCTCCAGGATGCATCCGCCCAGCTCGCGGTCGACCAGGAGGCGTCGGCCCAGGAGGCGTCGGCCCACGAAGCCTCGGCCCACGAGGCGTCGTTCTTGGCCTTGGCCGCCCAGCTGGCAGCGTCGAAGACTCGCCCGTTGGCGACGGGATCGTTGACGACGAAGCCGTTCAGCGCCTTGTTCGCCTTCGGCGGGTTCGGGTACTCGAGCGAGCGGGCGGCATTGACCTCGCCGACGCCCTCCGAGAGATCGGCAGCCCGAGGCATCGGCTTCGTGCCGAGCATGAGAGCGCCCTTGACCTGGTCGGCGGTGAACTCCGGATGCTTCCCGAGGATCAGCGCAGCCACGCCGCTGACGATCGGCGCCGCGAACGACGTGCCCGAGAGCTCCATGTAGCCGGTGTCGACGACGTGATCGGCACGCTCCGTGTAGAGCGTCGAGGTCACGGGGACCGGGCCCACCATGTAGCGGCCGGGTGCCGCGAGATCGGGCTTGGCGAAGCCGTCGAGCGTGTAGCCGTATGCCGACCACGGAGCGGCGACGTCGTCGAGCGTCGACACGGACCTGCCGGTGTCGCTCGCGCCGACCGTGATCACGAAGGGATCGTTGCCGGGTGCGAACGGGACGCCGCTCGGCCCGTTCGGGTTGCCGTAGTTCCCGGCAGCCACCACGACCACGACGTTGTTGAACCAGAGGCTCTCGACCGCCTTGTCGAGTGGGTCGTACATGAAGCTGTTGGCGACCGAGGAGTGCAGCGAGAAGTTCGCGACCCGGATCCCGTACTTCGCCCTGTTGGCGAGGATCCAGTCGGCGGCGGCGATGACGTCGCTCGTCTTCGCCATCCCTTGGTCGTCCATCACGTCGAGTGAGACGATCTTCGCGGTCGGCGCCGCGCCGCCTCTGCCGCCCATGGCGCCTGCCGCGATCCCTGCGACGAACGTGCCGTGGCCGCGCCCGTCGCCCGACGAGTTGCCGGGGAGCGAGGTCAGATTGACGCTGGCGGCGATGCGGCCCGCGAACTCGGGCCGGGACGCATCGATGCCGGAGTCGACGATCGCAATCGTTGCCCCCGGGGCCGAGCTGTACCTGGTCACGCCGGTGACGAAGGGCCACTTCTCGTTGACCGGCGAAGCGGACGAAAGGCGAACACGCGAGTCGGCCGTGATCGCCGTCACATGCTTGTCGGCGGCGAGCGTGAGGATCTGCGCGCCCGTGAGGTCGATGGCGACACCGTCGATCGAGCTGAAGGTTCGGGCGGCCTTCATGGAAAGGCCGAGAACGCCGGCGACCGCGTGAGCCGCCTGGTTCCCACCCTTGCCCTGGACGATCACCGAGAACTTGTCGGCCGGGCGAGACTGGGCGGACGTGAGCAGCCCAGGAGCCACGAATGCCTCGATGACCTTCGGGCCCGGCACGGCCGAAGCCCCGAGCGGCACCACGAGGGTGAGCACGAGTGTGGCCAGAAGTGCCGTGCGCCGCTTACCACTACCCCAGAGCGCGTTCGAGCGCGACCCTGTTCCGCGCTTCCCGCTACCCCAGAGTGCGCTCGCGCGCACATCCCGCCGTTGACCTCCGGTCCGCATCGTTCTCCTCTCAAGCCGCAGTTAACAGTCCGCAACGTAGGGGTCTGTCGGGGGACGTACCTCACCCTTTTGCGGTAGCAGCACCGAAGTTCACCCCTCCGGGGGATCAACGGCACTTGGGTAGCCTCCCCCCTGTTTTGCGCTTGCCGATGCCGCTCGGAGCCGAGATCGCCGTCGCACGTGTTGCGGGGAAACTGTCGCGTCTGGCCGGTGCCGGAGGCGGCACGACGGTGCCTGGAAAGCTCCTGTGGAAGCTCGATCCCGGAGCGATCGACCGCCTCGCCGCGCGCCTGCCCGAAGGGTCGGCCGTGATCTCGGCGACGAACGGGAAGACGACGACTGCCGCGATGGCGGCCGGGATCATGCGCAACCGCTTTCGCCTGGCGCACAACAGCTCCGGCGCGAATCTCGTCTCGGGGGTCGCGTCCGCGCTGCTCGACGCGAGCGATGCCGAGCTCGGCCTCTTCGAGGTCGATGAGGGCGCGCTGCCCGAGATCGTCGCGCGGGTCAGGCCGAAGGCCGTCTGCCTTGGCAATCTCTTCCGCGACCAGCTCGACCGTTATGGAGAGCTCGAGCACGTCGCAGCACGTTGGCGAGAGGCCGTGCGCCGGCTTCCGGCAGAGACTGCACTCGTCGTGAACGGCGACGATCCCCAGCTCGGCGCGCTCACGCGGGTGCGCTCCGGCGCACTCGTCTTCGGTGTGGACGACCCTGCGCTGGCGCGCCCCTCGCTCCAGCACGCCGCCGATTCGAAGTACTGCGTGCAGTGCGGGACGCCGTACGACTACGCGGCCGCCTACATGGGGCACCTCGGCGAGTACCAGTGCCCCGCCTGCGGGGACAGGCGTCCCCCACTCGACGTGGCGGCCCGAAAGATCGAGCTAGACGGGCTCGAGTCGGTGTCCTTCACACTCGCCACACCCGCGGGCGAGCGTCGCGTGCGCCTGCGCCTTCCGGGTCTCTACAACGTGTACAACGCACTCGCCGCCGCTTCACTCGGGCTGAGTGTCGGAGCCTCGCTCGAGGAGATCGTGTCCGGGCTCGAGTCCTTCAGCGCCGCGTTCGGCCGCTTCGAACGGATCGCGGTCGGGGACCGCAGCCTCCTGATGCTGTTGATCAAGAACCCGGCCGGCGCGAACGAGGCCGTGCGGACGATCGTCGACGGAGGCGCTCCCTCGGTCGTCGTGATCGGCTTGAACGACGCGATCGCCGACGGGCGGGACGTGTCGTGGATCTGGGACGTCGACTTCGAGCCGCTCCTTGCCGGTCTCGACCGGTTGGTGGCGACGGGTGAGCGCGCGGCGGAGCTGGCGCTCCGTTTCAAGTACGGCGGTCTCGACCCGGACCGGATCGACGTCGTCCCCTCGCTGGAGGCCGGGCTCGACCGCGGGCTCGAGCTGACTCCCGCAGGGGGTGAGCTCGTGATCCTGCCCACGTACACGGCGATGCTCGCGCTCCGGAAGGTCGTCGGCGAGCGCGGCTTCGTGCGCCCTTACTGGGAGCGGGCCGCGTGAAGATCGTCGTCGGGCATCTCTATCCGGACTACCTCAACATCTATGCCGACCGCGGCAACATCGCCGTCCTTTCCCGCCGCGCAGCCTGGCGGGGCCACGAGCTGGAGGTGCGTGCCGTCTCGGTCGGCGATCCGTTGCAGGGGGATGAGCACGATCTGCTTTACGTCGGAGGCGGCCAGGACCGCGAGCAGGCCCTGGTCGCGCGGGATCTGGTCGCGAAGGCGGAAGACGTGCGTCGGGCGGTGGCCGGCGGAGCCGCGGTGCTCGCGGTTTGCGGCGGCTACCAGCTGCTCGGGCGCTCCTACCGAGACTTCCACGGAACAGAGCTGCCCGGCATCGGATTGCTCCCGTTCGACACAGTCGCGGGGGAAAGACGCATGATCGGCGACGTGCTGCTCGAGTGCGAGCTCGAGCCCGGGGTCAGACGCACGCTTGCAGGCTTCGAAAACCACGTCGGTCGAACCCGGCTCGATCCAGGCGCGGATCCGCTCGGGCGTGTCGTCGCCGGCTTCG
>DATHGN010000098.1:0-26023 GCA_035317565.1 Gaiellaceae bacterium
AGCTTCTGAGCTCCGAGCGGTCCGCCGGTTTGTCGAGGCGGTGCGGGCGCTGTCGGACAACCCGCAGCCAGAAAACGTCGAGCGGTACCTGATCGCGAGCCGTGCCCTCGAGCACCCCCGCTCGAGAAGGAAGCCGCGCCCTAGTCGCGCGGCCTGATCGAAAGGACGGATATGGACGACTCACTCCAGATCCTCTACACCGCCGAGGCGACCGCCGTCGGCGGCCGTGAGGGACATGCGCGGACGAGCGACGGTCGTGTGGAAGTCGCGCTCGATGTTCCCCGTGAGATGGGCGGCTCGGGCGGCCCGGGGACGAATCCCGAGCAGTTGTTCGCCATCGGCTACGCCGCCTGTTTCCAGAGCGCTTTGCTTCGGATCGCGGCAGGGCGCAAGCTCGACTTGAGCAACTCGCGGATCACTGCACGCGTCGGGATCGGGACATCGAAGAGCGGCGGCTTCCGTCTTGCCGCTGCGCTCGACCTCGATGCACCGCAGCTCACTCGCGAGCAGGGCCTTGATCTGATGAGGCGTGCACACAAGGATTGCCCGTACTCGAGGGCAACGCGCGGCAACATCGAGGTCACGCTGAGCGTCGGCGGGGTGTCCGCAGAGGAGGGTCGCGCGGCCGCGTAACGATTGCGTCGGTAATGAGCGGGCCTAGTCGACCAGCGGCAATTCGACACGCAAGGACGTGCCCGCACCCGGCGGGCTCGTCAGCTGCATCGTCCCTCCGATCGCCTCGACGCGGTCCTTCAGGCCGAGCAGTCCCGAGCCCGCGGCCGGGTCCGCACCACCACATCCGTCGTCGCGGACTTCCACACGAAGGGCACCGTCGTCAACGGCCAAGGCGACGTCGACAACCGGGGTATCCGCGTGCTTGGCTGCGTTCGTCAACGACTCCGAGACGACGTAATAGGTCGCCACCTCCACCGGCTCCGGAAAGCGACCGTCAGCGCGAAAATCGAGGTTGACGCGGAGCGGCGAGCGGGCAACGAGCCGCTTGAGCGCCGGCGTCAGGCCGTCCTCCGAGAGCCCGGCCGGATGGATCCCGAGGGCGACCTCACGGAGGTCATCGAGGGCTGCCGTGAGGCCGTCTACGATGCGGCCCAGCTCGCTTCTGTGCTGCTCGAGGTCCTCGGGAACCGTCGCCTGTGCTGCGCGCAAGGCGAGCGCGAGCCAAACCAGTTGCTGTTGGGCGCCGTCGTGCAGGTCGCGTTCGATTCGGCGCCGGGTTGCGTCGGCCGTGGCCACGATTCGTGCGCGTGAGGCGTCCAGCTCGGCTCGGCCCTCGGCGTTGGCGATCGCCGTTGCAAGGAGCTCCGTGAACTTCTCGAGCCGGTCTTCGAAGTCAGCCGGCAGCGGCTCGGTCTCGCGCGAGCCGACGGCCATGACGCCCCAGAGAGCTCCGTCGACGACGACCGGCACTCCCACCGCGGATCGCGCGCCTACGGCCCGCGCAGCCGCTGCGATCCGGCCATGCGTGGGCCGGGTGTAGTCGACGCGTGCCGGGAGGCCGGTCCGGCAGACCACCGCGATCGCGCCGCCGTCATCCGCGACGGGCCAGCTCCTCCCGATGGGGCCGAGGTAGCCGTTGGAGGTTGCAAGGACGGTGGCGGTGCCGACGGCGTCGTAGCGGAGCAGCACGCTGAGGGGGGTGTTGAACATGCGTGCCACCTCGTCTCGGACGCCCTCGAACACACGGTTCGGAGTAGCCCCCTCGGCAACGAGCGTGGCCACCCTTCGCAGCGCCGCCTGTTCGTCGGCGAGCTGCGCGAGTTGCTCGTGTGCCTCGCTGTTTGCGATCGCGGTCGCGAAGAGCGCCGCGAACTCGGCCAGTCGCTGCTCGGTGTCGGCGGGCAGCGGCCGTTCGGTCTTCGAAACAACGGCCAAGACGCCCCACAGGCGGCCGTCGACGGTGATCGGCGCTCCCACGGATGAGCGCCAGCCCATCTCGCGGGCGGCGGCGGGCGCGCTGCCCGGCGCTTCTCTGTAGTTCTCAACGCGTCCGGGCCGGCCGGTCTCGAAGATCAAGCCCGACACGGTGCCTTCGAGCTCGTATCGCCTCCCGACGTAGATGTACCCGCCCTCGGTCGTCCAGCCGCTTACCGCAGTGACCGTCCCGTCTGACTCGTAGCGCGTGACAGCAGAACCGTCCGCGCCCATCAATGAAGCCACCTCCGTGCTCACGGCTTCGAACACCTCTGCTGGTGGCGCGCCCGCTGCAACCAGTGTTGCCACCCGCCGCAACGCCGCCTGCTCCTCCGCGAGTCGCGTGAGCTCCTCGTGGGCCTCGCTGTTGGCGATTGCGGTTGCCACCAACTCCGTGAACTCCGCGAGGTGGTCCTCCAGATTGTCGGGGAGCGGAGCATTCGGTGAGGAGGTCGAGATGACGCCCCAGACTCGGCCGTCGACAATGATCGGAGCGCCCGCAACTCTGTCGAAGCCGTGCTCACGAGCAGCGGCTGCGAGTGATCCCGGCAGATCGCGGTACTCCTCGAACCTCACCGGGCTACCCGTGCGGAGGACCTCGGCGGACATCGACGGGCCATCGAGTGGCCAACGCGATCCAGGGCTGAACACCTCAGGACGATCGCCGAAGGCCGCAAGGACAGTCATCGCCGTACCTTCGTCCTCATAGCGGCAGACCGCCGTATTCGCCAACTGCAAGACCTGCCCGACCTCCAGGGCAACGGCCTCGAACACCTCCGTCGACGACGCGCCGCTCGCCACGAGCGTCGCCACCCGGCGCAACGCCGCTTGCTGCTCCACCAGTCGGTGCAGCTCGCTGCCTGAATCCGCCGATGGGGCGGATGTGCTCATCACGTTACGGTAGCCCATAATCGTTGCGATGAGCACGAACGCGACCCGGGTCGTGCTGGCGGACGACGAGGTTCTCATGCGCGAGGGTCTCGCCGGCTTGCTTGAGCGTTCGGGATTCGAGGTGGTCGGTCAGTGCGGGAACGCGTCCGAGCTGATCGACCTGGTGCGCGACCTTCGGCCTGACCTCGTGATCGTCGACATTCGCATGCCGCCCACGCACACGACCGAGGGCCTCGAAGCCGCCGAGACGATCCGCGAGGAGTTTCCGGGTACCGCCGTCGTCGCTCTCTCCGCGCACGTGCAGGTGGAGCGCGCAACCGCGTTGCTCGCGAGCGGCGAGCGGACCGGCTATCTGCTCAAGAGCCGTGTAATTGACGTCGAGGATTTCGTCGACACGCTCGAGCGGATCGTCAAGGGGGCCTCCGTCGTCGATCCGGCGCTCGTACAGGAGCTCGTTGCCGCACGCGGCGCGCGGGACCCGCTCGACGTTCTCTCGCCGCGCGAGCGGGAGGTGCTCGCTCTCATGGCGGAGGGGCGCTCGAACGCTGGGATCGCGCACACGCTGTGGATCACCGAGTCGACCGTCGAGAAGCACGTCCGGGCCATCCTCAGGAAGCTGCGCTTGCCTGCGGGGGAGGACGATCAGCGCCGCGTGCTCGCGGTGGTCACGTACCTCAACGCGCGCTAGCGTCCTCAATCGGTTCGGGCGCCGGCAAGGCGCAGGACCGCGGAGGCCGACAGCCGAGTCTTGGGGATAAATCCCGCCGCCGCGCTCGCCGCGATCTCCTCGGCGTACTCGCTCTGGGCGTGGGTGGAGATCAGGATCACCGTGCTGCTCAGCCGCCGTGCGAGGTCGAAGCCACTTTCGTCACCGAGCCGGATGTCGACCAGTACGACATCTGGCCGAAGCTCCTCCTCGAGTCGCAGCGCTTCGGCGCTCGTCCTCGCAACCCCGACTACCGCCACGCCTTCACGCTCGAGCAGCAGGCGAGCGGCGTCAAGAAAAGGTTGGTTGTCATCAACGATGAGGGAGCGAATCTGCACCTTGTCAGCGTTCCTCGAGGCGCAGCGGCGCGCGATGCTGCGAGCCGGAATCGTTAGTAGCCGTACCCGCCCCCGCCCTGCGGCTGCGAGCCAGGGGCGACCTTGGCGCCTGCCCCGGAGACCGCGAACCAGGAGCCGCCGAACGCGCTGATCCCCTCGCCGTTCGTGTCGCCCGGGTTCTTGTCATTCACGAAGGTGTACAGCGGGTGCCCGTTGTAGGTGAGTTGGCTGATCCCGTCAGGTCGAGCCGTCGTTCCGACGTCCGATCGCTTGGCGCCGCTGCCGACTAGCGGAGTGCCGCGGACACGCAGCGGCGGCCAGTTGACCGCGCACGCGCCGATGCACGCGCTCATCGTGCCCGAGTCTCGCTCGAAGAGGTACAGCGTGCGCCCTTGCCGGTCGACCAGAACGTCGCCGAGCCCGGTGCTCGCCACTCCGACACTCGCGGGGCGTCCATTGTTCGTTGTCGGCAGCGCGTTCGACGCGTTGCCGCCGCAGCCGGTGAGAGCAAGCACCGCGACCGGCAACGCGGCGAGGAGGGGGAGTGATCTGCGGCCCAACATGTCCTGCTCATGGTCGCTCGCGGCCCTCACGGACCACATCCCGGCTGCCCAGAACCGCTGCTGGCGGGTACCCGCAGTAACGGCTTGCGGCTGGTCGCGACGTACTGCACTGCGCTGAGCCTCGCTGCGACGCTGTTGGCTTACGCGCTTTCGGCAGAACCGGGAACGGCACTGCGCCGATTCCGCTCGTCTCAACTGGGTCTCAAGAAGAGCCGCAGCGCGAGCCAGGATGCCGGCTGGCCAGGAGACGGATTACGGTTCGGTCGGCTCTTGCTCACGGCCGACGAGATCTTCATAGACGACGAGGCCGAGTAGGGTGGCCGCCAGTCCGGACCACACTGTCAGCGCAACCAGGGCACGTGCCAGGTCCGGAGAGAAAGTCGATAGCACGACACCATGCACGAACACTGGAGTCCTTTGGAGCCCGGCGAACAAGCCCAGAAGGCCTAGTGCCCCGCCTGCGATGCCGCGGGCGGCCGGTGACCCGCGGGCAATCACGGCGACGCCGACGAGGACGAACACCAGCTCATTCCCAAGCTCGATCCACTTGCCGTTCGAGGCGTACGTGTCAAAGGCGAACCCCGCTCCCGACGCGATCAGTCCTGCGGCGGCAACGAGGCCGAACGCGACTGCTGCCATGCGCACTGCCGATCTCCATCGAAGGTAGAGCAGCAGCGAGAGCAAGACGAAAGGCACACCCATTACGAGCCAAGGCCACCGTGCCGGCGCTCGGACACGCAACAGTTCACCTTCGAGCCGCGTGGATCTGCCATCAACGACCAGCGGTATCCGCCAGCGGGCACGATCGATACCCCGGGGTAGCGCGCGCACCCGATTGTCGTGCCACGTGACGCTTCGTCCATTCGAGAGTCGCTTCCAGCCGACGGAATGGAGTGGCAGGTGCGTCAGAAGGCCGGCTCCCCCCGCCGTTGGCGCGGACGCGTTTACCTCAACGCCCATAGCTGTGATGCGGACGAATGGTTCGCGGAGATATCCGAGGACGATCACAGTGTGGCCGCGTACGACTGTGAGACGAATTGCGCGGTCGCTTTGGTAGATCCGAGCTGCGATGACTCGACGCAAGGGTGCGGGCAGTGCAAACACGCGAGCGCGGTAGTCGGTTGCGACGGTGGCGGAGCGAATGTGAGCGTTCGCGCTCGGCGGAACGAAGAGCGCCACGGCCGCCAAGACGACGCACCAGCACGCTTGCCGAAACGGTCTCATGCGCTGCGTTCTCGCTGGCCGACTGTCGTTACGGACTCCGCTGGCTGCGACGGGCACATCGTCGACCAGCAGTCTGCTGTTACCGGGCGGTGGGTGCGGGTGGGTCGCTGGTGACCAGGTCGTTGCTCTCGGGCGCGATCCTGGACGCAATCTAGTGGGGGAAGGAGCACCAGATGATCCGCAAGCACCTCAGGTTGAAGAGATTGGTTCTCGGCACCGCGGTCAGCCTTGCGATCGCAGCGCTCAGCGCGCCTGCAGTGCTGGCGAAGCCGACTAGTGGGTACGGCCCTCTCGATCCATGGGCTTACAGCCTGGTCCATCGGCCGACTAGTGGGAACGGCCCGCTCGATCCATGGGCCTACGGCCTGGTCCATCGGAGTACGCAGGCGACGCCGGCGAACTACAGCGCAGTTTCGGGGCCACTCGGCGTAGCGGCCTATCAATCGTTCGCCGGCATCACACCAAAGCAGGGTGAGCGCGTGACCTCGCAGTCCGGGTTCAACTGGGGCGACGCAGGCATCGGCGCGTCGGTCGCCTTCGGAGCCTTGCTTTTGCTGCTGACCGTTGTCGCACTCGGCCGGCGGTACGGGCCTCGGATCAATCGGTCCGGTCTCGCCACCTCATAGCTGCGACAAGCACCAAAGCGAGAGCGGGTCCATTGGGCCCGCTCTCCTTCTGGCCCGTCAATGGCCGGCGAGGGGACGAACATCTCGGCGCCGAGCGCTTCAGCCCCAGTTCACCGGGACAAGGATGCAGCAAGCCTGGAGGATAGTTTTGGACCGATGCCGGAGACGCACTACACGAAGAGCGGCGGAATCAACATCGCGTATCAGGTTGTCGGCGAAGGCCCGCTCGATCTGGTGTACGTGCCCGGCTGGGTTTCGAATGTTGAGGGCAGCTGGGAGGAGCCTACGCAGGAACGGTTCTTGCGGCGCCTCGCAAGCTTTTCGAGGCTGATCCTGTTCGACAAGCGCGGGACTGGGCTGTCCGATCCCGTTGCAGAATCCTCGCTTCCGACGCTCGAAGAGCGGATGGACGACGTTCGCGCGGTCATGGATGCCGCCGAGTCGGAGCGCGCCGCGGTCTTCGGCTTTTCCGAGGGCGGAAACATGAGTGCGCTCTTCGCGGCGACGTACCCTGAACGCGCGGTGGCACTAGTGGCGTTTGGCATCTTCGCGAAACGCATCCGCAGTCCCGACTATCCGTGGGCGCCCACCGTTGAAGACCGTCAGCGCGAGATCGAACACGTTGAGCAGGAGTGGGGCCGCGAAATGGACATCGACGTGCTCGCGCCGAGCGCGGCTGCCGATCCCGAATTCAAACGGCGTCTGCTGTCATATCTTCGCCGCAGCGCGAGTCCGGCAGCGGCGGCGGCGCTCTTGAGGATGAACACCGCAATCGACATTCGCGGAGTGCTGCCGGCCATCCACGTGCCGACCCTTGTCCTCCACCGTACGGATGATCTCGAGGCGCGAGTCGAGGAAGGTCGCTGGATCGCCGGGCGCATTCCCGGTGCGAAGTTCATCGAGCTCCCCGGCGCGGATCATCTGCCGTGGGTCGGTGACCAGGATGCGGTGCTCGACGAGATCGAGGAGTTCCTCACCGGCGTGCGCCCGATCCGGGACGCCGATCGCGTACTGGCGACGGTCCTCTTCACCGACATCGTCGGCTCGACCGAGAGCGCCGCGAGGCTCGGCGACCGCGGCTGGCGTGACCTGCTTGCTCAACATCAAGCGGCGGTACGGCGCGAGTTGGCGCGTTGGCGCGGAAGTGAAGTTGACACCGCCGGGGACGGCTTCCTCGCGACTTTCGATGGCCCGGCGCGTGCGATCCGCTGCGCGCTTGCAGTTGCGACGGACGCGCGCACCATCGGTCTCGAAGTGCGCGGGGGCGTACACACGGGCGAGTGCGAACTCCTTGGTGGCAAGGTGACTGGAATCGCTGTTCACACGGGCGCGCGGGTTGCATCGCTTGCGAATGGCGGGGAGATTCTCGTGTCCCAGACCGTGAAGGACCTCGTCTCCGGCTCCGGAATCGAGTTTCACGAGCGTGGCGAGCACGAGTTCAAGGGCGTGCCCGGACGATGGCGAGTCTACGCGGCGGCGGGCGGCTAAACCGGTCTTCCGGCTCCAATCCACGGGCGGTCCTGGGCGCTCTGTACAGTCCGGCGCGCCATGCGTCTCGTACTCCTCGTCCTCCTGGTGTCTGCATTTGTGCTCACGGGCTGCACCTCCGGCGAGCCCTCCACCTACAAGGCCGGCCCGTCGGCGAAGTGCCTCAGTGGGAAGGGCTATACCGTCACCACCGACGACGCCAAGGTCGGCGTGGTTGCCGCCAACGCGCCCAACGGGGGCCTGCGGGCGAACGAGCCCGGAAACGCCCTCACGATCGCCTTTGGCGAGAACTCCGACGACGCCATCCAGATCGCCGGCGCATTCAAGCGTTTCGCACCGAAGAAGCTGAAGCCGCACATCACGGACGTGATGCGGACCGAGAAGAACGCCGTCCTCCTCTGGACGGTCACGCCACCGCAGGAGGAGCTGGACAAGGTGGTCGCCTGTCTGAAGGGCTGAGCCCTCCGGATAGAATCACCGGCGATGGCTGAGATCGGGACGATGCGGGTCAAGAGCGGCCTCGCCGAGATGCTCAAAGGCGGGGTGATCATGGACGTCACCGACGCCGATCAGGCGCGGATCGCCGAGGAGGCGGGAGCCTGCGCGGTGATGGCGCTCGAGCGGGTTCCGGCGGACATCCGCCGGGAGGGCGGAGTCGCTCGGATGGCGGACCCGGACAAGGTGATCGAGATCCAGGAGACCGTGAGCATCCCCGTCATGGCGAAGGCGCGCATCGGCCACTTCGTCGAGGCGCAGATCCTCGAGGCGCTGGAGGTCGACTACATCGACGAGTCCGAGGTTCTGACGCCGGCGGACACGGCGAATCACATCGACAAGTGGAAGTTCACCGTCCCGTTCGTCTGTGGTTGCACGAACATCGGCGAGGCGCTCCGCCGCCTCGCCGAGGGCGCCGCGATGATCCGGACAAAAGGCGAAGCGGGGACAGGCGACATCGTCAACGCGGTGACGCACATGCGCTCCGTGTTCGGATCGATCAAGAGACTCGGGGCTATGGACCCCGACGAGCTGTACAGCGAGGCGAAGAACCTCCAGGCTCCCGTCGAGCTCGTGCGCTGGGTAGCGGAGAACGGTCGGCTGCCCGTCGTGACCTTCACCGCCGGCGGAATCGCGACACCGGCGGATGCGGCGCTCTGCATGCAGCTCGGCGCGGACGGCGTCTTCGTCGGCTCGGGGATCTTCAAGTCGGACAATCCGAGCGAGCGTGCGAAGGCGATCGTCGAGGCGACGACGCACTACAACGACGCAGAGATCCTCGCGCGTGTATCCCGCGGCCTCGGCGATGCGATGAGCGGCCTGTCGGCCGCAGCGCTCGCGCCCGAAGAACTCCTCGAGACGCGCGGCTGGTAGCAAGAGCAGCCCGCGGCCGAAGCCGCGAGCTGCCTTGTCGATCTGTCCTAGACGATCCCGCGGGCGTGGAATGCGGCGCGGACCTTCGTGGCCACGCTGTTGCCATAGAGGCTCTGTGCCGTGGCGATCGTGCTATTGGCGAGGTCGGTCATCGTCGTCTCGTGAAAGCCGATCTGGCCTTTGAGAATGATCGTGTCCGCCATTGGGTTCTTGACGGTCTCGTGGATGTCCCAGAGGGCGCGCGACCAGATGCGACCGTCGTCGTGAACCTCGCCGTCGAGGTCGGCGGGGTAGTGCAGATTCGTGTCGAGCCGCCGGAGGCAGTGCGGGACGGTCGAGGTGTAGAACGTCGCGTCCCAGTCCATCACGCACGGCAGCGGCTCGAGCTCGGGCACGCCCATGCGCTTCGCGACGATGTCCGAGAAGTCGACGGCCCAGTAGTCGCCGAAGCCTTCACTGATCGCGCCGGCCTCCTCGCTGCCGAAGACGAAGCCGGAGCCATCGTGGATGGCGTGGCCGTACTCGTGGAGGATCACCTCGGCGTCCTCGGCGTCGTCGACGCCGCCCTTGCCGAAGCGGAGCTCGTCCTTCGGGTGGTCGGTCTCGAATGAGTTGTCCAGCCCCCACTGGTTGATCCGCACGTCCTGCGATTCCTTGTTGACCGCCGGGTACTTCGAGCCGAAGCCCAGGCTCTGGATGTACTTCTGCGCCTCGGTGATCCAGAAGTACGCCATTACCTGCTCGAACTCGTCCTGACTGCGGGTGTAGTTGAACGTGTTCGTGGGCGAGTACGCGGGATTCCCGGTCTCACTCACCACGTTCGCCCAGTCACCGCGCAGGAAGCCGCTGCCGTCGAGATTGGTCAGCGTCACTCCGTAATACGCGGCGGCCGGCACGGCCGAATCGGAGTCCTTCTGGTCGGTGAGCGACTCATCACCCAATGACTGGACCGGGTTGGGCACGAAGACGCGCCCGATCCCCGTGGAAGTGCCGGGACCCGGCTTTGCCGCCGGGACGGACGAGACAAGCACCAGAGCAAGCACGGCGACAGGCGCCAACAGCCACAGACGTTTCACGAATTCTCCTCCCCTTGGAGCCCCTCGGAACGCTCTCAGGGTAGACGAATCTACACTTGGCCTCAAATGCGGATCGGCGTACTGGCAGTCCAGGGAAACTTCCGCGAGCACGAGGCGATGCTGCGCCGGCTCGGCGCCGAGCCGGTGGAGATCCGGAAGCCGGAGGAGCTCGCCGGACTCGATGGGCTGGTCGTGCCGGGTGGGGAGTCCACGACGTTCATGCGGCTGATGAAGCTGTACGGGCTCGACGAGGCGATCCGGGCCTTCGAGCCTCCGATCCTGGGTACCTGTGCCGGCATGATCGTCCTCGATCGCAATCACCTCGGACTCGCCGACGTGGAGGTCGACAGGAACGCGTACGGCCGCCAGGTGGCCTCCTTCGAGGCAGACCTCGAGCTCGCAGGGGACGAGCGGCCGCTCCGCGGAGTCTTCATCCGGGCGCCGCGGGTGCGTGTGACTGGTGAGGACGTCGAGGTACTCGCCGAGCACGAGGGGGAGCCGGTGCTCGTTCGCGACGGGAGGATCCTCGTGGCATCGTTCCACCCGGAGTTGACGGAAGATACGAGGGTGCACGAACTGTTCTTGACTGCAGTACGGGAGGCGATGAGTGTCCGGGCATAGCAAGTGGTCGTCGATCAAGCACAAGAAAGGTGCCGCCGATGCGAAGCGCGGCAAGCTGTTCTCGAAACTCTCGCGCGCGATCATCGTCGCGGCGAAGGAGGGGGGACCCGACCCCGCCGGCAACCTCGCCTTGCAAAACGCGATCGAGAAGGCGCGCTCCTATTCCATGCCGAAGGACAACATCGAGCGCGCGATCGCGCGCGGCTCGGGCGCGGACTCCGATGGGCAGGCCTTCGAGACGGTCGTCTATGAGGGTTACGGCCCGAACGGCGTCGCGGTGATCGTCGAGGCGCTGACGGACAATCGCAACCGCACCGCGTCGGACGTTCGGCATGCCTTCGACAAGAACGACGGCAACCTCGGGACCTCAGGCGCGGTCGCCTGGCTCTTCGAGCGCCGCGGCGTGGTCGTCGTGCCGGCGGACGGGGTCGACGAGGACGAGCTGACACTTGCCGCCGCCGAAGGCGGCGCCGACGACGTCAAGCTCGACGGCTCGACCTATGAGGTCGTGTCGGCACCGGAGGCTCTGACGGGAGTGCGCGAGGCAGTCGAGGCGGCGGGCTTTCCCGTCGATTCCGCGGAGTTGACGATGGTGCCGAAGACCACCATCGAGGTCGCAGACGAATCCTCCGCGAAGAAGATCGTGCGGCTGATGGAGGAGCTGGAGGACAACGACGACGTCCAGGACGTCTACGCGAACTTCGACATCCCGGAGCGCGTCCTCGAGACCGTCGCTTCGTAGGGACAGGTCCCAGGGACAGTCCCTGGCACGTGTCCGGAAGGTCCGAGACTGCGAACCATGCTGCTCACTCCGGTTACCCACCGCGCTACCCCGCGCTCAGCAGGTTCGCTTAGCCTTGGCAGCTCGAACGGAGGGGTCGCGAGGGAGCCGCGTGCTCCCTCGCCGTTTTTCTAGACCCAGCCGCGCTGGCGTGCGACGCGACAGAGTGCGCGACGCTTCGCGTGTGCCGGCTGATCCGAGAGCCCGGCCTTTGCGTAGATGCGGCGGAGTGCGGCTTTGACGGTTCCCGTCGCGCCGGGTGTCCCGAGCTGTGCGGCGATCTGCTCGTTCGACGGAAGGCTCTCGAGACTTGCGCCCGCGAGCCATGGTCCGCACAGGGACTGCACGACCTGGCGCTGGAACGAGGACAGCTGCGCGGAATCGGTGGGCGCGACCTCTTCGAGCGGTTCGGTTGTGTCCGGGTCCTCCAGCTGAGCTGGCCAGGAGAAGAGAACCGTCTCCGCGCCGATTCCGATGCGGTCGGCGTGCCGCAGCGGGAGAGGCGTTCCCGGTTGCACTCGGGTCCCGTTCAGGAACGTGCCGTTGAAGCTGCCCCGGTCCTCGACGTACCAGCGGCCGTCCGTGAACGTGAGAGCAGCGTGGTCGCGGCTGACGGTGGCCGACGTGAAGGTCAGGTCGTTCGAATCGTCACGTCCGATCGTGACGCTTTCCTTCAGCTCGTGTTCCTTCCCGTCCGGGAAGGTCAGCCAGATGTCCCCGGGCATGGCCGGAAGGATACGTCCGGGTCACTCCCTAACCTCTGACCGTGAAGGTCATCGGCATCGATCCAGGGACGGCTTCTTGCGGGTACGGGATCGTCCACGAAAGAGACGGGCGCCTCAGGGCCATCGACCACGGGTGGTGGAAAACAGCCGCCTCCGAGCGGCCCGAGGCACGGCTGAAGACGATCTTCGACGCCGTGGCCGAGCTCGTCGAGGTTCATCAGCCGGATGCCGTCGCGCTCGAGGAGTCGTTCGTCGGCGCCGACGCCCGCACCGCACTCTCCGTCGGGCAGGCACGCGGGGCCGTCATGGTCGCGGCCGCTAGCGCGGGAATCGAGTGCGCTGAGTATCCGCCGGCCCGCGTCAAGCAGGTGGTCTGCGGCTACGGGCGCGCCGAGAAGCAGCAGGTGCAGAAAATGGTGAAAGTAATCCTCGGGCTCGAGGTCGAGCCTGCCTCGACTCATGCCGCCGACGCGCTGGCGGTCGCGATCTGCCACGCGCTTGCTCCGCCGCTCCTGAGGATCGCGGGATGATCGCGCGCCTTCGGGGCAAGCCCGTGGCGAACACGCCGGACGGGCTCGTCGTCGACGTCGGCGGCGTCGGCTATCTCGTGGCTGCGACGCCTTCGGCGATTCGCACAGCGGATGGTGCGGTGGAGGTCGCGCTGCACACCTACCTGCATGTGCGCGAGGACGCACTGCAGCTGTACGGGTTCGCGGAGGCGGCCGAGCGTGAGCTCTTCCTCCAGCTCCTGTCCGTGAACGGCATCGGCCCGAAGGTCGCGCTCGCAATCGTCTCCGGCTCCCCGGCCGCCGACCTGCGGCGCGCGATCGTGCTCGGGGACACGGCGCGCTTCCAGGCCATACCCGGAATCGGGAAGAAGACCGCCGAGCGGATCGTGCTCGAGCTGAAGGAGAAGATCGGCGAGGCGCCGGTGCCGATCACCTCAGCGGGTGGCAGTGACAGCGGTAGCCAGCCGCACCTCGTCGCCCGGGACGCTCTCGTCGAGCTCGGCTACTCCCTCGGCGAGGCGGAGCTGGCGCTGGCGCGGGTCGATCCGGAGCTTCCGCCGGAGGAACGCGTCCGCGAAGCGCTAAAGGCGGCCTAGACGTGTCCACCCAGTTCCTGGCACCGGCGGTCGTCCCCGAGGAAGAGGATCTCGAGCAGTCTCTGCGTCCGCGACGCCTCGCCGAGTTCGTCGGGCAGGAGCGGATCAAGGAACAGCTCGCCATCTCGCTGGACGCGACGAAGGCTCGCGACGAGCCGCTCGACCACGTGCTCCTCGTCGGGCCGCCCGGGCTCGGCAAGACGAGCCTCGCGTACATCGTCCGCGAGGAGCTCGGCGTCGGAATCCGTTGCGTCGCCGGTCCCGCGCTCGAGCGCAAGGGCGATATGGCGGCGATCCTCACCGGCCTCGAGCGCCACGATGTCCTTTTCGTGGACGAGATCCACCGGCTGAACCGCGCGATCGAGGAGATTCTGTACCCGGCCCTCGAGGATTTCCGGCTCGACATCATCGTGGGTCAAGGCGCCGCTGCACGCACGCTCACGCTCGACCTGCCGCCGTTCACGCTCATCGGAGCGACGACGCGCACGGGCCTCCTGACGACACCGCTTCGCGACCGCTTCGGCATGACGTTCCGGCTCGACTACTACGACGCGCCCGAGCTCGGCACGATCGTACGGCGGTCGGCGCGAATCCTCGACGTCGAGATCGCGGAAGACGCTGCCGACGAGATCGCCCGGCGCTCGCGCGGCACACCGCGGATCGCGAACCGCATCCTCAGGCGGGTCCGAGACGTGGCGCAGGTGAAGCACGACGGCGTGATCACGAACGAGGTGGCACGGGAGGCGCTCGAACTGCTGGAGGTGGACGACCGCGGGCTCGAGCGAATCGACCGCGAGCTGCTCTCGACGATCCTGCTCAAGTTCGGCGGCGGGCCGGTGGGGCTCTCGACGCTGGCCGTTGCACTCGGCGAGGAGCAGGACACGATCGAGGACGTGTACGAGCCGTTCCTGTTGCAGCTCGGTTTCCTTCAGCGCACGCCGCGCGGCCGCATCATCACCGAGCTTGGCCGGGAGCAGCTCGGAGCCCCGCCGGCTGCGGACGGCACGAAGCTCTTCTGACCTGGTCCAGAGGGCGAAACCCGCCGCCCGGGTCCCGCCCTACCACGAAAGGAGGAAGGGCCGGAAACCGCCGCATTTGGTCCCGGCCCTTCAGGAAATGTCCGCCCCGGCCGCAGTGTCTCGGGGCTTCGCTCTGCCGCAGTGCAGAGCGTTTGAGGACAAGTGGTACGTGAGGAGCATGATTCACCCACGCTGGTTGATTCCTCCCCCTTCGGGTGGTTCATCCAGGTACTTCACTTCACCCCCCCGGGGGAGTGCGGAAACGGCTTTTCATCCCAATGTGAGTAACCAGGAGGATCGTGAGGGGCCGCAGCTCACATCCTCCAACGCGGCGGTCGCAGGTCTAATCCTGCGACCGCCCATCTTGAGCCGTTCCCGAACCCTCCCTAGACTCGCCTGAGAGGAATTGAAGGCATTCCAACGGGGGAGGAACTTTCATGAGGGGACGCAGGCTCCTGTGCTGCGCTGTGGTCTTGGGCGCACTTCTTCTGACACCGGCCGCGCTGGCCGCGGGCGGTTTCAGCCCGGGCTCCCCAGGCCTCGGCGATCCGATGTTCCCGCTCGCCGGGAACGGCGGCTACGACGTCGCGAACTACTTGCTCACGCTGGACTACGCACCGGCGGGGAACCAGCTCACCGGCGACGTCGTGATCACGGCGCGTGCGACGCAGAACCTGTCGCGCTTCGACCTCGATCTGCGTGGCTTCTCGATCACCCAGCTGCTCGTGAACGGCGCCGCTGCGTCGTACTCGCGTGACGGGCAGGAGCTGATCGTCACGCCCGCAGCGGGACTCGTACAGGGCAAGACGTTCACCGTCACTGTCGGTTATACGGGGACGCCGAGCGTCGTAACCGACCCGGACAACTCGATCGAAGGCTGGGTGCCGACCGACGACGGCGCGTTCGTCGTCAACGAGCCACAGGGCTCTCCGGCCTGGTACCCGGTCAACGACAATCCGCGAGACAAGGCGACATACGACTTCCGGGTCAGCGTCCCGGCGGGTCTGACGGTGATGGCGAACGGTGTCCTCGTCTCACAGTCGACGAGCGGAGGCAAAACCACCTGGGTCTGGCGCGAGACCGATCCGATGGCGCCGTATCTGGCGACCACGACGCTCGGGAGGTTCGACCTCACGATCTCGAAGACGTCGGCGGGCATTCCGTCCTACGTCGCGGTGGATCCGCAGCTCGCAAAGGGTCAGGTCTTGTCGAAGCTGCCGGAGGCGATCGACTTCTACACTTCGATCTACGGGGCGTATCCGTTCAACGCCGTGGGTGCGATCGTCGACAGCGCGAAGGTCGTCGGCTACTCGCTCGAGACGCAGACGAAGCCGAACTTCCCCTACGTCCCGAACGAGGCGACCCTCGTCCACGAGCTCGCGCACATGTGGTACGGCGACTCGGTAACGCTGACGCAGTGGCCGGACATCTGGCTCCATGAGGGCTTTGCAACGTGGTCCGAATGGATCTGGAGCGAACACGAGGGCAACAAGTCGGCGCACCAGTGGTTCGAGCAGCTCTACAACACGCCCGCGCAGGACACGGCGTTCTGGGGGCCGGCTGTCGCGAGCTTCACCGACCCGGCGCTCCTGTTCAACGGAACCGTGTACGACCGCGGCGGGATGACGCTGCAGGCGTTGCGGGAGAAGATCGGCGACCTGGCGTTCTTCCAGCTCATGAAGGGCTGGGCGCAGCAGAACCGCTACGGCAACGTCACGACGGCGCAGTTCATCGCGCTGGCCGAGAGGCTGAGCGGCCAGGACCTGACGCAGTTCTTCAAGGTCTGGATCTTCCAGGCCGAAAAGCCCGCGCCCGGAAGCTGGTAGCGATCGTCCACGTCAGACCTGTCCGGTGCCAGGCACGGGACGGCGCCGAAACGGTCGCCACGTTCGCACCGCTGCGAGGACCCACGGTGCGAAGAGGAGGGCCATGACGTCGAACCAGACGTAGCCGGACGCGACGCCGCTCGGCGGGTTGCCGTCGGGGATGCCGAGCCCTGGGAGCTTCTCGGCCCAGCGCCAGGTTCCGATCGCAGTCCCGTAGAGCTCGAGCGCTGCCACGACGAGGAAGACCCCGGCATAGGCCGCTCGTGCCCGCGAGCGCCAGAGAAAAGCGAGCAGCAACGGGAGGCCGAGCGCGCCGGCCGCATCGAGGCGTGGCAGCACCGTCAGTCCGAGCATGCCCCACAGCAAGGCGGCTCCGCCGGCGACGAGCACCAGCGCGCGCGAATGGCGCCGCAGTCCCTCGCTGAGCGCGAGCCCGGCCATGAAGACGAGCCCGTGCGCGGGTGGGACGAACGTCGGCAGGTTGTGCAGGCGGTAGGAATAGACGCCCCAGAGGATCGAGCCGGTCAACTCCGCCACCGTCGCGGCGCAGATCACGACGGCCACCTGCGCGCGTCGTTCTGCCGTTAGGGGCCAGGCCGCGACGATCAGGACGATCCACGTCAATGCGCCGAGCGCGAGCTGGCCGTGCAGGTCGACCTGCGTGTCCACCGCCAGCAACGCCGCCAGGTACGCGGCGATGACAGCGGCGCGAATCACCGACGGAACTGCATCTCGTGCCACGACGGCACGGGTGCAAGCTCCAAGAGTGCGCGGTCGCCGTTCGGATCGCGGTAGCCGAAGTCGGATGAGTCGTCGTCCCACGCAACTTCCAGGAGCCCTTCCTTCACGCGGTGGTCGAGCCAGGCCCCGCGGAAGACGAGCTTCTTCAGCCAGTAAACGAGTGACTCGCCTCCGACGAGCGACACGCGTTCCCAGTGGCGCACGAGGTAACGGCCGAGACCGCTGCGCGGCTCATCGATCCAGTCGCGCTCGACGAGCTCGACGAGGTCGGCAGTCTCGTCGTCGTCAAGCTCATTGTCGCCGACGAGACCGAGCCTGACCGCGGCGGCGGTGACACGTTCTTCGAAGTCGGTGCGATTGAAGGCGAAGCGGTAGCCAAGGAACTCGACGACGTAGTCGTCCCCGGAGACGTAGTTGGCTTCGATCACGATTGAACGATAGCTCCGCGGTAGGCTCGTCTCATGAGTACGAGACTGGCTGCAGCCTCCGGCGCGGTGACCGCTCTCGTGGTCGTCGCCGTCTGGGTGAGCGACCTCTCGTTCGAGCGGGCTGTGCTGCTCGCGCCCGTCCTGGTCATCGGCCTCGCGGCCGTCGCCGGCCTCGTCGTTTTCTGGGGTCGGGTGGGCTGGGAGTCATTCCGGCAGGCTCGCCACCCGAGGCTCGTCGTCGCAGCCGCTCTGGCATTCGTCCTTCTGCTGGTGGGCCTGACGCTGCTCGGCGTCCAGCTGCCTCGCGAGTAGGCCCGATTAGCTGCGGGTCAGGACGGGGGTTGACCGTACCCGTAAACACCGGCTGGCCTGGTGTCCCGAAAGCCCCCGACCTGCGACGGTAACGACATGACCGATTCGACTCTCACAGAGCTCCATCACCGCTCCGCCGACGGCATCGAGGTCTCGTTGCTCTGGAGCCGTGTGACGAACGCGCTGACGGTTGCGGTGGAGGACAGCCGCTCCGGGCAGACCTTCGTGCTTCCGGCACCGGCTGCGAAGGCTCTCGACGTGTTCGAGCACCCGTTCGCGTACGCCGCCGCGGCCTAGAGCAGCGCAGCGAGCGCGACGCGCAGCCGCTCGAGATCGGCAGCGTCGTTGTATCCCTGGAACGACGGACGGATGAAGAGGTCGTCTCCGCGCTCGAAGACCGGGATCTCGATTCGGTGCTCGTCGTAGAGGCGCTCCTGCAGGTCCGTGGGCGCCTCCTTCGGAAGGCGGAGCGCGACCATCTGGCGAAAGAACTCCTTCGAGTCGGGCGTCACTCCTTCGAGCCCGAGCTCGTTGCGCGCGCGCCGCGCGAGCTCGTGACACCGTTCGCGCACCACGTCCCAGTCGTGCTCGCGCTGCCACTCGATTGCAGTGGGAACGGTGAGATACGCCGAGGGATCTTGCGTGCCCTGCTTCTCGAGCCGCGTGACGAATGCCGCGTCGTCTCCCTTGTAGCCCCAACTGATCATGAGCGGGTGCACGTCGCGCTGCAGCTCGCGCCGCACATAGAGGAAGCCCGCACCCTTGGGCGCACAGAGCCATTTGTGGCAATTGCCGCTGTAGTAGTCGGCGTCGAGGGAGGCGATGTCGAGAGGAATGTGGCCTGGGACGTGCGCTCCGTCGACGACGGTTCGGATGCCACGGTCACGCGCGCGCCTGCAGAGCTCTGCGACGGGTAGCACGAATGCCGTCTCGGAGGTGTAGTGGCTGATGAAGAGCACCTTCGTGCGTGGCCCGACTCCAGCCCAGATCGTGTCTGCCATCTCTTCGGCGCTTGTGACGGGCAAACGGATGGGAGTTCTGACGTAGCGCGCGCCGAAGTCGCCGCAGACGTGGTCCCAGGTCAGGTCTAGGGCGCCGTACTCGAGGTCCGTGGACAGAACCTCGTCGCCGGGCCCGAGACCGATTGGCCACGCCGCGATGTTCACGCCGGCGGTCGCGTTCGGGACGAAGACCAGATCGTCCGGGTTGGCGCCGACATGAGCGCCGAGCGCGGCTCGTGCCTCGCCGAGCAGCTCTTCGAGCCGGCGGGCCAGAAAGAGCACCGGCTGGCGCTCGAGCTCGAGCTGCCACTCCTGATAGCGCTCGAACACCGCGCGCGGCACGGCGCCGAAGGAGCCGTGGTTCAGGAACGTCACACTCGGATCTAGCAGGAACTCGGCGCTCAGGGCGGTGCTGTCCGACACCGTTCGTACGGTAGTCGCTGCATGTCAGAGGGCATCTGGACCATCCGTCCGTGCCCGCACCGGCAGGCGAGCGACCTCGCGAAGGAGCTCGACCTCAGCGAGATCACGGCAAGCGTGCTCGTCCGGCGCGGCTACGGCGACCCCGACGAGGCGCGGGCCTACCTGGCCGGCGAACAGCCCCTGCACGATCCACGGCTGCTCGGCGCGATGGATGCGGCGGTCGAGGCAATCAACGCGGCGATCGTGGCCGGCAAGCGGATCTGCGTCCACGGCGACTACGACGTCGACGGGATCTGCGCAACCGTCCTCGCGGTGCTCGTCCTGCGCGAGCTCGGAGCCGACGTCGAGTGGCATCTGCCGAGTCGCTTCGACGAGGGCTACGGCGTCAGCGGCGAGACGCTCGAACGACTCGCTGCGGAAGGTTGCGGGCTCGTCCTCACCGTCGACTGCGGCATCACCGCTGTCGAGGAAGTGCGCCGGGCGCGCAAGCTGGGTCTCGACGTCGTCGTCACCGATCACCACCGGCCCGCCGACGAGCTGCCGGAGTGTCCGATCGTCGCGACTCGCCCCTCCGACTACCCGTTCCCGGAGCTTTGCGGCACGGGCGTTGTCTACAAGCTCGGCCAGGCGCTCCTCGGGCCCGAGTCCGACTTTCTGCGGCGTCACCTCGACCTCGTCGCGCTCGCGACGATCGCCGACGTCGTACCGCTCGTGGGCGAAAACCGGTCGCTGGCGATTGCAGGGCTCCGAACGCTCGCCCGCACGCAGAAGCTCGGCCTGCGCGCTCTGATGAAGGTTGCGCGCGTCGACCCGGCAGCAGTCGACGCCGGCAAGGTCGGGTTCCGGCTCGCGCCTCGCATCAACGCGGCGGGCCGCCTCGGCCATCCCCGCGCTGCGCTCGAGCTGCTCCTGACCGAAGACGCCGACGAGGCGCGCCGGCTTGCCGATCGTCTCGAGGAACTGAACGGCGACCGGCAGGCAGTCGAGAACAAGATCCTTCGTGCCGCAATCGCACAGGTCGAAGAGTGGCCCGAGTCGAAGCGATGTCAGCGCGCGTATGTCGTCTGGGGAGAAGACTGGCACGAAGGCGTGATCGGGATCGTGGCTTCGCGTCTGGTCGAGCGGTACAACCGGCCCGTCGTCCTGATTGCCGGCGGCGAAGGCCTCTGGAAGGGGTCGGGCCGCTCGATCTCCTCGTTCGACCTGCACGGCGCCCTCGGCGCCTGCTCGACATTCCTCGAGCGCTTCGGCGGCCATCGAGCGGCCGCCGGCCTCTCGATCGCACCGGAACGGGTCGAGCAGTTCGCGGAGGCGTTCGCGAAGCAGGCCGAGGGCCTGCTCGACCCCGAAGACCTCGTGCCCTCGACCGTGGTCGACGCAGTGCTCCCGCGTGGCGCGAAGCTCACGCTCGAGCTCTGCGAAGAGCTGCGACAACTTGCGCCGTTCGGGCTCGCGAATCCTGACGTCACGCTGCTCGCACCCGGCTGCGAGCTCGGTGAGCTGGCGACCGTCGGTGAAGGCAAGCATCTGCGCTTTCGCGTGCAGCGCGACGGTCGCGATGCGGGAGGTGCGATCGCATTCGGCCAGGGCACGCAACTCGACCGCTTCCGGAGGGAAGGCCGCTACGACGTGGCGTTCCGCCTGCAGGAGAACCACTGGAACGGCACCGTCTCGCCACAGCTGCTCGTCCGCCGCGTCTTCGACGCTGACGATCGTTTCGACGAGGTGTACGAGTGGCTGCGCAAACAGTGGCACGCACCGTCACGCGACGGCCAGGCACAGGCGATCTTCGACGAGCTCGAGGTCGAGAAGGGCGGACCGAAGCGGCATCCGCTCGAGTCCGAGACGTTCCGCTCGCTGCTCGCCGAGCCGGCGTTGCTGCGCGCCGCGTGAAGATCCGCCCCGAGCGGGATGGCGAGCAGGCCGCCCTCCGGAAAATCAACGAGCAGGCATTCGGCAGGGCGGTCGAGGCCGACCTCGTCGACGCGATTCGCGTCTCAAACCGATTCGTCCCCGAGCTTTCACTCGTCGCGGAAGACGGCGGCGAGCTCGTCGGGCACGTGTTGTTGAGCTACGTTCGGATCGAGCCCGGGGGACATCCCGTCCTCCAGCTCGGTCCGCTCGCGGTCCTACCGTCGCACCAGGGCCGCGGCGTCGGCAGCGCGCTGATGCGGCACGCGCTTCGCGCTTCGGACGCGCGCAAGGAACCGCTGATCCTGATCGAAGGAAACCCTCGGTACTACGGAAAGTTCGGCTTCGAGCGCTCGACCCGCGCCGGCATCGACCCTCCGCCCGGCGTGAACGGCGAGTACTTCATGGCGCGCACGCTGAGCGCGCACGATCCGACGCTCCGCGGGCAGGCGATCTATTCGGACGCGTTCCTGGCGGCCAGCTAGCGCGCGTGGCCGAGCGACGCCCGCCGTACGCGGCGCGCCTTTGGCCGGGAGCCGGACAGTGCGTCGAGCGCGAGGATCAGGCGCGCTGCGCGCGCTGCGGCCCTGCGTTCTTGTCGGCGTCTGTACCAGTGCATGGACGAGTCCCCTTCATCATCGGAACGCCCATTCCTGCCCTTTAGTTACGCAGCCCCGACCGGGGGAGGGAGCCATGGAACCCCGGAGTACACTGAAGGTATGGCGGTCCTTGAGACTCACGAGAAGCATCAGGAGCTCATCGACGAGCTGATTGCGGACGTCTCCGCCTACAACGCGGAGGTCGACCGAGACCTGCTCCGACGGGCTTTCCTCTTCGCTGCCAACGCCCACGAGGGGCAGCAGCGGCGCTCGGGCGAGGACTTCGTGCTCCACCCCTGGGGTGCCGCCAAGATCTGCGCCCAGCTCCGTCTCGACGACGAGACGATCGCGGCCGCCCTGCTCCACGACGTGGTCGAGGACACCGAGGTGGTCCTCGACGAGGTGCGCTCGGAGTTCGGAGACGAGATCGCGAAGCTCGTCGAGGGCGTGACGAAGTTGACGCGCGTGCAGTTCCAGAGCCGCGAGCAGGCGGAGGCGGAGAACTACCGCAAGCTGATCGTCGCGATGGCCGCCGACGTGCGCGTCATCCTGATCAAGCTCGCCGACCGGCTGCACAACCTCCGCGAGATCGAGTACCTCGGCAAGCAGAAGCAGATCCAGAAGGCGAAGGAGACGCTCGAGGTCTACGCGCCGCTCGCCCACCGGCTCGGCATCCACGCGATGAAGTGGGAGCTGGAGGATCTCGCATTCGAGACGCTCCATCCTCGTAAGTACGAAGAGATCAAGGCAATGGTCAGCGAGCGCCGCGCCGACCGCGAGGGACACGTCGCCGAAGCCGCGCGCGTCCTGCAGCTCGAGCTCGGCAAGGTCGACATCCCAACTGAGATCGCAGGCCGCGCCAAGCACTTCTATTCCATCTACGACAAGATGGCGAAGAAGGGCCGCGAGTTCAACGAGATCTACGACTTGACGGCGATGCGCGTGATCGTCGAGCGCTCGGGCGACGAGGGAACGCGCGACTGCTATGGCGCGCTCGGACTGATCCACTCACTCTGGAAGCCGATGCCCGGCCGCTTCAAGGACTACATCGCGATGCCGAAGTTCAACCGGTATCGCTCGCTGCACACGACGGTGATCGGACCCGAGGGCCGTCCGCTCGAGATCCAGGTGCGCACACGCGAGATGCACGAGACGGCCGAGCTCGGCATCGCCGCGCACTGGCGCTACAAGGGTGGCCGCCGGCTGAAGACCGACGAGGCCTGGGAGAGCTGGGTGCGGCAGCTGATGGAAGCGCAGCCCGAGACGATCGACGAGCCCGGCGAGTACAAGCGCGCATTCCTCACCGATCTCGTCGACGACGAGGTGTACGTCTTCACCCCGAAAGGCGAGGTGAAGACGCTTCCCTCCGGCTCGACTCCGATCGACTTCGCCTATGCGGTGCACACAGACGTCGGCCACCGCACGGTCGGCTCGAAGATCAACGGCCGGATCGTTCCCCTCCACTACCGGTTGAAGAACGGCGACTTCGTCGAGATCCTCACGTCGAAGGCCGGCCGCGGGCCCTCGCGCGACTGGATCTCGCTGGCTGCCTCTTCGCGCGCGCGTAACAAAATCCGCCAGTGGTTCTCGCGTGAGACGCGGGAAGACCAGGAGCAGAAGGGCCGCGACGCGCTCGAGCAGGCACTGAAGGCGGCGAAGCTGCCGTACAGGAAGCTCGCGGGATCGGCCGTGCTCGCGGAGGTCATCCGGGAGATGAACTTCAAGAAGGCGGAGGACTTCTATCTTGCGCTCGGCTCGGGGAAGATCGGTTCCCAGCAGGTCGTGAACAAGGTCCTTCAGCGCCTCAAGACCGAGCAGGTCGCCGAGGAGGAGGCCGTTCCACTCAAGGCGCCCCGCGCGAAGCACGCGGTCGGCAGCGAGAACTACGGGATCAACGTGCACGGCGTGGACGACGTGCTGGTCCGGCTGGCCAAGTGCTGCACGCCGGTGCCGGGCGACGAGATCGTCGGTTACATCTCGCTCGGCAAGGGCATCACGATCCATCGCGGCGACTGCCCGAACGTCAAGGCGCTCGCGCGCCAGCCCGAGCGCTTCACCCCGGTCAGCTGGGACGGCGGCGCCTCGCAGAGCTTCCGCGTCCAGATCGCCGTCGACTCGTGGGATCGCCCGCGCCTCCTCGAGGACGTCGCCCGGACGTTCGCGGAGCACGGCGCCAACATCGTTTCGTACGGCGGCACCGTCGAGGACCAGATGGCGAAGAACTGGTACGTCGCGGAAGTCGGCGACGTGAAAGAGCTGCGCAGCCTGTTGACAGCGTTGCGCAACATCGAAGCCGTGTTCGACGCGTACCGCGTAACGCCCGCGTAACGGGCTCCCTCGTTGGAGGGATCATCCCTCGTATGGGCGAGGTACCTCGTTTCAGGGATAGCGCCCGCTCGAAAAGCGACTACAAAGAGTGCAAGGGGGAGAGGGCACCAAGCTGCGGCGCCCGACCGTTCTGAGGACAACGGGAGGGCGCGCGGCCTCTTCTAGATTCGCTTCGCTCAGGTGAAGCGTGACCCGAGCGAAAGCTTCGCTTTCGCTCGGGTTCTTTGGGTAGGGCGCTCCGCGCGGAACGTGCGCGGGCGGAGCCCGACGGCCGGCGTTGAGGCGGGTCACGGCGACCACACCTCGCCGCCTGTGTCCCAGCCGACGAGGCAGTACGGCGCGATCAGCTCAGCCACCTGTTCGAGGGACGTCCGGTTCTGCACGTCACCGCTGACGCCGAGCTCCGCGACCACCTTGCCGTCGTAGGAGATCGGGATCTGCGCCGACTCTCCTGTTCGCTCTCCCTCCGAGGGGCCGAGCATGAGCTCACCTTCCTCGACGAACGAGATGCCGACCCACGGATAGCGCTCGTGAAGGATGGCGACGACTCCTCGCAACAACTCGTCCGCGTCGCCGCCCTGCTCGATGAGCCGGCCGACCGCCTCGACCTCGCTCGAGTGCGTGCTCACACCTCGAGGGTCTCGCCCTCGAAGGAGCGGATCGCGTCCTTGTACGACTCGGGAATCGGGACGGCCTTGCGCTCGTCGAGGTCGACGAGTACGAGCGTCTGCGTTGCGGTCACCATCAGCTCGTCGTCGCGGGCACGGTACGCCGCCAGCTCGTAGGTCACGCTTGTCCGGCCGATCCGCGCCATGCGGACATACACCTCGATCAGGTCATCGAAGACCGCCGGGGCGAGGTACTCGATGTTGCACGCACGCATGACGAACTCCTGGCCCTCGTCGCCGATATCCATCCCGAGCAGGCCGAGGTTCCGGTGGTACTCGACCCGCGCGAGGTCGAAGTAGGGGAGATAACGGCCGTAGTAGACGATCCCCTGCGCGTCCGTGTCCGAAAAGCCGACGCGCGTCTGCGCACTGAACCTGAAGGGAGGCTTCTCTTTCACGTGCGGATCACGTCGAGGACCTCGTCGCGCTTGCGCTCCATCAGTTCGGGCGAGAGCGCCTCGAGGTTGAGGCGGAGCAAAGGCTCCGTGTTCGACGGGCGGACGTTCATGTGCCACTGATCGGCCTCGACGGACAAGCCATCCAGATGCGAGACGGTCCCTTCCGGGCCGAAACGCTCCTTGAGCTCCTGCAGCTTCAAGGCGACGTCGTCGACGGGAGTGTTCAGCTCTCCCGTGATGAAGTAGTGCTCGTTGTAGGGGCGCAGGATCTCCGAGAGCTTCTGGCCGCGCTTCGAGATGAGCTCGAGCATGAGCAGGAACGGCACCACGCCGGAATCCGCCTGGGAGAAGTCGCGGAAGTAGTAGTGGCCGGAGACCTCGCCGCCGAACACGGCGCCTTCCTCGCGCATGCGGTGCTTGAAGAACGCATGGCCGACCCGGTTGACGAGCGGGATGCCCCCGGCGCGTTCGATCGTCTCCGGAACCGCCCAGCTCGCGCGGACGTCGTAGAGGATCTTGGAACCGGGATCCCTCTGGACGATCGACTCGGCGAGGAGCGCCGTGACGAAGTCGCCGGGTACGAACTCACCGGTGTCATCGACGAAGAAGCAGCGGTCGGCGTCGCCGTCGAACGCCACCCCGATGTCGGCGTGTTCCTCCCTCACCTTGCCGACGATGAACTCCCGGTTCTCGGGCAGCAGCGGATTCGGTTCGTGGTTCGGGAACGTCCCATCGGGCTCGAAGAAGCAGCGCACGACGTCGATCGGCAACCGCTCGAGCACGGGCGGCAGCATGAGCCCCGCCATGCCATTTGCCGCGTCGATCACGACACGCAGCGGCTTGACGGCATCGACGTCGATGAACGAGAGCACCGCGTCGACCCAGCGGGGCCAGATGTCCTCCTGCCGGACACGTGCCAGGGACTGTC
>DATHGN010000099.1:0-5106 GCA_035317565.1 Gaiellaceae bacterium
CGGGAGACCCTTCGTGTCGGCGTAGCGGAAGACGAGCGAGAGGCTCTGCTCCTGCGTGTCGTTCGATTCGAGGACCTTCGCGAGGAGTTGTGGCCCGAAGTCGGACACGGTTGCGCGGATCGGAACGCCCGGCCCGATTCCGCCGAGCGAGAGGTACTCGGCCGGAAACCCGGTCGGCTCGAACTTCTCGCCGAGCTCGGCTGCCCGCTTTCCTGCGGGGCCGGATCCGTCACCCGGCGCGGCGACTCCGGAAAGGTCGCCCTTCACATCTGCGGCAAAGACCGGAACGCCCTGCTCGGAGAGCTGCTCCGCGAGCAACTGCAAGGTGCGCGTCTTGCCGGTGCCTGTCGCTCCGGCGATCAGTCCATGCCTGTTCGCGCTGCGGAGCGGGAGGCGCACGTCGGCCTCCGTCACGACCTTGCCGTCGAGGACTCCCTTGCCGACTCCGATCGATGCGCCCTCCGTCTTGTATGCGGCGGCAATTTCCTGCCCGAAGTCGCTCACGAGTCGCGGAGCCTAGTCGACCACCGGAGGTCGGGTGGTGGCAGGTCGAGGGAGTCGCGTGCCCGGAGATCCGACAGTTGCGCGGTCAGGCGCGAGACGTCGACACCGCGGTGCTCGGGCCCGAAAGGTTCCAATCGCCGGATCGCCTTTTCGAGCTGGCGCTCGGTCCCGATTCTTCGGCCGCGCCCGGCCTGGTACCAGGCAACGGCAACGTGTACGAGTCCCTGGAAGAAATCACGCTCGTCTGCTCCCGCAGCCCGCCACACGTTCTCGAGCTCCTCGTGTGCGGCGAAGTATTCGCCGCTCCGGATGAGGTCGAGCCCCGCCCGGTAGGCAGACTCGAACTCCTCCGGGCTCATGCCCACTTCTGCCATCCCAGTGAGCCTGCCATAGCGGGAGGGTTGAACAGTCGGCGCAGACGGCATACCCTCCCGGCGTGGCGACGATCCTGCTGTGTGGGGTCGATGTCTACTTTCGGGGCAAGCTCGAAGCGTTGCTCCCTGGACATCACTTCGTCACGACCGACAGCGCCGACTGGCCGGACCTCGTGATCGCCGACATCAGCCGCGTCGACCCCATGGACGTTGCCGACTCGTATCCGGAGATACCGATTCTCGGCTTCGGGGGGCACACGGACACCGCCGGATTGCGCCGCGCCCACGAGGCCGGCTTCGACCAGGTGCTCGTGAAGAACGCGCTGCAGGAGCGCGCCGTTCAGGTCGTCGAGGAGCTGACGGCCTCAGTAGAGTGATGGCCCTGTGACGTACATCATCGCCGAGCCCTGTATCGACATCAAAGACCTCTCCTGCGTCGACGTCTGCCCCGTCGATTGCATCCACCAGGCGGAGCGCATCCTCGTCATCGATCCGGAGGAGTGCATCGACTGCGGCGCCTGCGAGCCGGAATGTCCGGTCGAGGCGATCTTTCCGGAGGATGCGCTGCCGGACAAGTGGCAGCCGTTTGTCAGGATCAACTACGCCTACGGTGAAGGCATCGACGTCGTGAACCCACTCGTCGACGCGTACGCGACCGAGCACAACGTCCAGAATCCACCCCTGGAATAACCCGCGCGAAACTGGGTAGGGGACGCTCGTCGTCCACACCAGAGGAGGTTGTGACACATGCCGCAGGATGCCTGGAGCGCGAAGCGCGAACGTCAGTACGAGCACATCAAGGATTCGGAGTTGAAACAAGGACGGAGCACGAAACGCGCGAAGGAGATCGCCGCTCGCACAGTCAACAAGGAACGAGCGGAGAAGGGTGAGACGAAGGACAGCGACCGCTAGGTACGCTGGCGATGTGAGGCCCAAGACCCTGGATCACGTCGCCTTCTGGGTGGCGGACCGCGAGCCGATCGTCGATTTCCTGACGGAGCACGTCGGGATGCACGTCATCGATCGGCAGGATGCGTTCACGCTCGTCGGCTCGGACGCGCGGCGCGGGAAACTGACCCTGTTCACTGCGGAAGGACCGCGCGAGCAGGGTGCTTTCAAGCATGTTGCGCTGCGCGTCTCGGACCTCGAGCGAGCAACGGCCGACCTTCCGAGCGCCCAGCTCGAGCTCGGGGAAGGTGTTCGTGTGCAGCTCGTGGAGGCGCCGACAGACGTCGAGTACGACCTCGACCATGTCGCGCTCGTCTCGGCGGATCCCGAACAGACGGCGAAGGACTACACGGAGCTCGGCTTCAATCCCGCGGAGCCGTCCGGCGGTCATCCCCGCGTCGAGGTCGGCGGTGCGTACGTCGAATTCCACCCCGGTGATCCGGGCGAGCCCGACAAGCCGTTGCTGAACCACGTGGCGGTGCTCGTCGACGAGGTCGATCCGGTCATCGCCGAAGCTCAGAAGCGCGAGATCGTCGACAACGTGGTCGACGCCGCGAACACGCGTGCCGTCTTCGTGTGGGGACCGGAGCGCGTGCGCATCGAGTACGTCGAGCACAAGCCGGGATTCGCACTGCAGTAGTCATCGCGGGGGCCGGCATGGCCGGTCTGTCCGCGGCGGCTCGCGCGCGCGAGCTCGGTGCGGCGCCCGTGGTGTACGAAAAGGGAACGCGTCCGGGGGGCTCGATGCTCCTCTCGAGTTGCGTCATCTGGCGTTTCCGTGAGTGGGACGAGTTTCGTGCGGAGTGTCCGGGTGGCGACGAGTCGCTCCAGCGTGTGGTGTGGGAGCGGCTCGACGAGGGACTGGCGTGGTTGGAGTCGCTCGGTGCGCCGGTCGTCGAGCCCGACACCGGTAATCCACGCACCGTCGGCAAGCGGTTCGATGCGCGAGGTCTGACCGAGACGCTCGTGCGCGTGGCTGGTGACGTTCGCCTGGTCGAAAATGCAACGGAGACACCCTCGATTCTTGCGACGGGCGGCTTTCAAGGAGACCGAAGCCTCGTCGCCGAGCACATCCATCCGGGTGGCAACCTGAGACTGCGGGCGAATCCGTGGAGCAGCGGCGACGGCCTGCGGCTCGCGCTCGGCCGCGGGGCAGAGCTCTCGGCCGGGCTCGACGAGTTCTACGGCCGCAACATGCCCGACGCACCGTTTTCCGAGAATGAGTTCGTGCCGCTCGCGCAGCTCTACGGCCGTTACGCGCGCGTCTACAACGAACGTGGCGAGGAGTTCTTCGGCGGAGAGGTCTCGTGGTCGGAGAACGACCTCGTCCAGGCGACGGCGCAGCAACCGGAGGCGCAGGCGTGGTACGTGCTCGACGACCTGGCGCTCGAACAGCCGGTTCGTCGCGAGAAGGTCGCCGACATCGTGGCGCGTGCCTCGACGCGGGTCGACCCCGCGGAGCTTCCGTTTCCCGCGCCGCGGCATGCGCGCGTCGCGGTGCGCGTGCGGCCCGGCATCACGCATACGATCGGCGGCCTGCGGATCGACGAGCAGGCGCGGGTCGTCGGCGCCGAGGGGTTGTTCGCCGCAGGGGCCGATGCGGGTGGCATCTCCACCGGCGGTTATGCGAGCGGGCTGGCGGCCGCGCTGGTGTTCGGTCGGATTGCCGCCGAGTCCGCGCTAGAGGGCCTGTAGGTACGCGCAGGGCCGGGGGTCGTGCGGGAGCGGGGAGGGCGCGACCTTGATCACCTGCTCCTCGCGGTCGTCGACCTCGACCCTGGAGCCCACTGCCGGCGCGTTGCCGTCGGCCTCGCGCAGCTCGTAGCCGCTGGGCTTCCAGATGAAGAGGAGGTGCTTTCCGGCGCCGTCGGCCATCGGCCGCGCATCCTAACCGGACACGTCCGGTGCCAGGCACGTGACAAGGCCCGAAGAGCCATGTGCCAGGGACTGTCCCTGGCACATGGCCTAACGGGACGTCGCGTACGGAGGCAAGACGACGCGGACCGTCGTGCCGACCTCTTCGCCCTGGTCGACCGTCAGGACGCCGTTCAGCGTCCGCGCTCGCTCCGCGAGCTCGTCGAGGCTGCGGCGGCGACGCTCGCCGGGCGCATCGTCGGCGATCGCCGTCTCGAGCGCGCCGTCGTCCGTCTCGCGCATCGTCACGGTCAGGGTCTGGGGCCCGCGTCGCACTGCCTGGTCGATCGCTTCTCGGATGATCTGGTACATCGCGGCCTGGGTCTGCTGGGCGAGCCGCTCCGCAGCGTCCACGTCGACTTCGACACGCAGGCTGTGTGCAAGCGCGATCTGGTCGGTCAGCGCGCGCACGGCCGCGCCGAACCCCTGGTCCCGCAGGACGACGGGCTCGAGGTTGAAGGAGAGATTCCGCAATTGCCCGATCGTCGCGCGGTGGCGCTCGAGCGCCCGCCCGATGATCTCCTGCGCCTCCGTGTCGCGGCCCTCTGCAATCGAATTCAAGCCCGCGTCGAGCAGCAGTGCCACGCCGGAGAGCGACTGCACCGCGCCGTCGTGCAGCTCGTTCGCCAATCTGCGCCGTTCGTCCTGCTCGGCGGTAATCAGCTGATCCGAAAGACGCGAGCGCTCGGCCTCGCGCACTCTCGCGTCGTCGAGCAGCTGCGCGTTCTCGTGCTCGCGCGCAGCGAAGTCCGCGAGCACGGTCGCGCGCACGACGTCCTCGTGATCGAAGGGCCTCGCTCGGGTCAGACGCAGCGCACCGATTTCTTCGTCGCGAGCCCGCAGCGGAATCACGATCGCATTCTCCGCCGGTGCCGAACGCGGGCGCTCGCCGGGCGAGAGCAGCCGTGCGCGCGCCTCGAAGAGCCGCTCCGCCTCCTGGCGCGCGCGCTCGATCACGTCGGCTCCGCCGACAATGGAGCCCATCGTCTCGACGAGTGCCTCGAGGAAGCGCGCCTCACTCGTGAGTTCCCGCTCGGCCGCCTCGTGCCGGCGGCGCTCCGTCACGATCAGAGAAGCTGCGACGATCCCGGCGATCGCGATTGCCAGTCCGAGGCCGGCGAGCGTGAGCGGATGACTGCCGAGCGCAAGTGCCGCGACGACGAGAACCGCCGCCGCCGCGAACGCCACGACGAGCAGTCCGGCTCTAGTCGATGATCGCTTCGCGAAGCGCAATCGCAACCGCTTGCGTGCGCGTGTCAGCTTCAAGCTTGGCGAGGATGTGCCGGACGTGGCTCTTCACGGTCTCCTGGCTGATGAAGAGCTTCGCCGCGACGTCCTGGTTCGACATCCCGTCCGCGAGCAACTG
>DATHGN010000100.1:0-9894 GCA_035317565.1 Gaiellaceae bacterium
GCGGCCGACCAGAACGCCAACGTCATCTTCGGGGCCGTCATCGACGACTCGATCGGCGACGAGGTCCAGGTCACCGTGATCGCCACGGGCTTCGGCGGCCAGGGACGCCGGCGCCGGCGCCCGCGCGAGACGGAGCTGGACGCACCGTTGCCGGCCGCAGCCTCCGCCTCCGAGACCTTCGACTCCTCCCAGGAGCTCGACGTGCCCTCGTTTCTCCGCGACGAATAGCCGCGAAAACCGCGAAAAATGCTCCGCATTTTCGCGGGGGGCTTAGGACTTCGCCTTCGGCTTGTTGAAGGTTTAGAGCCGGTTAGGGCGCGGTATCTCACCGCTGCCCTCTTGGGGTTCTTCTTCCCCGGTCGACCCCCATGGCCCGGTCGGTCGCTCCGGTTGCGCCTCTCAGAGACACAGCCGGAGCGGCACCTTTCTGAGCCTCGTTAGCATCGGCTGTGGATGGCTCAGACGCTGCTCCGAACGCCGCTGCACGACCGGCACGTCGCCCTCGGCGCGCGCATGGTCCCGTTCGCGGGCTGGGAGATGCCCGTGCAGTACGCAGGGGTGATCCCGGAGCACAAAGCGGTGCGGGCCGACGCCGGTGTGTTCGACGTCTCGCACATGGGCGAGTTCGAGGTGGAAGGTCCGCGCGCGACGGAGCTACTCCAGGCGACGCTCACCAACGACCTCGAGAAGATTCTCCCCGGGCAGGCGCAGTACACGCTGTTGACGAACGATCGCGGCGGGATCATCGACGACCTGATCGCCTACCGGCTGGACGAGTTCCGGTACCTGCTGATCGTCAACGCTGCCAACCGCGAAGCCGACTTCGCCTGGCTCAAGGAGCGGGAGATCCCCGGCTCCGACGTGCGCGACGTCTCGGATGCCTACGGGCTGCTCGCCGTCCAGGGGCCGCGCGCACTCGAACGGCTCGGTCTGCCGGAGGCCAGGCAGTTCACGTTCGCCGAGGGCGAGATCGACGGCATCGAGTGCATGGTCAACCGCACCGGCTACACCGGTGAGGCCGGCTGCGAGCTGCTCGTGATGGCCGAGGACGCCGCGGCGCTCTGGGACAGGGTGCTCGAGCGCGGCGCAGTGCCGTGCGGGCTCGGCGCCCGTGACACGCTGCGGCTCGAGGCGTCGCTGCCACTCCACGGAAACGACATCACGCAAGACACCGACGCGATCTCCGCCGGTCTTGGCTGGTGCTGCGACCTCGACAAGGAGTTCTCGGGCGCCCAGGAGCTGCGCGAGCTGAAGGCGCGCGGACCGGAGCGAAAGCTCGTCTCCTTCGTGATGGAGGAGAAGGCGATCCCGCGGCAGGGAATGCCGATCGAGGGCGGCGGCGAGGTCACCTCCGGAACGCACTCGCCCATGCTCGACCGCGGGATCGGCATGGGTTACGTCCCCGTCGCTTCGGCGGCTCCCGCTACAGAGCTGGCGATCGACGTCCGCGGCAAGTCACGCCGCGCGCGTGTCGTCAAGAGACCGATCTACAAGCGAGAGGAGTAACTTCAGTTGGCCGCGAGCGAGAGCTATCCCGACGACCTGAAGTACCACAAGGAGCATGACTGGGCCCGCGTCGAAGGTGACGAGGCGGTGCTCGGAATTACCTGGTTCGCGCAAGACGCGCTCGGCGAGCTCGTGCACTACGAGCCGCCGAACGAGGGCGACACGATCTCCAGGGATGCCGCCTACGGCGAAGTGGAATCGGTGAAGGCCGTCTCCGACGTGGTCGCACCGCTCTCGGGCGAAGTGCTCGAGGTGAATGCCAAGGTCGTTGACGAGCCCGAGACGGTCAACGAAGACCCGTACGGCGACGGCTGGTTGATCCGGATTCGCCTCGGCGATCCGTCCGAGGCCGATGCTCTGCTCGACGTCGCGGCCTACAAGCAGGTCGTCGCAGAATCCTGAGTTGAGCTATCTGTCACTGACCGAGCGGGACCGCGAGGAGATGCTCGCGGCGATCGGAGTCTCCTCCGTCGAGGAGCTCTTCCGCGACATCCCCGAAGGCGTCCGGTTCGGGCGCGAGCTCGACATCGGGCCGGCGCTCTCGGAACAGGAGCTCTCGCGCCACCTCGAGGAGCTCGCCGCCCGTAACGTCGATAGCGGCAAAGAGCTGTCGTTCCTCGGCGCCGGAATCTACGACCACTACGTCCCCGCCGTCGTCGACACGGTTCTGCAGCGCGGCGAGCTCCTGACCGCGTACACGCCCTTCCAGCCGGAGATGAGCCAGGGCGTGCTCCAGGCGATCTTCGAGTACCAGACGGTGATCTGCGAGCTGACCGGAATGGACGTCTCGAATGCATCGGGCTACGACGGCACCACCGTGGCCGCGGACGCCTGCTACGTGGCGAAGCACGCGACCGGACGCACCAAGGTGGTGGTCACCGAGGCGACGAACCCGCAGGTGCGGCAGGTCGTGAAGACCTACGCCCCCGGGTTCGGGCTCGAGGTCGTCGAGGTGCCGCACCGCGCGGGCGCGACCGACCCGGGCGAGTTGCGCGAGGCGGCGACCGACGCAGCTTGCGTCATCTTCCAGCAGCCGAACTTCTTCGGAGTCCTCGAGCCCGCTCCGGATCTGGCCGCCGCCGCCAACGAAGCGGGTGCAATCGCCGTCGCGCATGTCGACCCGATCTCGCTCGGCGTGCTCGAGGCACCGGGTGTCTACGGGTGCGGCATCGCGATCGGCGAGGGCCAGAGCGCGGGCAACTACCAGTCCTTCGCCGGTCCCCACTACGGTTTCCTGGCGGCGAAGCACGACTTCATCCGCCGCATGCCGGGTCGCATCGTCGGCGAGACGCTCGACGCCGCAGGTGAGCGCGGCTATGTGTTGACCCTGCAGACCCGCGAGCAGCACATCCGCCGCGAGAAGGCGACGTCGAACATCACGACGAACCAGACGCTGCTCGCTCTCGGAGGTCTCGTGCACCTCTCGTGGCTCGGACCGCAGGGCTTGCGCGAGGTGGGAGAGACCTGCATGAGCCTCGCCCAGTACGCAAAGGCGCGTCTTGCCGAAGCGGGCTTCGAGCCGGTGTTTCCAGAACAGACAACGTTCAAGGAGTTTGCCATCAGGGCCGGACGGAATGCGCAGGAGGCGATTCGAACGACGCGCGAGCGCGGGGTTCATCCCGGCTACGCGCTCGGCCGCGACTACGAGGGCCTCGACGACGCGTTGCTCGTCGCGGTCACCGAGCGCCGTACTCCGGCAGACATCGACCGGCTCGTCGAGGCGTTGTCCAGATGAAGCTGATCTTCGAGAAGTCGCAAGCAGGACGCCGTGGCGGCGACCTGCCGAACTACGACCTTCCGCCTGCCAAGGTGCCCGACGCTCTGCGCCGGGAGACGCCGCCGCGCCTACCCGAGCTTGCCGAGCCGGAGATCGTCCGCCACTTCACCGAGCTCTCGACGCGCAACTTCGGCATCGACACCGGTTTCTATCCACTCGGCTCGTGCACAATGAAGTACAACCCGCGCGTCAACGAACGGCTCGCGATGCTGCCCGGCTTTCGCGACCTGCATCCGTACCAGGACGAGGGCGCGATCCAGGGGGCGCTCGAGCTGATGTGGCGGTTGCAGGCGGCGCTGATCGAAGTGTCCGGCCTGCACGCCTGCTCGCTCCAGCCGGCCGCCGGCTCGCAGGGCGAGCTGACCGGCCTGATGCTCATGCGGGCCTACTTCGCCGACCGCGGCGAAGGCGACACGCGGGACACGATCATCACAGCCGACACCGCACACGGAACGAACCCCGCCAGCGTGACGATGGCCGGCTATAAGCTCGCGAAGGTCGAGACCGACGCTCGCGGCAACGTCGACGTGGAGCACCTTCGCGAGATGGTCGACGAGCACACCGCGGGGTTGATGCTCACGAACCCGTCCACGCTCGGGCTCTTCGACGAGCACATCGAGGAGATCGCGGGGATCTTCCACAAGGCGGGAGCCCTCCTCTACTACGACGGGGCGAACCTGAATGCCGTGTGCGGGATCTCCCGGCCAGGCGACATGGGCTTCGACATCGTCCACATCAACCTCCACAAGACGTTCTCGCAACCGCACGGCGGCGGCGGTCCCGGGGGCGGACCGATCGTCGTGCGCGACAAGCTCGAGCCGTTCCTGCCCGTCCCGGCAGTCGTGCAGGACGGCGACCGCTTCACCCTCGACTTCGACCGGCCGAAGTCGATCGGCAAGGTCCGGGGCTTCACCGGCCCGTTCGGCGTCTTCGTTCGCTCGTACGCCTACATCCGTTCCTACGGTCCGCGCCTGCGCGAGATGTCTGAGGTCGCGGTGCTGAACGCCAACTACCTGCTCGCCCGTCTGAGGGAGGCCTACGACCTTCCCTACGACCGGCTCGCAATGCACGAGTTCGTCCTCAGCGCGCGCAGCCTGAAGCGCGAGCACGGTGTCTCTGCCCTCGACGTAGCGAAGCGCCTGATGGATTACGGGTTCCATCCGCCGACGATCTACTTCCCGCTCGTCGTTCCGGAGGCGCTGATGATCGAGCCGACGGAGACTGAGGCGAAGGAGACGCTCGACGAGTTCGCCGACGCGATGCTGGCAATCGCGCGCGAGGCCGAGGAGAACCCGGAGCTTCTCAACGAGGCGCCCCACGGGCGGCCGGTGAAGCGGCTCGACGAGGTGCTCGCGGCGAAGCGCGCCATCGTGAAGTACGGCTTCGAGGACCATCCGGACCTCGGTGCAAGTCCGCATCAGCCGCGCCAGCTGGAAGCCCAGAAGGGCGCGTAGCCGCTAGGCGGCGAGCGGCAGGCTCAGCTGCCTGAGGCCGAGCCGCTCGAACACGAGCTCGACTTCGATCGCAACCGCTGCGAACTGTTGCGGTTGCCACACATGCGCATCGTCCTCGGACTGCAGCTTCTCGAGCCGTCGCATCAGCCCAGGGTCTTCTGATCGCAGCATCACGGTCTGCGCGTAGGAGCGTGCCCACACCTCGTGCACCGACTGGAAGTACCGCTGGCGCGAGTAGCCACCGGGCAGTACACGCTTGTCGAGCAATGCCGCTGCTTGCCGCCAAGGCTTGAACGCGGAGTGGACCGCCGAAGCCCACGAGCGTGTCTTGCGGTCGTAGAAGATCTGGTGGTCGAGCAGATGCCCGAGCTCATGCAAGAAGCCGAGCGCAGAACGACCGCCGACGCGCGAGACACGCAGGTCGATCGGGTCCCTCAGGCGAAAGCGGTATGCGCCGGCCTCAGTGATCGTCGCCGTCGCACGCACCGGTACGGGCGAGAGATCCGATCGCAATCCATGTAGGCGGGACGCAGCTGCAAGTGCACCCTGCAGCTCGGCAGCGAGCGGGCTTCGTCGCGGTAGGGCGACGACTTCTTCGAGCGAACGCAAGCGCGGCTTTCCCTCGCGGGTGACACACTCTGGATAGCGGCGTTGTCCCATCGGTAAATCTTCGGTTGTCCGTCGGACGGACTTGAGCTGCGTGTCATGCTGTGTGTCGTGCAACTGCGTCGTACGCTTCTCGCTTGCATCGCTATTTCCTTTGCCACGATCGATCTCGTGCACAAGTCGGTTGCGACGGCAGAGTTCCATCACGCGCGCACGCCGTTCGTCGCATTGATGATGTTCGCGCTGATCGCAGCGCTCGTCGTGTTCGTGCCACGCGTGCCGTCGAACGCAGCAGCGATCGGTGCGGGCGTCGCATGCGGTGGTGCGCTCGGGAACCTGATCTCGCTCTTCGCGTGGGCGCAGGGTGTGCCGGATCCGCTGATCGTCACGAACGGTGTGCACGCTCTCGCGTTCAATCTCGCGGACCTGTTCGCGCTCTCAGGCGACGCGCTGCTGCTCAGCGCGATCGCCGTGTATGGGTTGCGTAACCGCGGCCGGCTCGCCGAACCGGTCTAGCGGCTCTCTCTAGTACAGATCTTCGAGATCGTCGACGATGATCGTCTCGTCCTCGCGCCGGCGTCTCACGACTTCCGAGACGGCGAGCAGGAGTGGCAGTGTGACAAGGGCTGCCACGCTGGTCCACGCAAGTGCGAACCAGGCGACGACGAGAGCGGCCACGCCGAAGCGTTGCCCTAGCGGGTCGTGCCGCAGAAACCGCATAAGCACGACGGCTTCCTTCATCTTTGGCTCCTCCCTTCAAAGCCAGGAATCGGCCGCTCCGGGGCGGGCCTCCATCCCTCGGATGCGTAACGAATGCACCAGCAGCAAGACTGTAGGGAGGAACCCAAATGAGGGAGAACTGATGACGAAAGTCCAAAAGACCGAGGCGGAGTGGCGCGCAGAGCTGAATCCCGAGCAGTACCGCGTGCTGCGGGAGAAGGGCACCGAGGCGCCGTTCACCGGGGAGTACGACCACACGTTCGAGCCCGGCACCTACCGGTGCGCCGGCTGTGGCGCCGAGCTCTTTAGCTCGGAGGCGAAGTACGACTCCGGCTGTGGCTGGCCCACGTTCTACGCGCCGGCCGACGGTGAGGCCATCGACGAGGAGACAGACAGCTCTCACGGGATGGTTCGGACCGAGGTCATGTGCTCGAACTGCGGTGGCCACCTCGGCCACCTGTTCCCGGACGGGCCTGCCCCGACCGGCATCCGTTACTGCATCAACTCGGCAGCACTCGAACTGGAGGAGGAATAGTGGAGAAGAAGGCAACATTCGGCGCCGGCTGCTTCTGGGGCGTCGAGGCGGCGTTCCGTCAGCTCGACGGAGTGACCGCGACGCGCGTCGGATACTCCGGCGGCCAGATGGAAAACCCGACCTACGAGGACGTCTGTTCGCACACGACCGGTCACGCGGAGGTCGTCGAGGTCAGCTACGACCCCGACCGGATCTCGTACGACCAGTTGCTCGACGTCTTCTGGGCGAAGCACGACCCGACGCAGCTCAACCGTCAGGGCTGGGACATCGGTGACAACTACCGTTCGGCGATCTTCTTCCACGACGCCGAGCAGCAGGAGGCCGCTGTGAAGTCGAAGGCCGGAGAGCAGCGAAACTGGGGCGCACCGATCGTGACGCAGATCGAGCCCGCGGAGACGTTCTACGAGGCTGAGGACTACCACCAGCAGTACCTCGAGAAGCGCGGCCGCTCGAGTTGCACACCTGCGCTGCAGAAGGCTGCGAGCTAGCCGGCAGCGAGTTGGCCGCAGGCCGCGGCAATGTCGCGGCCTCGCGTCAGCCGCACCGTGGCCGGCAGTCGCGCGCGGTCGAGTACGTGCTTGAAGGCAGCGATCGCCTTGCGCGACGAACCTTCGTACATCCCTGTGGGGTTGTACGGGATGAGATTCACCTTGAAAACCTTCGGGTCGAGTAGGTCCGCGAGTGAGCGCGCCTGCTCGACCCGGTCGTTCACACCGCTGAGCATCACGTACTCGACGAACACCTTGCGCCGGCGCAACTTGAAGTAGCGCTCGCACTCTGCCAGCACCTCCGCCAGCGGGTAACGCTCGTTCACGGGCATCAGCTCGCTGCGCAACTCGTCGGTCGCCGCATGCAGTGAGAGCGCGAGCCGGATCGGCTCCTCGACCTCGTCGACGAAGCGTGTGAGCCCGGGCAGCCAGCCGACCGTCGAGATCGTCGTGCGCCGCCACGTGATGCCGACGTCCGGCAGCGAACGCGCTGCCTCGAGCACGGAGTCGAGATTCAGCATCGGCTCACCCATGCCCATGAAGACGGCGTGGTCGACAGGCTCGATGCGACGGAAGTGGAGAGCCTGGTCGAGGATCTCCGACGGAGTCAGGTTGCGGCCGAAGCGCATCTGCCCGGTGGCGCAGAAGGTGCACGTGAGCGGACAGCCCGACTGCGACGACAAACAGAGCGAGCGTCTTCCGTCGCGGTAGCGCATCAACACCGCCTCGACGGGATGACCCTCGCGCGTTCGGAACAGTGCCTTCACCGTCCCGTCGCTTGCTTTCGCCTCCCGCTCGAGCTCGAGCGTCGAGAACGGGACCTCCTGCTCGAGCTCGCTACGGAGCTCGCCGGGGAGGTTCGTCATCTCCGAGTAGCCGCCGACGCCGCGAGCCGCCCAGTCCCACACCTGGCCGGCACGGTATGCAGGCTGACCGCGCTCGCTCAACCGCCGCTGCAGAAGCGCACGATCCACGCAGGCAGGGTAGCGCTGTGGTTACGTCGTGCCGTCAGCGCGTGAAGCGCCAGGCGTCCTGGATGGCAGTGCGTTCGCCGACCACGAGCTCCACGCCCCGGCCGAGCATTCGTTCGAGCCCTTCCAGGTCGACGTCGGCCGGGTCGCCCACTGCCACCTCGATCCGACCGTCTTCCAGAAAGCGAACCGGAACGACGAACATTCGGCGCACGACCTCGAGCGGCAGCATCGCCGCGGCCTTGGGGTCGAGCGGGTGCCGTACGAGGTCCACGTAGCGAAGGCCGGCCTGTTCGGCCAGAGCGGCCGCCAATTCAGGCTCGAAGAGCCAGCCGCGCCTCAGCAGCGTTTCGCCGAGACGCATCCCCGTGACCTTGACCTCCTCGAGCGCCGAGTCGAGTCGCTCGTGCGTGATCCACCCCTTCTGGAGGAGGATCGCGCCGAGCATCGGTCGGACCTCTTTCTCGAAAAACGAATGGTCGAGACGCAAGGGCGCGGCAGAGCCCGAAGCGAGCCGTAGGCCGCCGCCGAGGTAAGGCTTGTTGTCAGAGTGAGGCATCTCCACACCTTCCGCCACAATCATCGGCCGGGAAAGGGTCCTGGACGATCACCCGCGTAGGGGAGGGGTTCAAAACTGCAAAATAGGCCCGTGATCGACCTCCGCTCGGACACCCTGACCCAGCCGACCCGCGCGATGCGTGACGCGATCGCGAACGCCGCCGTCGGCGACGAGCAGAAGCGAGAGGACCCGACCGTCAACGAGCTCGAGCGGCGTGGTGCCGAATTTCTCGGGCACGAGGAGGCGGTCTTCCTGCCGACCGCGACGATGGCGAATCAGATCGCACTGAACATCCTCGGCCGCCCGGGCGACGCGTTGCTCGTCGAGCAGCACGCGCACATCATGTTGTCGGAGCTCGGTGGGCCCGCCGCACATTCGGGCCTTCTGACGATCGGGCTCCAGGGAACGAAGGGCCGGTTCTCTCCGGATCAGGTCGTCGCCGAGATCCGTGACCGGACGAGCGTCCACGTTGCGCCCACCCGCGTAGTCACGATCGAGAACACGCACAACAGCGCCGGCGGGCGCGTCTGGCCGCTGGAGGAAGTCGACGCGATCGTCGCCACGTGCCGGGAGCACGACCTCGCCGTCCATCTCGACGGTGCGCGGCTCGTCAACGCTGCGATTGCAACAGGCGTCGACTCCGCGCGGATCGGCCGCGGCTTCGACACGGTCACCCTCTGTTTTTCGAAGGCCCTCGGCTGCCCGCTCGGTGCGCTGATCGCCGGCTCCACGGGGCTGATGACGGAGGCGCGCCGAGGCAAGCACTTCTTCGGCGGCGCAATGCGCCAGGCCGGAATCGTCGCGGCGGCCGCCCTCTATGCACTCGACCACCACGTCGACCGCATTGCAGACGACCATGCACGCGCTCGCCGCCTCGCCGAGGGGCTCGCCGCTGCTGGAGTTCCGGTCGATCTCGAGCAGGTCGAGACGAACTTCGTACAGATCGACGTCGGGCCGGACCGGGCCGGTGCGATCGAGCGCCTGAAGGATGGCGGCGTCCTCGTCTCGACGACCGTGCACCCGTCCGTCGTGCGGGCCGTCGCTCACCTCGACATCTCCGACGACGACATCGACACCGCGATCGAGGTCATTCCCGCGGCGTTGAAGACGCTTGCCGCAGCCTGAGCCGCCCGTCGCCGAGCTGTCCCGCCTCGTCCGGGAGGCCCAGGCAGGCGAACGGATCCCGTCAGTCAGTGCTGCCGCCATCGGGAACGGCGAGCTCGTGTGGCAGGAGGCGATCGGTCTCGCGGACGTCGACGAAGAGCAGGAGGCGACGAC
>DATHGN010000101.1:0-17396 GCA_035317565.1 Gaiellaceae bacterium
ATCGAGAACGTCGTGGAGCCGGTGACGTCGCCGGCCGGGTTGCCGGAGGCGTCGAAGGCCTGAGCCGTGTAGGTCCGGGAATCCCCGGCCACCATGGTCGAGGTCGATGGGCTGATCACGACGTGGTCGATGCTGGGGGCATTGAATTCGTACGCGCCTCGGTCGTCGTAGGCTCGAATCCCGACACCGGTGTTCGGGGTGATGGGATCGTCGATGCGTGGTGTGCCCTCTACGTCCGAGCTCGGTTGGCCGGCGATGCCCGCGTTGGCGGAGTCGATTGCCGGCGATCCGGCGGTCAGGTGGAAGTTTCCGCCGGCTACGTTCGTCCACCTCGGGTCGGCTTGGATCGCGTGGGTTTCCTGGCCCGACGCAGATCGGAAGGCCGCGAGCGAGGTGTAGCTCACCGAGTTCCAAATCAGAAGCGTGTCCGCGGTGGTCAAGTAGACCAGGTCGTAGTCAAGCGTGGTGCCCGAGGTCGAGCCGGACTCGACCCGGATGTTGCTGTGCGTACGAGGACTCTTGATGCCGTTGTCGACCGCGATGTTGTTGGCAATCGTCGCCCCGGTGGAATTGCCCTCGATGTTGATGCCAGCTGTGACGTTCTTGTAGACGGTGTTCGCAATGATCGTTTGATCTGTTGACTTGTAGTCGTCGATGCCGTGGTCGCCGTTGTTGTAGAGCACGTTGTTAAACGTCAAGTTGTCATCAGCGTTCGTGTCGAACTCGATCCCCGAGTCCTCATTGTCGTGGCTGAGGTTGTTCGAGATCGTGTTCGCCGGTGAGCTGTAGAGCCTGATCCCAGAGGCCGCCCGCTGGTAGCCCATTGCATTGCTGAAGCTGGTGTTGCCGTCCACCACGTTGCGAGTCGACCCCGATGTGAGGTAGATCCCGTAACTGGAGTTGTGGTCGGCTGTGTTACCGACGATCAAGGAGTCGCTGACATTGCTGAAGTAGATCCCCGATTTCGTCTTTCCGGGGGCGGTGTCCCCCGAATTACTCACGTGGTTGTTGGCGAGGGTGATGTGAGACGACCCCGAGGACACGTAGAGGCCGTAATCGCTCGTATTGGTCACGGTGAAGCCGCTGACCGTGATCCAGTTCTTTCCAGAGATGTAGAAGCCGTTCGCTTGACCGGTGACCGTCACCGTCGCACCCGGAGCAGCAGCGAAAGTGATTGGTGCATTCGCGAAACCCGATCCCGAGACGGCGACACGCTCCGGATAGGTGCCTGCTGCAACCTGCACGGTCTGACCGGCGACGACCCTCGAGGCGGCGGCACTGATTGTGCAAAACGGCTGTGCTGCCGACCCAGCACCGGTATTCGAGCAGGACGCGTTCGCTCGGTCGACGTAGATAGTTGCAGCCGGCGGCGGCGGGGGCGGCGCCGCGCCGACGAGGTAGGAGTCGAGCACGGATCCCTGCGGGCACGTCGTATCGTCCTGCGAGGTCGCGGGGCCGCAGACGGCATCGACTCGTAGACCGCTGCTCGTCACGTCGACGCGCAGGTGCACGAGGTGCATGGCTCGGAAGGCCGTGTTCGGATCGATCGTCGTCCAGGGAGCCTCGACGCCGGCGCCGCCGCCACCCGCTGTGATGTTCGTGACGCCGTGGATCGGTTGAAAACGTTCGTAGTCGTGCGAGTGCCCGTTCAGATTCAGGATGTATTTCGAGTACCGGTCTCCGAATCCATTCAGGATCGACGCGAGGCCAGCGTCGCCGGCGTGAAACCCGGTGGAGTAAGCCGGCCGGTGGCCGTATGTGACGATGTAGCGGATGCTCGAGTCGGCCTGGGCTGCAGCCATGATCGAATCGACTGCTCCCTGCCAGCCGCTCCAGGTGTTGCTCGCATAGGGCTCCGGATACGAGATGAACCGAACCCCGCCCGCATCGAACCAGCCCCAATCCTCACCGCAGCAACCGGCCGCAGGTGCGCCCGGGGAGGCTTGCGCGTTCGGGAGCTTGAACCTGCCTTTGTAGTTCCGCAAGTCGTCGACGGCGGTTTCCCATTCATGGTTTCCCCAGGCCGGCATGTACGCGGCGGACTGGCTCCACGACATGACGTCGTTGAAGTGCTGATCGACCGCCGCCTGGCCATTGTCGTTCGCGTAGGTCAGATCACCCGCAGCGAGCACGAACGCAGGGTTGTCCGCGGCCACCTGACCCTGCGTGGTCGCGACCTTGGAGGATGCGGTAGAACTTCCGATGTCGGCAATCAGGTCGAAGCGGAAGGCTCCGTTGGGAGCAGTCGCGAACGTGTGGTCGGGGCCACCGCCGATCGAGTAGTGGTAGGTCGCGCCGCGAGCCAGACCGGTCAGCTCGACCTCCTGGAACGGACCGGGTGAGGAGAACGGCAGTGGACTGGGCGTGTGCGCAACCGTGGTGGTTCCGTAGGACGTGGTCGTTCCGTAGCGAATGTCGGTGGCAGTCCCGCGCCAGTCGAAGGCAACCGAAGTCGGACCGGTGAAGCTGTAGTGGATCTCGTCGGCGGTTCCCGCGGCTCGCACCGCAGCTGGGAGCAACAGAACGACGAGCAAGACGCATGCGAGGAGCGTCAGCGTCAGCGAGGGCCGAAAGTTGCGCCCGGTCATCATGCGGTGGCTCCTGCATGCCCCGTTCGACAGAGGCGTCGAAACAACTCGAGGTGACGACGGGCGAAATCGTGATCGTCCGTAAGGGCCGCGACCTCGGCAATCCCGGCTACCGCCGCATCCCGCCAGCTCGCAGCGGGCGCTCCGAGTCTCGCCAGGCCTCTTTCGAGAAACTGTCGGAACAGGTCGGGGAACCAGCCGGCTCCGTCGAGCGCGAACTCTACGCCCGCACCCCATCTGTCCGCCCGCAGGCCCGGGTGCCCGGCGACGCGGCGCCCGGGCCTGGTGCGGCGATCCAGGAAGAGCGCGTACATGTGCGCGAAGCGAACGAGGTCGCGCATCGGCTCGCCCGAAGTGGTGCAGGCCTCCCAGTCCACGACGCCGGTGATCTGCGTCCCGGCCAGGAGCACATTCCCGAACCACATGTCTCCGTGGACGGCGGTGCGCGGAGTCTCGTTTCGACCAAGCCTGTCGTTGATCTCCGCCAACTGGTCCAGGTCCGCGTCGAAACGTACGTCGTCGGGAAAGCGTTCGCGCAGGCGAGCGACCACGCCCCCGTCCATGTCCATCCGAGCCGGCCTTCCGGCTGTCCCACTCTGGAGCTCGCTGAGCCAGGTTTCGACCGCGTTGAAGTCCGCGGCCACCAGCGCCTGGGTCGCCGTATGCCGCCGGCGGATATACGAGGTTGCCATCGGGATTCCGGGCATTGCAGTCACGACGGTCGCACGCCGCCCGTCGAACTCGACCGCATCGACAACGCGGGGAATCACCTCTACGACCTTGCGAGGCGCGACTTGCCGAATCGCCAGCAGCGCGCTCTCTTCGGCCTCGACCGCCCGCGCCGCGACATCCGTCGTCGGGACTTTGACGGCTAGGACGGGCCGGCCGCTGACCGCGGAGACGAGCAGCACGGTGATTTTCGCGTTCGGGTCCTTCGAGATGCCGATGACGAGCGACTGCAGCCCCGAACCACGGGCGAACTCGCGGAGCGACTGAAGCCCGTCCGGCTTAGCCGAGGGCTGAGGAGGCGTACTGGTCAAGACCGCCGACGTCAAAGCCGCCTCCCGACGACGACTCTTCCTGGAGCAACCGCACGGATGAGCCGCCAGGGGCTCAACGCGCGGAGCAGGACGACGGCGGCTTCGATCACGGGTGCAAAGAAGCCGCGCGGCGGAGCGACCAGCATCGTCTTGACGAAGACACGAACGGTGGCCGGTGCGTCCTCGACGAGATAGGCGGGGGCAGAAGCGGTCGGGAACGCGAGATATTCGCCGTCCACTTCGATTCCCGTCTTCGCTGCGAACGACCTGCATCGGCCGATCGCGCCCGGTGCCACCGCGGACAGGACGACCGGTGTTCCGGCCGGTAGGTCGCCCACCGCTCTCATCGCATCCCGGTAGTTGGCTCCCCAGCGGCGGAGATCCACTCGCACAGCCCCGGGTGGGCTCAAGACGAGCCAGTTGGCCCCCCATCGCTTCGTGTCGGCCAACGTTCCTCTCCTCAATTCAGAACTGCGAAAGGCCGAAGTCTGGCGACCGGACGGACGATGTCGTGCTCCCCGAGAATGCGGAGGGTCTCGTCGACGCCTCGGTCGTCGAGCTGGTCGACCTCGAGAGGCGCTCTGCTCGAATAGCCGAATCGGAGCGTCGTGCGTCGACGAGGATCGGTCTCTGAGAGTCCGCGCTCGACGAAATCCTTGATGTTCGAGCCTGCGCCATGTGACGCCGAGTAGAGGCTGCTGTGAGCGCCCTCGCCCGCGACGCAGAGGTAGGACGACGTGCGGTTCGTACCCGGAAGCAAGAGCGCCTGGCCGATCCTCCCGTAGATCGCGTGTTGCGTCATACGAGAAGCGGGATAGGCCCGTGCTGCATTGTGTCGGTGGACGACCGCAGTCTCACCGTTGATCTCTTCCTCGTAGATCGAGTTGTGTGGCGAGTCGACTACGAGGTTGCTGGCTGCTCCGAACGATTCGCTCAGAAGCTTGGAAAGAGCTGCGAAGACCGAAAGCCTGAACGCGAACCCGTAGTTCATGGCCATGACGTTGGCCAGCGACAGCCGCTCGCCTTCCGTTCCGTCCCGCTCGACCGGCGGAAACTCTCGGGAGAAGTACAGCGCCCTCCTCTGCCTGAACTGGTCGATCGAACGGGCTCGAGCCAGGTGGTAGAGAGGTTTCTGGAGCGCCATCTGGATGCGCAGAGCCCGCGGATAGCGTTTTCGCCTGCCGAACAGGACACCCAACTCACCGGCCAGGGCGCCGCCTCCCCCGTGGTACTGGAGCGTTACCTGCCCGGTCTCGATGCCGAGGAGACCTGCCGCCTCGGCATCGAGTACCTCTTCGACCTGCTGGAGCTCGATGAAGTGGTTGCTCGGCCCAATCGTCGCGAACCTGAGCCTTGACAGCTCCCTGACCGACCAGGGAAGCTCGCGGCGAATCCGCTGCACTCCGCCGAGCGAATCCGTTTCGAGCTGGCCACCCTCTTCGATGCGCTCGAGTGCACGTGGGTCAACGCCGTACTTGTCGACCGCGAAGTGCGCTCCCTCACTGGCGCAGCGAACAACTTCGTCTTGGGTAAGGCGCCGCTGGTATCCGGGAGGATGAGGCAGCTCTTCGCGAACGCGGTCATAGAAATGCGTAATGGCGCGGCTGTCCGGCCGTTCGATATCCAGGCCGACGAGAGCCATCCCGCAGTTCAGCGAACTACAGGTCAGCGTCGGCCGAATCGTGTCTCGCGTTGCGACGGCGATGCTCGAAGGCATTTCCTTGTCGTCCTTGAAGTGGAAATCGGGCAGCACCACAGCAGGCGCAGCAAGATCCGCGCTCGCAACTCCCGCGCGCAGCCCCGCCAACGCAAGTGGATCCGCAGGCGCGTCGGGGCTGTCGAAGATCCGGATCTCGGACGCCGCGCGCTCCGACCCAGTTTCGAGGCTCAGAGTCGTGACGCTCACGCAGCGACCTCTACGGCTGGCAGAAGGTCGGACAGGCGGGATTCCGACTGGCGGCCAAGTGCAAGCGAGAAGCAGGGCAGCCTGCCGGCGAAGGCGGCCGCGACTTCGACCACCGGCGGGTGAGCCGGGCCAAGCCCCGTGGCCTGCGCAAGCATCGCCGCGAAAGGCCAGTACCTCCGTAGCTCGCCGGCCATGTACGTGCTCGTAGCCAAAGAGCGCGTTGCGGCTTCGGGAGTGCAAGCGGAGAGGGAGGAGTGGTCCGAGTGTCCTCGCGCGAGGACGATCACGCTGTCAGGCACGAGCGCCTCGACGCGGTTCTGCATCGCGATCTCGTGGCGCCCATGCGGCATGCGACGTCCGCTCCCGCCCTCGACTCTGAGCGGCTCGAGTAGCCCCCAGAGAGTTGATCCATCCCCCACGCCAAGGTTGTCGCCGGTCGCACCCCCGCCCGCCCGCAGCTCGCCAAGAACGAGTGTGGAACGACCGATCCCACTCGGAGCAGTTACGAGCGGCGTCGCGTCTCCGACCACGCAGGCCGACGCGTGCAGCGGAGCGCGGCCTCGCGTCCCAGCCCACCAGAGCGCGGGGTATTGAGTGAGGATCCCCCTTGCAAGCAGATGGAATCGCGACCGCAAGATCCGAGCTGCTGCCCGGTCTCGTGCGGGCGGACGCCAGCGATACGTGAACACTGCTCGCTCTGGCGTGCAACGGAGGTGCAGGTCGAAGCCCGCCGTGCAGACGTTCTTGATGACGAGCTCGCCGTCACGTAGCCAGGCGCCGCGCGCGAGCAGATCCCACCCGAGCGTGTCGAAGGGCCGTCGATCCGCCTCGACGCGCACGGTGAGTGCCGCGCCGGCCGCCTCCGACTCCCTGAGCTCTCCACTCGCACCTTCGGCGATCAGTTCCATCACCCAGGGGAGCGAGCACTCGATCGCCAGACGCTCCCCGGCTGTATCGAGAAAGGCATGCATCAGCGACTCCGCTTGCCGGCAAGACGGAGAGCCGTCTCGTAAGTCTCGATGAGCTCCTGGCCGAGGAGGTCCGACCGGAACTGCTCCCCGATCCGGCTCCGCGCAGCCGCCGCCATGCGGGCGGCCTCGGCCGGATTATCCAGCATGTACGCCAGAGCTCGGCTCAGCGAGGCGGCATCCCCCGGTCTTGCCAGCAACCCCGTCTGTCCTGGGATGACGACCTCCGGCATGGAGTTCACTGCGGTTGCGACAACGGGAATGCCGCAAGTCATCGCCTCGACGACGGAACAGGAAAGCCCCTCCCACAAGCTCGACATCGCGAACACGTCGAACGCGGGGAGAAGGCGCAAAACGTCGTCTCGCGCACCGGGAAGCAAGAATCGTTCGCCAAGTCCCTCTTTCCTGATCAGCTTTTCGGTCTTGGCTCTCAGCTCACCGTCGCCAAGCCAGACCATGTACACATCCGGGCGCCTTAGGGCAGCGATTGCTGCCACCATGTCGAGCGGCGCCTTCTGCCTGGCCAGCCGGGCCGTTGTTCCGACGACCTTGGCCCCGTCGGGAAGTCCGAGCAGGCGTCGGGCATCGCGGCGCGTGGTCTCTGTGACGGGACTAACCGCATCGATGGGGCTGATGAGAGCCCGGATGCGGTCAGGGGGAGCGATCTTCAGCCTGACTGCCTCGGAAGCCACGATCGTGCCGTCGGTGAGGAAGTAGTCGGTGATCCGGGCGAGCCTCCGCTCGACCGACCTCAGCACGCTGCGAGTCAGCGGCGACTGGAATTCGTTGAAAGGGAAGCCGTGGAGCGTGTGCACGACTGCAGGCACGCCGACCTGCCGCGCTGCCAGCCTGCCGACCAGACCGGCTCTCCCTGCATGTGTGTGAACGAGATCGAAGTCTCCGGCGCGCAGGTGCGCAGTGAGCTCACGAACTGCCTCGACGTCCGCCCACGGATAGACGCGGCGGGCCGCCCCCATCCGTTTCAGCCGGATCACGCTGAGTCCCGCCTCCTCGGCACGATCGAAGAGGGCTCCGTAGCCGGGAGCGAGGATGGTGTTCGAGTAGCTCTCCTCGTCGAGCGCCAGCGCTTCTCGAAGAATGATGCCGCCCGACCCCGCCCAGAAGGTCGCAGTCACGTGCGCGATGCGGAGCTGCCGTGCCGGCGCGACCCGCCGCGTGGGGGGCGACGCGGATGAGATCGTCGCCGTCACGTCGCAGCAAGCACCGCGCTCGTGACGACCGAGACGTCCGTCGACGTCATGTGCGGGTAGAGGGGGAGCGTGACGAGTCGGGGTGCGAGCGCCTCGGTGACCGGCAGAGGACGTCGCGAACCGATTAGGTCGTAGGCCGAGAACGTGTGGATCGGTGGGTAGTGAACGCTCGTTTGAACCCTTTGCTCTGCGAGGGACGTACGGAAGTCGTCGCGCGAGCAGCGTTCCGGCAGGATGAGGACTGCGAGATGGTGCGCGGGCATCACGTCCGCGTTGCCCGGGAAGGGCATGGCCAATCCGTTCACGCCGTCCAAAGCCTCGCGATAAGAGGCGACGATCCGAGCCCGTTGCGCGTTTTGTTCTTCGAGGTGTCGGAGCTGAACCAGACCGAGTGCGGCGCGCATCTCGTCCATCCGGTAGTTGAAGCCCTGCGCCATGACGTCGTAGGTGTGGGCATGACCGCGATGTCGATCCCAGGTCATGGTGGTCATCCCGTGGGAGCGCAGCAGACGCACCTTTTCGGCCACCGCCTCGTCGTCGGTGACGACCATTCCCCCCTCGCCGATGGGGAGGTTCTTGTTCGAAAAGAAGCTGAAGCAACCGACACGGCCGATCGTCCCGCACTTCCGACCGCGCCACGTTGCTCCCGGCGCGTGCGCGGCATCCTCGATCACGCTAACGCCACGCCGTGACGCAATATCGGTGATCTGATCCATGCGGCAGGGATGGCCGCCGTAATGCATTACGACGATGGCACGAGTCTCTGGGCCCATCGCCGCCTCGATGTCTTTCGGATCAGCCGTCAGGTCGTCGACACCCGCGATGTCGCAAAAGACCGGAGTCGCCCCGGCGTGGCCGATGGTGTTCGCGGCCGCGACGAAGTTGAGTGACGGGACTACCACTTCGTCGCCGGGGCCACAACCGACCGCCAGCAGCGCGAGGTGGAGAGCGGCAGTCCCGTTCGCGACCGCGTAGGCGTACTTCGCACCGCAGAAGCTCGCGAACTCGCGCTCGAAGTCTGCAACCTTTTGCCCCATGCTCCACCAGCCCGACCGTACGACTTCGAGCGCGGCGTCCTCGATCTCCCCACTGACCCGCACGTCGGACAGTGGAACGACCCACGGTCGCTCGCCGCCCTCCTTGCTGTCGCCACGCACCGGCACAACAGTGCGATCTGCACCCGTCGTCGCCGACATGCGTAGCTAGTCCACTCCGACTGCGACGTCGGCTTCTGCCGACGAAGATTCGGCCACCTCAGCTGCTTCTGCTTCTGCTGCTGCCCATGCGGAAGCCGCCCGCTCATAGTCTTCGCGGCGGCCGATGTCGAACCACAGCCCGTCGTAGCGGTAGGCCCCCACGGACTTCCCCGCCTTGAGAAGTGCGTGGATGAGATCCGGAAAGTCGAAGTAACCCACCGGCGGGATGTGCAGCAGAGCTTCGGGCTCGATCACATAGATCCCCATGCTGACGGTCGACGTCATCCCCGGCTTCTCGACATATGCCCGCACCTGGTTCCGTCGCCCATTCACTCCGAGATGAAGGACGCCGTAGTCGATCTGGATTTGACGGTCGTGGGTAGCGATGGTGACGAGGTTGCGATTACGCCGGTGGTGGCGGAGGAGAGCGTTGAAGTCGAGGTTCGTCAGCACGTCGCCGTTCATCGCGATGAACGTGCTGTCGAGGCCCTCGACAAGACGAAGTGGCGCGGCCGTGCCGAGCGCCTCCGGCTCGCGCGTGTATTCGATTTGAACGGAATCGTCCGTGCGGTTGCGAAGAACCGCCTCGATCAGGTGCGACAGATAGCCGACGCAGAGCGTGACGTCCGTGATCCCACACGCAGCGAGCTGGCCGAGCACGAGCTCCAGAATGGAGCGATCCCCTATCGGCATCAGCGGCTTCGGTAGGACCGAGGTGTACGGCGCGAGTCGCGCTCCGCGCCCGCCGGCGAGGACTACAGCCTTCATACGCCGACGGCGCGTCCGCGATGTCAGCTCATCGTTAAGTGAGAAGACCCCCTCGGTCACGCGCTCACCTCAGTCCCCACCACGGCCGTGTGCGCTTTCGGCCGACGTCTCAGCCCGAGCTGGGTCGTCGAGCGGTGGACGGCGACGTCACGCCTTGCGAGAACGGCGACCGCGGTCCACGTCAAGATTCGCAGGTCCATCGGCACCGAGCGCCGTTGCGCGTACAACACGTCGAGCGCCGCCTTCTGGGGTAGCAGCCGCTCGATGTAATCGTCGACACTGTCTGTGCCCTTGAGGATCTCGCTCTCTTTCGCAAAGGCGAGCTGGGTCAGCCCCGTGATCCCGGGCTTGACAGTGAGGATGGTCGCGTAGGCCTCGCGCTGGAGCGTGACGAAGCGCAAATCCTCGGGTCGAGGGCCTACTAGGCTCATGTCGCCCATCAGGACGTTCCAGAGTTGAGGGATCTCGTCGATCTTCGATTTCGCGAGGAACCGCCCGACACCCGTCAACCGGTCGTCGTGACTCGTCGTGAGCGGCGAGCCCGAGACCCCGTCGCGCATCTTCCGAAACTTCAGGATTTGCAACTCCGTGGCGCCCAGGCCGACACGCCGGCAGCGAAAGAAGACGGGACCGCGACTCCCGGCTTTGATCGCCACCGCGACTACGGCGATCAGTGGGAGCAGGACGACAAGAAGTGTCCCTGCAACCACGACGTCGAGTACCCGCTTAGCGGTGACGTCAAGTCGCGCCGATGGCGCCGCCCCCATAATCTCCCCGGACATGCTCTCTCTCCCCCGTTCAGTCGGCGAAACTCGCCGGCCGCAGTACCTGATGACGGGCCTTGTATCCCTCTCCCTATCAGGCACAGTATTCCGGGCATTAATGAGTGTCAATAGGCCAGATGGCCTGTTTGGACCCACCGGGACAAATCGTGCGACCGAGTTCGCAAACCCGCCTTCATCTCAGCTGAAGCCCATGGGCGATTGAAGCGGCGCTCAGCTGCGGACGCTCACCGTCTCCTTCGGTGGCGCCTGCCCGGGTCGGCTACCCGCCTACGGGGCCGGGATCGTGACGGAGTCGATGACGTCCCCGGGCCGGCAGACAGTGTTGTCGTCCGGCGTCGACGGCCCGCAGATCGCTTGGATTCGGATCTCTTTGGGTGAAACGGTGCCGCGGAGGTGCTCGAGGTGCATCGCCCGGTACGCGGTGCGTGTGTCCTTGCGGCCCCACGGTTCGAGGTCGGAGCCGCCGCCGGCCCCAGTGATGTGCACGACGTGATGAATGGGGCGGAACCGCTCGTAATCGTGGGAGTGTCCGTTGAAGTTCAGGACGTACTTCGAATAGCGGTCACCGAACGTGTCGAGGATCGACGCAAGCGTTTCCTCGCCGGCGTGGAACCCAGATGAGTAGGCCGGACGGTGGCCGAACGTGACGATGAATTTGATCTTCGGATCCGCCTGAGCCGCCGCCATTATCGGGTCGGCGGCGGTCCGCCAGCCGGGCAAGGTTGCGTCGGTGTACGGCTCGGGATACGAGATGAAACGAACGGGGCCGGCGTCGAACCAGCCCCAGTCCTCGCCACAACACCCCTTGCTCGGCGCTCCGGGGGAGCCATGAGCATGCGGTATCGCGAAGCGTCCTTTGTAGTTCCGCAGGTCGTCGGCCGGGGTGTCCCACTCGTGGTTGCCCCAGGCAGGCATGTAAGCGGCCGACCGGCTCCACACCATGACGTCTTTGAAGTGGCGGTCGACCGCGGCTTGGCCGTTGTCGTTCCCGTACGTCAGATCACCCGGGACCAGGACGAAGGCCGGCTTGTCGGACGCAATCGCAGCCTGGGTCGGGCCGACCCTCTTGGCGTTCCCTGAGTCTCCGACGTCGGCCTCGACGTCGAAGCGGAAGCTCCCAATCGGGGCTGTGACAAAGGTGTGATCCCGCTGCCCGCCGATCGAATAGTGATAGGTGGCGCCGGGGGTCAGGGCCGTCAGTTTCGCTTCCCAGAATGGACCTCGCGAGGAGAAAGGTGCAGGGCTGGCCCGACGGGCGTTGACCTTCGCCCGATATGCCGAAGTTCGGCCGTAGCGAATGGCCCGGGCATTCCCCGCCCAGTCAAAGGCAACGGACGTCCGGCTGAGGAAGGTGTAGTGGATCTCGCTCGCCGTCGCCGCCTTCACGACGATCTTCGACGCGCGCACGCGAGGCGGCTTGTTGAACCTCTTGAACACGGCGAGCAGGCCCGGCCGGCTGCTCAGCGTCTTGCCGGCCCACTTCCAGGCGAACGTCAAGTAGCCCGACTGCTTCGAGGCGGCCCACTGGTTGAGCATGTGCTGCTCCTCGGCAGGCGTCGGCCAGCGCCACTCCTTCCCATCATCTGTGGCTTGTGCGCCACCCCAGTACGAGAGTTTCGCCTTGTCGGCGACCGCGATGACCTTGTCGATCCAGGCGTAGTCGCAAGGGTGGGTCCAGTAATAACACGGGTAGGTGTTGAGCCCCGTGTAGTCGGCAACGCCCACCCACATCGGGATTTGGTCGAGGGTCGCCTTGCCTGAGTTGGTGTCGATCACGACCACGTCGAACTTCGCCGGGTCGAGTGAGTGGATCAGGGCCGATCGGCTCTTGTGCTGCGCTATGGCCGTTCGACAGGCGAAGGGATCGGGCTCGTCAGAGAAGACGTAGCCCGCCACCTTCGGGTCTCCGACCATCCCCTTGATCTTCTTCGTGATTGCGGCGTCCGACTGCTCCCAGCTGCAATGAACGTTGTCGTAGTCGCCGATCCAGATCAGGCCGCGCGTTCCCTTCGGCAGCCCGTCGGCCAGCTCCTTGCTGTCGACGTCGATCAGATTCCAGCCGTAGGAGGCGACCTTCGCTGCCGCCTTGTCCGAGAAGAAGATGTAGCGATAGCGAGGTGCCTTCTTGGTTCCCGCAATTCTCACGGAAGCGGGGGCAGCCCCTTGTTGGGCGTCGTACGCAGCTCGAAGCGTGTCCCCTCCGACGGCGAGTGCGCCGATTGCGCCGGCAGCGGCGACCGCGAGGAGAATTCGCGCTCCCAGCGGGAGATGACGGGGCATCTTCCCTCTAGCTGCGGGGGGCACGATTCTGCAGGCTTTTCAAGCGGGCACCTGCGCCCTTCGCCCACGTTCTCGCTTGCACCGCGCCATTCCTCGCAATTCGAGATCCGTCCGAACGCCGGCTCGGCTTGTCCTGTCGGGCGCTCGGGCGGAGGGGTGAGCCGTCGTACGTGATCAAACCGAGCAGAGGCGAGCGGGTCGCGTTCAGCAGATGACGGACGTCGTCGAGTTTCGACTTCGCGAGGGTACTCGGCGAGACCAGGGCGATACCTGCCCCATTCTGCGCATCGACCAAAGAACTGTGAACGTCGAACGCCCTGATGCGCATGCCCGGCCGGGCGCGATCTCCGGCGCTCGCTCCGTCGCGCGGTTGGTCCTCGGCCAAGGGAGCGGTCCTTCGAGTGCGCACACCGCCCTGCGCGTCGGCCGTTGCCGCCCGCGCGAACTCCGTGTCGTCGGGAACCGCATGGAGAGCCTCGGCGGGTACCGCTTCCAGCCGTTCGGCCAGTTCCCGAAGCTCCATGTCTGTCCCCGCGCCGAGCAAGACGATGTCATGGACGCCGACCCCCTCTGCCGCGAGGTGAAGCCGCGCGGCGATTAGAGACAACAACCGCTGGCGCTGTCTTTCGCCCGGCTCGCCAGAGAGCGACCCGAGAAGCGGAGTGTCGAGCTCCCGCGCAAGCACATCGCCTCCGACGAAGGTCGGCCGAACCGTTTCGATCAGACCCGCCGAGCCGATCCCGAGAACCAGGCCCAGGAGCGCACCAAGAACCAGGTCCTGCAACAAACGAGAAGGATCCGCATGCGTCGGCAGCGGGGCCTGACTGATGATCGCGGGGTTGGGTCGCTGGGCATCGGTCGAAAGCAGGCTCACGCGCTCCGCTTCGAGGACGCCTCGGGCTTGAGCAAGGAAGTCCCGCGACCTTTGCGCAGCGTCACGCGCCCCGGCGTTTGTGAGTCCGAGTGAGGCGATCTGGACGTCCAGGTCCCCGATCCTGCGATTCAGCGTGGCGATCCGGCTATCCAGTTCAGTCAGAACCTGCTGGAGCTGACCGCTGCTCACCTTCACCCGCGTCTGGATGACGCGAGCGGCAAGGGTGTTGGAGACGGCCGCCGCGACCCGTGGGTTGGGGTCGCTGACTGAAAGGTCCAGAACAGCTGAACTTCCGAGAGCCGTCACGGAGACGTGGTGGCGGGCGACGTCCACTGGGTCGCGTGTCGTTATATGAGCATCCTTGAGTGCGCCTCGCACCTCTGACGGGCTCGTTGCAATGGCCTTGGCCATGTCGGCGATCGCGGTCGAGTCTGAGCGATCTCTCGCGTCCGGCGTGTCGAGGACCAACCGGGTCGTCGCCGTGTACGTGCGTTCATTCCCCGCGTGCAACAGAGCTGCCACGAGGAACCCAAAGAGGACCCAGAGTGCGATCAGCCTGAGGTGTGTGCCGAAGATCCGGCGTGCGGCCTCATTCAGTTCCATGGCTCCCTCCCAAGATCAGTGCGTCGGAAGAGCCGGCCGAGGCTCGAAGTGGAAACGCCATCATCGTAGGGTTGCGGCGCGAAGGGCAGCCGTCAAGTGCCAACGACACGAAACCTGGAGACCTATCCCTTCGTAGCGCTCTGATCACCCCAACGAGTGGTGTACGAAATCCATCCCGCAGGCATTCTGAGTACGGCTTGAGCACGTCAGTTGTCACCGGAGGGGCCGGGTTTCTCGGCTCACATCTCTGCGAGTACCTGCTTGAAAAAGGTGACCGCGTCATCTGCGTCGACAACCTCGACACGGGCTCGCTGGAGAACATCGAACACATTCGCGATACGGCGTTCGTCTTCCGCAATCACGACATGATCGAGTATCTCGAAATCGAAGAGCCAGTCACCTGCGTCTATCACCTGGCGAGCCCAGCGAGCCCAATCGACTACCTCCGCCTTCCGCTACACACGCTGAAGGTTGGCTCGTACGGGACTCATAACGCCCTCGGGCTGGCCAAGCACAAGCGAGCCCGCTTTCTTCTCGCCTCAACGAGCGAGGTCTATGGCGACCCGAAGATTCATCCACAGCCGGAGACCTACTGGGGAAACGTGAATCCAATCGGTCCGCGCGGCGTCTACGACGAAGCAAAGCGGTACGCGGAGGCTCTGACGATGGCTTACCACCGTCAGCAGGGGGTCGATACGTGCATCGTCCGAATCTTCAATACGTACGGCCCTCGGATGCGGCCGAACGACGGCCGGGCGATCCCGACGTTCGTGAGGCAGGCGCTCGAAGGTAAGCCGTTGACCCTCTTCGGAGACGGATCGCAAACGCGTAGCTTCTGCTATGTCGACGACCTCATTCGCGGTCTTCACATGCTGATGTCGAGCCACGAGCACCTCCCGGTGAACATTGGAAACCCCAGGGAGCTCAGCCTCCTCGAACTCGCCGAGACGATCCTCATGGTGACGGGCTCGGGCAGCAACATCGTCTACGAGGCACTACCGGTCGACGATCCAAAAGTGCGGCGGCCGGACATTGCCCGCGCCCGCGAGGTGCTGGGCTGGGAGCCAACGATCGAGCTCGAGGAAGGCCTCGTTCGGACGCTCGGTACTCAGCTTGCCAAGCCGGTCCCTCCGGTTTCGCCGTCGCCCGTAACCACCAAAGGCTGACGCGTCTGCGCGTGCCGGGCCTAGTTGGCCGAGATCAGAGCTCGGCCTGAGGCAGAGGCACAATTCGAAAGCTCGTGTCGAAGTACGGAGAATTTCGCGATAGTCGGATGACGAGTTGCGTCCGCTACAGCGGCCTGGTGATTGTTCTTTCTCTTGCCGCATCAGGGTGGGGACCTCTGAGATTCGGGGAGGCCACTAAGCCCGAGCGAGGTGTGACTGCGGCGGTGCACTCCGAAGCGAAACCACGCCAGCTTCTCCTGGTCAAAGGAAAAGCCATTAGACCGCTGGCCGTTGTGGGCCCCTATCTCACCTGGGAGCAGGGAACGTCCCGGAGTGCTCTGTCGATGCTGATGGAACGCGCGCTGAAGACGGGGAAGACCAAACTGCTCGCTTCAAACGCGCTCGCCCAATTCGGCCTGGCCTCGACTGCCACTCGCGTCGTGTTCGCCGACCGACGTCCCTCGGGTCCGGAACTCGTCGCGGTCCGTCACGACGGAGGCGGGCGGCTCGTGCTGACTCGTTCTTTGGCAGCTCCAATCGCAGCGCGCGGGGACCTGGTTGCATGGGCGGAGCAGTCGGGGTCCTCTCAACGAGTTGTCGTTCGGCACATGAGAACAGGGCGCGAGTGGGTCGCTGCTCAGATGTCGCGCTGCCCACATGGCCGCTGCTATCGGATCGATTCGGTGACCCTGGCAGACAGAGGCGTCGTTTTCGAACGAGGGGCGATCGGGCCGCACCCGTCGCTCATCATCCGTCGCGGTTTCGGCGAGGACCGAGTGACCACTACGAGCGTCGCCCATGATCCGCAGCCCGAACTCGCCGCATCGTCCGCCGGCGCACTCTTCTACTGGCTGCAGCATGGCTGGTTCCGATGGGACTTTGGTCAAAAACGCCCGCACCTGGTGAAGTTGCCCGCTTCTCACACGTGGGTGCTCGCCTACGAACGGGGCGGATTGCTTTTCCTGGGCGGCTCGCAATGCAAACCCACGCTGACACTCAAGTCCCGCCATCAGAGCCTCGTCATCCGCGCGCCCACGTCGACCCCCGCCTCGCCGAAGGGGTTCGGCCCGCTCTGCCGCCTGATGACGCATTTCCACTGGCAAGACAGGCGGCTTGCCGTCGCATGGTCGATCATTCCCAAGGTCAGCCTGCGCTCCGGCGTCGACGTCGGGCTCGTTGGCACTGTCGTCGTTATCGCAACACCTAAAAACGCCTAGCCCGTAGCAGTCAGCGGCGCGAGGCACCGGAAGTCTCCTCCTCAAAGTCCTTGCAGCATCTCCAGCATCGCGCTGCCCGTTGAACGGCGGCGAAAAGGGGGCTACTATCTGGAAACTTAGGCGAGAGAGCATCGATGCGGCGGGATCCGGGGAGAGAGGACGCCTTGAGCGCGCGGCTTAGCGGTTACAAGCGCCATTGGGCACGGCGTATCGTCAGTCTGAACGCCTCCGATTCCGGGCGGTTGCTGCGTGGAGTCCGCAAGACGGCGGTGCGGAATGCGCTCCTCATCCTGATGGCGACCTTCGCGATCGGAGCCTGGCTCACGGCGAGCGGCGTAGTGGCAGCTACCGGGCCGCCGCCGACGATCACGGGTTTCAGCCCGGCGAGCGGTGCGGCGGGGACGGCGGTGACGATCACGGGGACGAACCTGAGCGGCGCGACCGCGGTTGCGTTCAACGGCACCAGCGCGACCTTCACGGTCGCCTCGGCAACCCAGGTCAACACGACCGTGCCGGCGGGTGCGGGCACGGGGCCGATCACGGTCACGACCCCGGACGGGACCGCGAGCAGCGCGGGTGGGCAGGTCTCGTTTGTGAGTGTTGGGGTGGCTCGGGTGACGACGGGGGCGACGTCGTTGGCGTTGACGCTTCCTGCTGGTTATCAGGCGGGTGACTTGCTGGTCGCCTGGCTCTCGTTCGGGGACAACGCGCAGGCGATCAGCGGCATGACCGGCTGGACGGAGCTGCCGTGGTCGCCGCTCGACGACGGCACGCTCTGGCATGCCCGCGCTTTC
>DATHGN010000102.1:0-10305 GCA_035317565.1 Gaiellaceae bacterium
CTTCTTGAGCACGTAGTCCACCGTCGGAGAGAAGAAGCGGGACTGGCGCCTCCAGCGCGGCGCCGAGCCGAGAACGATCAGGTCGGCCTCCTGAGCCTGGGCCTCCTGGACGATCGCCTGCCCGATCGAGCGGGCACGGACGGTTCGCCCCTCGACCACTACGCCGTGGTCGGCGCCGAGCAGCCTCGCCTCGGCGAGCGAGGCTTCGGCGCGCTCCTCGTCGTCGACGAGCTCCGCGTCGAGGGGGAGGTCCATGGGAACGCGGATCACGTGTAGCGCCTCGACGGAGGCCCCGCGCTCCTGCGCCAGCTTTACCGCAGTCGCGAGCATCTCCTCACCGATCTCGCCGAGCTTCATCGGAACGAGAATCTTCGTGAACTCCGCTTCGGCGAGCCCGCGATGCTCGTCGGCGGAGACCACACGGGCGAGCAGGCCCTCGCCGCGGGACTTGCGCACGGTGACGTAGATCACGAGCCCGACGGCAAGCCAGGCCGGGCCCGCGTAGCGGGCGCCCACGTGGGTCGCGATGGCGATGATCCACACGGTGGCGGTCAGGACGGCGCCGATCACAGAAGGGATCGGAACCCGGCCGACCGTGAAGGGCACACGGTAGGGGCGCCGGCGCTGTGGCTCGCTGAAGCGCAGCTTGATCACCGCCAGCTGCGCCGCGGTGAACGCGAGCAGCACGCCGAAGCTGAACAGGCTGGCGAGGAAGAGCACGGGATGCGCGAGCAGCGCCGTGCCGATGAGGAGACCGATCGAGATCACAGCTGCGGCGACGATCGATTCCGGCGCGACGAGCGTGCGCGGCCTGAGCATCCCGAAGCGCCGCGGCAGCTGTCCATGCTCGCCGAGCGAGTACGCGAGACGACCGAAGCCGGAGATCGACGTCGTTGCCGCTGTGAGCAGGATCAGCGCACCGGAAAGGCCGACGAAGACCTGCAGGGGCGCACCGATCCAATATGGAACCTGCTCGCGGATCTGCGTCACGATTCCGACCAGAGGGGCACGGATCCAGTTGCTCCCGAGCAGAGTCCCGTGGGTCGGCGGGAACGCCGAGAGCCCGACGACTGCGATCGCCACGTAGAGGACGACGACCAGTCCGATCGCACTGAAGAGGCTGCGCGGCAGGTCCCGTCCGGGCCGTCGTGTCTCTTCGGCGAGGTTCGCAACGGTCTCGAGGCCTGTGTAGGCGAGCATCGCCAGCGGGATCGCGAACGCGAGCGAGTGCCAGGTCGGCGAGGTGCCGAGCGAGGTCCCGGTCGTGAGCACATCCGGCGAGAAGAGCATCGCGAGGCCGAGCGTGACGATGAGCAGCTGTGTCACGAGATCGACGAGCGCGACGACGAGTGCCCACCGATGCAAGCGTGTGCGGTGGACCAAACGGATGATCGCCACAGCCGCGATCACCCCGCACCCTGCGACTACGTCCCAGGGCCGGTGCAACTTGGTGAAGAAGGCACCGGCGACGTAGTGCGGCAGGAACAGCGCCGAGAGTGCAATCACGATCAGGTAGTCGAGGAAGAGAACCCAGCCGGTGATGAAGCCCCAGAAGTCGTTGAAGGCGATCCGGACGAATGTCGCAGCGCCCCCGGTTTCGCGGATCGCCGCGGTTCCTTCCGCATAGGAGAGCGAGACGATCAGGAAGAGCAGACCGGTCGCGAGCAGGACCGCCGGAGTGAGCCCGAGGGCGTGCAGCGTGATGATCCCGAGTGCGAAGTAGATCGAGGAGGCGATCTCCCCGTACGCGATCGAGAAGAGAGCGGGAGCATCGAGGACCCGCTGGAGGCGGGGCAGCTTGCGCGCCACTAGCTGAGGTTAGCGCCGCCGGCGGAGCAGATAGAGCCGGCCGACCCCGAGGGCGAGGAAGAGGAAGCCCATCAGGTAGCCGAACGCCGCGCCGCCTCTGACCGTCGTCACGACGATGATCGCAAGCCCGATCCCGATGAAGGTGACCGCGAAGATGGCAACGCCGTAACGGTAGGCGTCGTTCATGCCGCCTTCTGTCCGGCAACCACCATTACTCGACAGGGCGCGTGTTTGAGCACGAAGTCCACCGTATCGCTGAACACGCCGCGGCCGCGGCCTGCACGCGGGGCGCCCATGACGATGATCTCGCTCTGGCGTCGCGTTGCCTCGTCCACGATGGCGCGACCGGCGTGGCGCGCGCGGACCAGGCGCTCGGTGAAGTTGACGCCGTAGAGCTCGGCGATCGCCGCTGCGGAGTCGAGGGCGTCTTCGGCTCGGCGCTCCTCTTCCTCCAGCAAGGTGTCGAGCGGTAACTCGAGCCCGATGACGACGACGCTCAGCGAGGAGATCGACGCGCCCCGGTCGGTGGCCAGGCGACAGGCGACGTCGATCGCCTCTTCCGACGGCCGCCCGGGCTTGACCGGGACGAGGATGTTTCGGTACTCGAGGGCGATCGCCCGGCCGATGATCACCGGGGCGCGCAAGGTCGCCGTCAGCGGCTCACGCAGCACGTAGCGCCGGTACACGGTGTATCCGATCAGGCCGGCGATGAGCCATCCCAGCCCGACCCACCGAGTCTCCGGCTTCTGAACCACGACGACCAGCCAGGCGATCCCGGTGCCCAACCCGCCGAAGATCGCGAAGAGCGGCCAGTCGACGCCGCGCACGCGGATGTTCGGGCGGACCTTGAACGCCTCGTGATCGTCGCGCGATTTGACGCGCAGAGCGACCACCGAAACGTGCGCGATCGTGAACGACAGCATCGCGCCGAACGCGTACATGTTCCCGAGGAAGTCCGTCTGGCCTGGGAGCAGGACGAGGATCGAGATGATCCCGCCGAAGACGACGAGCGACAGCCACGGAGTCTTGAACCTTGGATGCAGCCGGCGGAAAACCTCGGGCAGCTGCCGATAGGTCGCCATCGCGTACGTGATCCGCGACGCGCCGATCACGCCCGCGTTCGTGGCGATGAGCAGAATCGTGGCCGCGAGGATCCCGACGTAGATCTTCGACACGTGCAGCACCTCGCCGTGCAAGCCGAGGTGCTCGACCAGGCCGAGCACCGGATCGTTCTTGAAGCCGCCCTGCTCCGGCCCGAGGCCGAGTAGCGTCTGATAGCCGTTCGCGGTCTTCTCCACGGGCAGCGCGGAGAGCGCGATCAGCGGCAGCGTGAAGTAGATCGCGAAGACCGCGCCCGCGACCCACGTGATCGAGCGCGGAATGTCGCGCGGTGGGTCGCGCGCCTCCTCGGCCAGGTTCGAGACCGTCTCGATCCCGGTGTACGCGATCATCGCGATCGGGATCGCAAGGAAGAACTGGCTCCAGGTAGGCGCGACTCCCCAGTGGATGTTCGCCGAGAAGACGACGTGCGGGTTGAAGATCAGCGCGAACCCGATGATCACGAGCAGGAGCTGCGTTGCGAAGTCGATGACGGCCAGCAGGATGTTCAGGCGGGCCGCTTCCCTGATCCCGATCACGTTGAGCAGAACGAGCAGGGCGACGACGACCGTCCCGCCAACGACGTCCCAGGGGTTCTCTCGCAGTGGGCCCCAGAAGATCGAGAGGTAGTGCGGCACGAAGAACGCCGAGATGGCGATCGTGATGATGTAGTTGAGCATCTGCGCCCAGGCCGCCCCGAAGGACACGAGCTCGTTGAACGCATGCCGCGCGAAGCTCGACGAGCCCCCCGCTTCCGGATAGCGCACCGTCCCTTCCGCATACGTCGCGGCGGTGGCGGCGAAGATCAGGCCGCTGATGATGAAGACGAGGGGCGTCAGCCCGAGGGCGATCCCAGCGACGAGCCCGAGCGCGTAGTAGATCGAGGAGCCGACGTTGCCGTAAGCGGTGGCGAAGAGCGCAGGCGTCCCGAGCACCCGCTCGAGCGTCTGCTGCCTGCGCCTGCCCCTACGTTGCGGCTGCGGGGCGACAGTGCCCGGCGGCGTCGTGCTCATGGCGCCGGAGCGTAGAGCTTCGGCGCGCTAGCCGTGAATCGAGACGAGCAGAGGGATGATCAGGATGGCGACGATGTTTGTGATCTTGATCATCGGGTTGATCGCCGGCCCGGCGGTGTCCTTGTAGGGATCGCCGACCGTGTCGCCCGTCACCGATGCTGCATGGGCTTCGGAGCCCTTGCCGCCGAAGGCTCCGTCCTCGATCAGCTTCTTCGCGTTGTCCCAGGCGCCTCCGCCCGAGGTCATCGAGATCGCCAGGAAGAGGCCGGTCACGATCGTGCCGATCAGCAGCCCACCGAGCATGCGGGCGCTGATGATTCCCACGACGATCGGGAACACGATCGGGATCAGCGCCGGGAGCAGCATCGCCTTGATTGCCGAGCCCGTGACGATGTCGATGGCACGCCCATATTCCGGCCGGGTCGTCCCCTCCATGATCCCGGGGATCTCACGGAACTGACGGCGCACCTCGGTGACGACCTCGCCGCCGACACGGCCGACCGCCTGCATCGCGAGCGAGGCAAAGAGGAACGGCATGAGGCCGCCGACGAACAGACCGGCGATCACCCACGCGTCGTTGAGGTTGAAGACCGAGGGCAGGCCCTGGTCGGCAAGACCGGTCGTGTACGAGTCGAAGAGGACGAGCGCCGCCAACGCGGCGGAGCCGATCGCGTAACCCTTCGTCACCGCCTTGGTCGTGTTGCCGACCGCGTCCAGCGGATCGGTGATCGCACGCACCGAGTCCGGTAGGTCGGCCATCTCCGCGATACCGCCTGCGTTGTCGGTCACCGGGCCGTAGGCGTCGAGTGCGACGATCAGGCCGGTCATCGAGAGCTGCGCCATCACCGCGACGCCGATGCCGTAGAGCCCCGCGAAATGATGCGCAACGAGGATTCCCGCGGCGAGCACGATCACCGGGAGCGCCGTTGCCTGCATGCCGACGGCGAGGCCCGAGATGATGTTCGTGGCGTGTCCGGTCTGCGACGCCGAGGAGATCGACTTCACCGGTCCCCAGCGAGTGCCCGTGTAGTACTCGGTGATCGCAACGAGCAGGAACGTCACGACGAGGCCGACAAGTGACGCAGCGTAGAGATCCGTGAAGCTGAACTTCCCGCCGTCGTACGCCATCGTCACCGGGATGAACCCGATCGCAGAGAGCACCGTCGCGACGAGGACGGCCTTGTAGAGCGCGTTCATGATGTTTCCGCTCCGCCCGACGCGCGCGAAGAGCGTGCCGATCACTGAGGCGAGGATCGACATGCCGCCGAGCGCAAGCGGATAGAGCGCGAGCCGGCTCGACGGGAACTGCGTCCCGAGGAGCATCACCGCGACCGCGGTCACGGCGTAGGTCTCGAAGAGGTCGGCCGCCATCCCAGCGCAGTCGCCGACGTTGTCGCCGACGTTGTCCGCGATCACCGCCGGGTTCCGGGGATCGTCTTCGGGAATGCCCGCTTCGATCTTCCCGACGAGGTCGGCGCCGACGTCGGCAGCCTTGGTGTAGATGCCGCCGCCGAGCCGCGCGAAGACCGAGATGAGCGACCCGCCGAACGCCAGCCCGATCAGGTCGTCGATCGCCGAGTCCTGCGAGTGCCCGAGCCAATCGGTGAGAGCCCAGTAGTAGCCCGCGACGCCGAGCAATCCGAGACCGACGACCATCAGGCCGGTCACGGAGCCGGCGCGGAACGCGACGTCGAGCGCCGGCTTGAGCCCCTCGCGGGCGGCCTCGGCGGTGCGCACGTTCGCGCGCACGGCGACGTTCATCCCGATGAACCCTGCTGCTGCGGAGAGCACGGCGCCGACGAGGAAGCCGATCGCCGTCCCCCACCCGAGCTTGTTGTAGAAGCCGAGCAGGAGGAATGGGACGATCGAGACCACGCCGATGGTGATGTACTGGCGGCGCAGGTACGCGGCCGCGCCTTCCTGGACCGCCTTCGCGATCTCCCGCATGCGGTCGTTCCCGTCCGGGCGGCTCAGCACCCAGAAGGTCAGCCCGATGCCGTAGGCGATTGCCACCGCCGCGCAGACAAGCGCGAACAGCACCGGATGGTCGTTGAAAAAGCTCCCGACGATCAGCGTCCCTACCCCCTCACAAAGTCGGCGCCGAGGGGTCTCGGCGCGGCGGCTTTTCTATCACATGGCGGCCCTGCGAGCGCCGCTCGAAGGCTCAGGCCGCTGCTTCGTCCTCATCCGCCGGGCGGGCCAGCTCGAGCGGGGAAAGGGTGCCGACGAGGCCGGGATGCGCGCTCCGGACATGGAGATCGGCGGTGACCAGCAGGTTCTGCTCGTCGTCCCCCCAGAGGACGTAGCCGCAGCCACAGCGGATACCGCTTGGGATCTCGACTGCCATCTCGCCAACAAGACGGCCGATCGCGGGGCGTTCTTCCGGGTCAGGCGTCGGTTTTCGTCGCGTCCGCGTAGGCCAGCTGGAGGTTCGCGGTCACCTGCTTGAAGTCCCGGATCAGCTCCTCGCTCGCCGAGCCCTCCAGCACCGGGAGGAGCGCCCGCAGCGCTTCGATCGCCAGTCTCGCCTGGTCGAGGTCGCGCTCTTCCTCGGAGAGCCGCCGGTAACCGAGTGAGGACACGGTGTAGAGCGTCTGGACGAGGAGGTCCGAGACCTTCAGCTTCTTCAACTCCTCTTCGAGCTGCTTCACGAGCTGCTCGTCGGACGGCGTGCTCATGCGGGCTCCCAGAGCTCGAATCGGTTCCCTTCCAGGTCGGTCGCCCAACCGAACCTGCCGAACTCCATCTCCTCTACCCGTCCGTCGACAGCGACGCCCGCGTTGCGGAGCTGCTGGAGCATCGCGTCCAGATCGCGCACGCGGAAGTTGACCATCGACTGCTGCCCGGTCGAGCCGAAGTACTCGGTGTCTGCGGCAAACGGCGCCCAGACCGTCTGGTCGCCTTCGGCGGCGGTGAACGTCGTGCCGTAGTCCTCCATGTCGATCCCGAGCTGCTCGGCGTACCAGGCACGAAGCGCGTCCGGGTCGCGCGCCCGAAAGAAGACGCCTCCGATCCCCTGGACGGCCTCAGCCACCGACGCGTTCTCGCGGCCGGCGCACGAGCTCGACGAAGACGTCGCGATGCGAGCCGAGCTCCTCTTGACGCTTGTACTGACGCTCGGCCGCATTCGTCGCCGGGACGGCGAGGAAGGGCGCAGCGCCGATCCCACCTGCAACGGGCCCCACCCACTCGATCAGCGCCTCGATCCGCGCTCGCGCCGGAACGACCTCGCCTCGCTCGAAGTCGATCAGCCCGCCGCTGAGGCCGTAGCGGATCGCGCGCCACAGGTTCTCCTCGATCAACCGGTGCGGCAGATCGGGTAGAGGCTCGCCTTCGTCGATCGCGCGCGCGAACCGAGCGCCCAGGGCGTAGATCAGAGCTGTCAGCGACTGGGCTTCCGCGAGGTCCGGCTGCGCGTCGCAGATGCGCACCTCGACGGTCGGATACGCAAGATGCGGGCGGACGCTCCACCAGATCTGCGTGTGCTCGTCGATCGACCCGGTCGCATAGAGGAAGCGCACGTACTCCTCGTAGGCGGCCCAGCCGTCGAAGGCATCGGGCACGCCGCAGCGCGGGAAGGTCTTCGTGAAGATCTCGGTGCGCGCCGAATGCAGCCCCGTGACGCAGTCCTCGACGAACGGCGAGCTCGCGGAGAGCGCGAGCAGCTCGGGGAGCACGTTGCGAAATGCATTGCAGACGGCGATCGCCCGGTCCGCGCCCTTGATGCCGATGTGTGCGTGGATGCCGAAGCTGTTGTTCCGCCAGACGACGTACTGGAGGATCTCGCTGTTCCGGCGATAGTGAGGTGTGTCGATGATGCGCTGGTCCTGCCAGCGGCTCCAGGGATGCGTGCCTGTGCTGCTGAGCGCGACTCCGAACTCGTCGGCCAGCTCGCCGAGCTGCACACGGCGTCGCGCGATCAGCTCGGACACTTCCGCGAAGTTTGCGCACTTCCCCGTCTTCACCTCGATCTCCGAGGCGATCAGCTCGCCGACGAGGTGCTCGTCGAGCTCGGTGCCTCCAGCGCCTGCCTTCAGCTCCTCGAATCGATTCGTCAGCTCGAGCGTGTCGGGATCGAGCAGGGCGAACTCCTCCTCGACGGCGATCGTGAAGTCCTGTCCGTCGTCGAACGCCTCGCGAGCCGAGTTGACCTGCTCGTCCGGGCTCAGCTTTTGCGAATCCCCCACGTCACTAGGGTAAATGAAGCGATAGCAGGCGCTCGCTCACGCTCGACCAGCTCCAGCGCTCCACTGCGACGCGGCGCGCCGCGGCGCCGAGGTCCGCTCGAGCCTCGGGAGTGAGCGCAAGCAGCTCGCCGAGCTTTCCGGCCAGATCCGCCGAATCGCCCGTCTCGAAGCTCGCGAGGTGCCGTAACTCGGCCGGATAGCCGGCCTCCAGGCCCTCCGCGACCTCGGCGAGCCCCGAGTGACGGGCCACGAGCGGCGGCGATCCGGCGGCTGCCGCTTCCGCCGCAACCATTCCGAACGCCTCCGGGAAGATCGACGGCACGACCGTGACGTCGGCCAGCGGCAACAGGTGGACGAGGTGGCGGTGCTCGAGCGGCCCGGTGAAGAGCGTTCCCGGCGGCGCCGCTCGCTCCAGCTCCTCACGGTAGTCGCCGAAGCCGACGATGACCGCACGGGCATCGACCTCACGGAGCGCGTCCAACAGGATGTGGACGCCCTTGTTGTAGATGAGCTTGCCGAAGTAGACGACCGTCGGCTCGTCGCTCGCGAAGAACTGTGCGAAGCGCTCCGCGTTCCCGTCGTCGGGATGACGCTCGTTCGCGTTCCCGGGGTTCGGAGGATCGGCTCGCGCCTCAGCGAGCAGTTCTTGCAGCGCCTCCTCGCGCGGCGCGGGGCGAAACTCGTCGACGTCAACGCCCGGCGGCACCTCGTAGACGCGGTCGACCTGACCGACCACGTCCTCGAGCACTTCGCGGATATGAGTCGATCCGACGTATACGGCCTTCGCGTAGGGAAGCGTCTCCTTGGCCCAGGTCGTCAGGTCGTCGTTGCCGCGGAGCGAATACTCGAGCTCAGAGCCGTGCGCCTTGACCACGAACGGCACGCCGCTTGCGACCCCGACCGGAGCACCCAGCAGCACGTGGTTCGCAAACACGAGATCGGCCGGCATGTGCGCGCACAACGCCGTCGCGTTCAGGGCGACGTAGCGGTCACGTTCGGCACGCGTGAAGTCCTGCAGCAACCTAGCCTCGATGCCCTCGTAGCGATCGAACACGAAGACCGGCAGCAGCGGTCCCACGTTCGGGCGGAAGACCTTCGCGCCGCCGACGTCGTAGTGCTCGGGGTGCGGCTCCTGGCAGATCACCGTCACGTCGTGACCCGCGCGGCTCCATTCTCGGGCCAGCGCACGGGTATAGACGTTCGACCCGGTGCCCCCGAGGAGGTAGCCGTGCCAGAGCAGGATCCTCATCGGGCTCCCGACGGTGCCGCTACGTCAAGTAGAAGTAGAGCGCGTAGAGGAGCTCGACCGCGGGGTTCGACGTATGGACGGCCACGTCCTGCGGGACGTCGAGCAAAGCCTCGGAATAGTTGAAGATGATCCGGACGCCCGACTCGACGAGATCGTTCGCGACCTTCTGCGCATTGTCGGCAGGCACCGCTACGACGCCGACGATGATGTTCTTCTCGCGAATCGTGTCGGTGAGGCGCGCGTAGTCGCTCACCGGGACGTTGCCGACGCCGCGGCCGACCTTGTCCGGATCGGTGTCGAACACGGCGGCGATGTTGATCCCGTGCTCCGCGAAGATCGGAGAGCTCGCAATTGCCTGGCCGAGCCGGCCGGCCCCGATCAGCGCGATGTTGTGCTGACCTTGCGTGCGAAGGATCTTGCGGATCTCCCCGAGGAGCGAGTCGATGTTGTAGCCGACGCCGCGCTTGCCGAACTTGCCGAACGCGGAAAGGTCACGCCGGATCTGGGTCGCGTTGATGTTGGTGTAGTCGGAGATCTCCTGGGAGGAGATGCGCTCCTTGCCCATCTTCTTCGCCTGGGTCAGCACCTGGAGGTAGCGTGACAGACGAGCCGCGACGCCCACGGTGAGCCGGTCGGAGACGGCCACAGGGCCCTTGGTGTCGAGAGTTTGTGACAACCCGAACCCGTTGTATCACGAGGCGGCAAGCCGCCGCGTAGGTCAAGTTTGTGCGGCCAGTTTGCGCCTCAAGGCGGCGGAATCCACGTAGTAGACGAATGCCCGCTCTCCGTCGATCTCGACGACGGGAAGCCACTCCCGGTAGCGCGCCTCGAGGGGCGGGTGCCCGTCGATATCGACCTCCTCGAAGTCGAAAGGGATCTCTTGGCGAATCTCGTGAAGCACCCGGAGCGCCCGCTCGCATAGGTGACAGCCTTCCGCATGGTAAAGAAC